>NZ_QTMH01000002.1:0-339894 GCF_003603065.1 Bacteroides sp. AF20-13LB
GGCGAGCTTCCGAAAACCCACCGTAGTAATACGGCAGGGCGTTGGATGCTTAGCCTACCGCTCAAAGCGGTACACGATGTTGTCAAGGGCGGCATCAAGGTGAAGAAGTCCATTGAGCTGGTGGCGGAAATATCCGAAATCTACGTGCGAAACTATCAGAACATGCTGGCAGACCCGAACTACACGCCGGATGAACTCACCGCCATTTCAGCCGGGTACGCCAAGCTGCTCTCCGAAAGTGCGGACGTGTTGCAGGACTTGAAGAATGTAGTGAACGTGACGGGCATGTCGCTGACGGATGCCGAAAGGCTGGCGGTAATCAACAACGCCTATAAAAGCCTACTCAACTACCGCAACCTCGTGAACTACTACACCCGAAAGAACATATCCGTGTCCTACCTGCGGGCGAAGAAGAAGAACGACACCGACCGGGTGCTGGCTCTTTACGGCTCGGCGGATGAACGCTACTGGTAACATATAAATCGGTATGCCTATGTTATTAGCAGCGGTGGATTTTGACAACCTGCACCAAGTGTTGCGGGTGCTGTACGATGAAATGATGCCCTTGTGCAGCAACATGACGGGGGTAGCGAAAGGGATAGCCGGGCTGGGAGCTTTGTTCTATGTAGCCGCCAAAGTGTGGCAGTCGCTCGCAAGGGCGGAAGCCATAGACGTGTACCCGCTCCTGCGCCCTTTTGCGTTGGGGCTGTGCATCATGTTTTTTCCAACTTTCGTGCTGGGGACTATCAACACGGTGCTGTCGCCAGTGGTAAAAGGGTGCAACCAGCTTATGGAAACGCAGACTTTCGACATGAACGAGTACCGGGCGCAGAAAGACCGACTGGAATATGAAGCCCTGATGCGAAGCCCCGAAACGGCTTACCTCGCATCGGACGAGGAATTTGACCGACAACTGGAAGAACTGGGCTGGTCGCCCTCCGACATGGTGACTATGACGGGCATGTACATGGACAGGACGGCTTATAATATAAAGAAGTCCGTCCGGGACTGGTTCAGGGAGTTATTGGAAATGCTCTTTCAGGCGGCGGGGCTGATTATAGACACGCTGCGCACGTTCTTCCTAATCGTGTTAAGCATACTGGGTCCGCTGGCGTTTGCGATTTCCGTCTATGACGGTTTCCAAAGCACGCTGACCCGGTGGATTTCACGCTATATCTCCATTTACCTGTGGCTGCCCGTGTCGGACTTGTTCAGCAGCGTGCTGGCACGCATACAAACCCTGATGCTCCAAAAAGACATCGAGCAGCTTTCAGACCCGAATTTCATTCCTGACGGGAGCAGCACCGTGTATATAATCTTCATGATTATCGGCATCGTGGGCTACTTCACCATTCCAACGGTGGCAAGCTGGATAGTGTCGGCTGGCGGTACGTCTGCCTATAACCGCAACGTGGCACGGGCTGGGTCAATCGCCGGGGCGGCGGTCGGTGCGGCTGGCGGAAAGGTTTCGGGAAAACTACTCAAATAAACAACATCAATTTATAGGATATGGAATTTAAGTCATTAACGAACATCGAAACGAGTTTCCGGCAAATCCGGCTCTTTGCGCTGGTATTCATCTGCCTGTGCGCACTGGTGACGGGCTTTGCCGTGTGGAACTCGTACAGCTTCGCCGAGAAGCAGCGGCAGAAGATATACGTCCTCGACAACGGCAAAAGCCTGATGCTGGCACTCTCGCAGGACATGGCACAGAACAGACCCGTGGAAGCGAAGTCGCACGTGCGGCGTTTCCACGAACTTTTCTTCACCTTATCACCCGAAAAGGGGGCTATCGAAAGCAACATCAAACGCTCGTTGTTTCTCGCCGACAAGACCGCTTTCAACTATTACAAGGACTTGGCGGAAAAGGGCTACTACAACCGGGTGATTTCCGGAAACGTCACGCAGACGGTGGAGATTGACAGCGTGAAGTGCGACTTCGACCAGTACCCCTACAAGGTGAACACGTATGCCCGCCAGTTGATTGTCCGGGAAAGCAGCCTGACGGTGCGAAGCCTTGTGACCTCGTGCCGGTTGCTTAACGCCACCCGGAGCGACAACAACCCGCACGGCTTTATCATCGAAGCGTTCACCATTACCGAGAACAAGGATTTGCAGACCATTAAAAGATAGCCTTATGGAGAGAAAACGAAATTACATCGAAAAGGTGCGGGACTGGGCGGACGACCGCCTGCGCCGGATGTGCGGACGGATTACGCCGGGCAAAAGGCTGGCGGTTATCCTCGTGATGTTCTTCTTTTTCGGCGGCTTGTCTATCTACATCACCGTTTCATCAATCTACAATATCGGGAAACGGGACGGCAGGCGGCTGCAAATAGAACATATCAAACAACTGCCATTGCAAGGCAATGACACAATCAACAGTATCAACCCCTTAAACAGACCGGAATATGGAAGAAGTACAGAAGAATGAGAACGGCACGACCGTACCGCAGGCGGACGGGAAGCCGAAAAAGGAAGATAAACCCAAACGGGAACTTACCCCGCAGCAGGTGCAGCAGCGCAGGAAAATGATAGTCTTCCCGCTGATGTTCCTTGCCTTTGCAGGGTGCATGTACCTGATATTCGCACCCTCCGGCAAAGAGGACGTGAATGTGGAAAGCGTGGGCGGCTTCAATGCCGACATACCCTTGCCCGCAGAGGACGGGATTATAGCCGACAAGCAAAAGGCTTACGAGCAGGCGGTGACAAACCGCAAACAGCAGGACAAGATACAATCCTTGCAGGACTTCGGTTTCACGCTGGACGATGAAACGGAAGAACCGCAAGCGGAAATCAATCTGATGCCGGAAGAAGATCCGAAGCCACAAAGGGGCGGCGGTGCTTCTTCAAGGGCGGCTTACCGGGACATCAACCGCCAGTTAAGCACGTTCTACGAAACGCCCCCTGTGGACGAGGAAAAAGAGGAATTGAAACGGCAGGTGGCGGAACTGACCGACCGACTGAAACAGCAGCAGAACGCCACGCCTACGGCTGACGACCAAATGGCACTCTTGGAAAAGTCCTACGAGCTGGCGGCAAAGTACATGAACGGGCAGGACGGACAAAGGGGGCAGATTGCCCAAATACCGACAGCCGGGCAGAACGGCGGCGGTATCGGCACTCCGGCTATTCCGGTGCAGGCTATCCGGGAAACGACCGTTTCGGGATTGCAGCAGCCCATGAGCGATGCCGACTTCATCCGGGCTTACAGCCAGCCACGAAACTACGGCTTCAACACGGCGGTAGGCACGGGGTACGCTATGGGAAAGAACACGGTAGCCGCCTGCATACACCAAGACCAAACGCTGGTGGACGGGCAGGCGGTGAAACTACGGCTGCTCGAACCCATGCAGGCGGGAAATATCGTTGTGCCGAAGAATACCCTCGTGGCGGGAACGGCAAAAGTGCAGGGCGAACGGCTCGACATACTGGTGTCCTCGATTGAGTACGCTGGCAACATCATCCCGGTGGAACTCGCCGTGTTCGACACGGACGGGCAAAAGGGGCTTTCCGTCCCGTCCTCTATGGAGCAGGAAGCGTTCAACGAAGCTATGGCGAATATCGGAAGCGGGCTGGGTACAAGCATTTCCTTTGCCCAAAGTGCCGGGCAGCAGGTGGCTATGGACGTGACAAGGGGATTGCTGCAAGGAACGTCCGGCTACCTCGCCAAGAAGTTCCGAACCGTGAAAGTGAAGCTGAAAGCAGGCTATAAAGTCATGCTTTACGCCAAACAACAATAACCATTTTATCAACCGTTAAAATTTCAATTGACAATGAAACAGATTTTTGGATTGTTCGCCCTCTTGCTGGGCGTGTGTGCGGCAAACGCACAAACCGCTGACACCGTGAAGTATGCGGCTGGCAACGACTTGTACCGGGGTATTACCCGGAAACTCCCGTACCGCCAAATGGTTACGCCCTACGGCGTGGAAGTGACCTTTGCCAAGACGGTGCATATCATCTTCCCCGCCGCCGTCCGCTATGTCGATTTGGGAAGCAACCACATCATAGCGGGCAAGGCGGACGGTGCGGAGAACGTAATCAGGGTGAAAGCCACGACAGAGGGCTTTCCGGGAGAAACGAACTTCTCCGTTATCTGCGAGGACGGCAGTTTCTTTTCGTTCAACGCCAAGTACGCCCGTGAACCGGAAATGCTCAACATCGAAATGAAGGACTTCTTGGAGAATGAAGATACGTCCGACTTCTCGCATACCCGGATGAACATCCATTTCCGGGAACTGGCGGGTGAAAGCCCGCTATTAGTGAAGCTGATAATGCAGAGCATCTACAAGAACAATGACCGGAAAGTGCGCCACTTGGGTAGCAAGCGTTTCGGCATACAGTTCTTAATCAAGGGGATTTACACATATAACGGGATGCTCTACGTGCACACGCAGACAAAGAACAGTTCCAACGTGCCTTTCGACACGGACTTCATCAGGTTTAAGATAACCGATAAAAAAGTGCCCAAACGCACGGCTATTCAGGAAACGGTACTGGATGCGGTACGCAGCTACAACGAGGTGATAGAGATTGCCGGGAAATCGACCGTGCGCACGGTGTACGCCCTGCCGAAGTTTACCATTCCTGACGACAAGCTGCTGGTCGTGGAACTCTACGAGAAGAACGGCGGGCGGCATCAGACCATACGGGTGGAAAACGCCGACATCGTGAACGCAGAAGTGATTGACGAACTAAAAATCAAATAGGGAATGAAAAGACACATCTTTATAATGATGCTCTTTGCGCTGTGCCTGACCTCGTTTCAGGCACACGCACAAAGATACCTGCCGGGCATGAAAGGCTTGCAGGTCACGGCGGGCATGACGGACGGGGTGCATTGGAACGCTGGCAGTGATTTCGCCTACCACATCGGGGCGGCGTACAGCGTTTACACCAAGAACGCCAACCGCTGGGTGATTGGCGGCGAATACCTGCACAAGAAGTATGACTACAAGGATATGCAGATACCCGTAGAACAGTTCACCGCAGAGGGCGGCTATTACCTGAAATTCCTATCGGACAGACGAAAGACCTTTTTCCTTTCATTGGGCTTGTCGGCTCTCGCCGGGTACGAAACAAGCAACCGAAGCGAAAAGCTGCTGCCGGACGGCTCTACCTTGCTGGATAAGGACTGCTTCATTTACGGCGGTGCGCTGACGCTGGAACTGGAAACCTACCTGACCGACCGGATAGCCTTGCTTGTCAGTGCAAGGGAACGGGCGTTGTTCGGCTCGGACATAGGCAAGTTCCACACGCAGGTATCTTTGGGACTGAAATTCATTATCAACTGACCGCTATATAATAATGTATATGAAGAATGTAATGTATAAAATCATCATGGGCTGCTACATCGTGGCCGCCCTCGTGCTTGTCACCGCCTGTAATGACAACTTGGATATTCAGCAGGCGTACCCGTTCAGCATCGAAACACTGCCAGTACCCAAAAGGCTGAAAGTCGGGGAAACCGCCGAAATACGCTGCCGACTGGTGCGTGGCGGCTATTACCAGCCGACTACCTATCAGATAAGGTATTTCCAGCCGGACGGCAAAGGAAAGCTGGAAATGGATAACGGCACGGTGTTCCTGCCCAACGACCTTTACCCGCTGGAGAAAGAAACGTTCAGGCTCTACTACACCTCGGCATCAACCGACCAGCAGACGATTGACATTTATATCATCGACAGCTTCGGGCAGATGCAGCAACTTACACTATCATTCAATAATGACAACAGCGAAGAAGGAACGGAAACAATAACCCCCTAATAACAAAACGACATGGTAAAAATAGAATTGGATATAGAAGGTATCTCGTGGTACATAGAAACCACGTTGGAAACAGATACAGTTCCGGCAGTAGGTGACATCATCATTGTGGACAAGGACTGTATTTCCGAACGTGACAGTGCTGAATTATGGAAAACGCCGTCCAATCAGGTTTTCAAATGGGCGGACGAAGAAGATGATGCGCCCGTAATGGTATGGTTCGATTGCGAAACGGAAATGCTTGTCACTAAACGGACATGGAAATATGACATCGAGGAAGAAGAAACCGTGTGCATACTTGGTGTAAAATTTATTCACTATGAGGATTTATAGTTGCGACATCCGTTTTTATCATCCTCTTGGGAAACCGGGTATGGAATGATACGCAAAGCGTAAATATCGGGCAGACAGCCCGCCGGGAAGCATCGGCGGGCTGTTTCCATGATAGGGAAAACGAAAGGCTTCTTTGTTACTTTCTTCACCCGCTGGCAGGCTCACGGAAGAAAGTAACGGCGGCAAGCAGCCGCCGTCCTCTATCAACTGGTTTTAAGGCTCTTTATGGACGTGTATTTCTCTAACCACACCTTTACCTGCTCCATGTTATATTCGCCCGTGATGATTGCCGTATGGTCGTCTATGGCTACAAACCGGACACTTTCATAGCTGTTTACCCAGCCTTGCAGGGAACAGACGCCCCACGTTTCCACATCTTCAAAAACACTGCGGTCTATCCGGCTGATTGGCTCGCCGAAAACTACCGTCATTATCTGAAAGTCCGGTTTGTCCTCCAACAGTTGCAAATGGTGCAGCGTGCCGAACTCGTCTATTTTGCGCCCCCACGCCCACACATCATTATACAAATCATCGCCCCACTGGTGCGGGTGGTCGAAACGGACTTTTACCTCTATGGTGTGTTCGTTTTCTTCTGTGTCCTCGATAACGCCCGTTACCATTAAGCCCGTAAAAATACACTCGCAACGCCTGCCGATAAGCTTCTTGTTTACTTCTGTTGTTTTCATGTCCCTGAAATTTACTTGTTTATTACTCCGTTCTTCTTCACTACCCATTCGTCACGCCTGCGGCGGCACTCGTCCAGCGTTTTGGCTACCGTGCTGAAAAGTTCGCCGTCCGTGTGGCGGTAGTCATATTGATAATAAATTTGTCCCCTGAAAGCCCCTAAACGGCATTTCACGAACTTTTCTTCTCCCGGTGTTTGGGTGATGCTTACCCCGTTTTTGTTAAGTGACTGCATGATGTCTTATTTTTTTATGGTTATAAACTTGGTTGTTTTAAGCGGGCAGGGCTTTGACACCCCGCCCGGATTGGTTGTTATGCCGCCCGGAACACAAAGCCGTCATCAAACCAGTAATCGCACATGAACAGGTCACGGGCAAACTGTTTGTAATCGAAATAGGTCTTTGCGAACTCCGGCAGGTCGTAACATTCCTCTACAATTTCATAGGCGAAATCTTCTTCATCGTCATATTCCCCTTGATATTCATCCCGGAAATCACGTACAAGGTCGTCCGCATCTTCCTCGCCCAAATCATGGCTTTTATAGTTGCACCACACGAAAAAGGCTTCCTGCTCGGTGTCGCTCAAATCCTCCACCGCATCACGCAGGGCGAAGAAGTTTTCAGAAATCCAGCTTTCGTCGATTAAGCCCTCCGGCACGTTCTCCCAGTCCTGAAACATGTATTCCGCATCTTCCTCGTCCTTGTGAAGTTCCCGGCAGGCTTCATAAAATTCTTCCTTGTCCGAATAGTCCGAAAGGTCGAGCCATGCGCCGGACAATGAACCGTTGTTGTACTTGGCATAAGTGCCTACATAAACTTTTGCTTCCGATAATACCTTTGCTTCCATATTGCTGTAATTTTTAAGTTTTTAATTTTATGCGGATTTGAGAGGTGAGGGAGTTGAAGTTTCACTGAACTTTTTTCCTGTTTCCCGTAAATCCGACTTTTTTTTTATGCGTCTTCCGGTCGGGTCGGTCGTTTTCGTTTCACATAGGCGTAAAAGGGTAGTGTTTAGAGTTTGCAAGGTTTTGGGCAAAAAATACCTCGCAAGGCAGGGAAGATTTTTTCGCCAAACCGGAACGGCTCGACCTTGCAAAATCGTGAAGAACACGTAACTACCTTTGCCTATTGAAATGATTAAAACGACTGTCCCGGCTGGGGGACTGCGTAAGAGGAAGATTTACAGATAGGGAAACCGGGGAAAAGTGCCTGTTCTCTTTCATCTTTTAGGGAACACTCCATGCGGGCGGGAAAGGCAAGGGTGTTGTGAGCTTGCTTGCAATACGCTTGTGCGGGTTTCCAACGGCTCTTTTCACGGAATACAGTCAGCCATGCCACGCACGGCTGGCGTTTCGGGGAATGTGCCAGTTGGAAAAGGATATAAAAAATGCGGGTAGTCGGTGGACTGCCCGCAAGGTGGAAGAATGTACTTCATTGGGATATAGTTTGTTAGGCGGAATTTCGTTACCGAAATCGTTACCTATTCGTTTTTGTCACGGTTATAGGTAACGAAACCTACCGGGCGGCGTTCTTTCTGTTGTTTCGACTGGCTCAAAAGCTGGGTAAGGGCTTGGTACAGTTCGTTGAACTGCGCATCGGTGCTTACCTCCAGTTCCTCGATGCGCCTTGACAGTTCCTCGTAACCGATTGCCATTTGGCGCATGAGGACAAAAGCCCGCATGATTGAAATGTTTACTTCTATGGCTACTTTGGAGCGGAGAACCGAAGAAAGCATGGCTACGCCCTGCTCGGTGAAAGCCATAGGCATAGCAACGCCGAAGTTGTAAGCAGGGGGTATCACATTTTGTGATACCCCTATGGATAACAGCAAGTTAGCTTCCTCTTGGGTGAGTACAAACATAAAATCACCCGGAAAACGCTCGATATTGCGCTTGACCGCCTGCTTCAAGGCTCGTGTTTCCACTTGGTAGAGTTCTGCCAAATGATAATCGAGCATCACCCGGCAACCTCTGACCTCAAAAATCTTGTTTTGGATAATCTGCAAATCCATAATCGTATATTTTAGGAGATTTAGCAATGTTGGAATAATAGTAAGGACTGGTCACAAATTGTGACCAGTTCCCAATAATCAAGATTACATGGCGACTTCCTTGTAAATCTTCTCGATGCCGATAAACTTCTTGTCAAGCCCCTGCATATCGCTGCCTATCTTGCTGTTGGTGATGCGGGCGTAGATTTGCGTAGTTTCTATGTTTGTGTGTCCCAGCATCTTGGACACCGTTTCAATGGGTACGCCCTTTGACAGCGTGGTGGTCGTGGCGAACGTGTGCCGGGCAAGGTGGAACGTCAGGTTCTTTTTAATACCGCATATATCGGCAATCTCTTTCAAGTAGGCGTTTAGCTTCTGATTGCTGATTACGGGAAGTATCTTCCCGTCCGGCAACTTGCCCTTGTACTTCTTCAAAATCATCTTGGGAATATCCAGCAGGGGGACATTCACGTCCGTATTCGTCTTTTGCCGCTTGGTGATTATCCAAAGGTTGCCGTCAAAGGACTTTTGGATATTCTCCTGCCGCAAGTTGGCGACATCGCTGTATGCCAAACCGCAGAAACAGGAAAAGACGAACAAGTCCCTGACGTGTTCCAGCCGTTCGGAAACCATTTTCTTTTTAAGGATGATTTTTATCTCGTCCTCTGTCAGATAACCCCTGTCCACTTTCTCCAGCCGGATTTTATAGCTGGCGAACGGGTCGCCCACCAGTATGCCGTTGTTGCGGGCAATGATGATGATACGCTTGAAGAACTGCATGAACTTGGCGGTGGTGTTGTAGCCGCACTTGCAGGCGGTACGCAAATACAACTCAAAATCGGTAATGAACATCGGGCTTATCTCCTTTATGGATATGTCCGATACATTGTACTTGCTTTGGATAAATTCAGCGAGGTGGCGGCGGGTCACTTCATACTTGCGGTAGGTCGCTATCGTCTTGGATATGCCCACAAGCTGCTTCACATCGTCATTGTGCTTTTGGAACAATGAAAGGATTGTTTCGTGGCTCTCGCTGTGTCCCAAGAACTCGTTTTTCACTTTCTCGGCGGTTACGTAGTTGTCACGCCGCTGCATTTCGTGGTAAATGGTATTCAGGGAAGAACGTATGTCGTCCAAAAGGGCGTTTATCCTCCCGGCATCCCTGCCTTTGGCTTTGCCCGCAGCCGTGTTCCAGTTGTCGGGCTGGATGCTCTGTTTCGTACTGAACTGGCAAAGTTTGCCGTCTATGGTGATGCGTGCCATAATCATAACCTCGCCGTTTTTCTTTTCAGAACCTTTCTTCAAATAAAAAAGAACCTTGAATGTCGATTTCATAACTCAAAATTTTTAGTTGCAAAATTAGTTTTTACCTCTCGTTTTCGAGTTATGCAGACTATGGACTAATATAGTCATTATCAGGTCATTTATGGACAATTCGTTACCGTTTTTGTCCGGCAGGGAATAGGTAACGATTTAGTAACGAAACTTTGTCTTTTACCGTACTTTTGAAGTCTTGGAAGCAGGACTTTCGGGCAATAAAAAAAGCCACAAATCATTGATTTGTAGCTTTTTGTCCGTTTGCTGACCATTTCTGTCCAGCACGTTCAGCGGAGAGACAGGCTCTCGAACTTATACTTTCACAGAATCTCATAAAACCGCAAACAACTGATAATCAAGTGCAAATTACAACATAGAGTAAAACTAAATGTTTCTAAATGTCTTTTGCTATCTCAATAATTGGGTGTATATTTGGGTGTAGAATTTCAAACGCACCCAATTATGAATATCAAGCGCAACATCATTTTTGCATTGGAGAGCCGGAAAAAGAACGGTGTGCCAATCGTAGAGAACGTACCCATCCGTATGCGTGTCATCTTTGCCAGCCAACGCATCGAGTTTACAACGGGCTACCGGATTGACGTAGCCAAATGGGATGCAGACAAGCAGCGGGTAAAGAACGGATGTACCAACAAGCTAAAGCAGAGTGCAGCCGAAATCAATACGGACTTGCTGAAATACTATGCCGAAATCCAGAATATTTTCAAGGAATTTGAGGTGCAGGAGGTCATGCCAACGACCCAACAGTTGAAGGAAGCTTTCAACATGAGAATGAAAGACACCAGCGAAGAACAGCCGGAAGAAGCCCCTGTCAGCTTTTGGGAGGTATTCGATGAGTTTGTAAAAGAGTGCGGTAACCAGAATAACTGGACGGCATCCACCTATGAAAAATTTGCAGCAGTGAGGAACCACCTCAAAGAGTTCAAGGAGGATGCAACGTTCAACTATTTCGACGAGTTTGGATTGAACGAATACGTCAACTTCCTGCGTGATACCAAGGATATGAGAAACAGCACCATCGGCAAGCAAATGGGATTCCTCAAATGGTTCCTGCGCTGGAGCTTCAAGAAAGGACATCATCAGAACATTGCATACGATACATTCAAACCGAAACTGAAAACCACCTCGAAAAAAGTAATCTTCCTGACTTGGGATGAACTGAACAAGCTGAAAGACTACCAGATACCCAAGGATAAGCAATACCTGGAACGTGTGCGTGATGTTTTCCTGTTCTGCTGCTTTACGAGTTTGCGGTATTCGGATGTTCGCAATCTGAAAAGAAGCGATGTGAAGTCCGACCACATCGAAATAACCACAGTCAAGACTGCCGACAGCCTGACGATTGAACTGAACAAATACAGCAAAGCCATACTGGACAAATACAAGGACATCCATTTCGAGAATTACATGGCTCTGCCCGTCATCAGCAACCAGAAGATGAACGATTACCTGAAAGAGCTGGGCGAACTGGCAGAAATCAACGAGCCTGTACGGGAAACCTACTACAAGGGAAATGAACGTATTGATGAAGTCACACCCAAATACGCTTTGCTCAGTACCCATGCAGGAAGAAGGACATTCATCTGCAATGCGCTGGCTCTCGGAATCCCGGCACAGGTGGTCATGAAATGGACGGGACACAGCGACTACAAAGCTATGAAACCCTACATTGACATAGCGGATGATATTAAGGCAAATGCCATGAACAAGTTTAATCAACTATAAAAGTATCAAACAGTTTCATAGATAGTTATCAATGACTATATTTGTAGAAATTATCATCACAATATGAGCAACAAGGAATCCAACATAGAGAAAACGAATTTTGATGCATTCATACAAGCGGTCGGTTCGGAAATAGAACAGGCACAAGTAAGGCTGATTGTTGCAGCCAATGCACAAATGCTGTTCCATTACTGGAAGATAGGCAATTACATCCTTTATCACCAGCAGCTGCACGGATGGGGAAGCAAAATCATCAAGCAGTTGGCAAAGGCTATCCGACTGCATTACCCTGAAAAGAAAGGCTATTCGGAACGTAACCTTACCTATATGTGCCAGTTTGCAAAAGCATATCCTTTAAGAGCGTTGCAAAGTTTCATAGAAACAGATGCAAGCCTGTCTGTCCCAACCATACAGAGTGTGACCAATGAAGTATTAAAACTGAATGACAAGCAATTTACGCAGGAACTTACTGCGCAAATACAATCGATTGATTGTCAATCATTAGCAATTACGCAGGAAGTTCCTGCGCAATTTGAAGATGTGGGAAAAACCGTGTCTGCCATTTACAGGATGGGAATCAGGGAAATAGAAGAAGTTTTCTTGACCTCTCCTATAGCCAAAATAAACTGGACAAGCCAAATGACTATACTTGACAGTTCGCTACCTTTAGGTCTAAGCTACTGGTACATGAAGCAGTCTGTGGAAATGGGATGGAGCAGCAATGTATTGAAAATGCAAATTGACAGTGATTTGTATAGCCGACAAATCAGCAACAACAAGGTAAACAATTTCACGACCACACTTCCGGCTCCACAAAGCGACCTTGCCAATTACCTACTCAAAGACCCGTACATCTTTGATTTGGCAGGAGCCAAAGAAAAAGCAGACGAAAGGGATATTGAAGAACAGCTGGTGAAACACGTTACCCGCTACCTGTTGGAAATGGGCAACGGTTTTGCCTTCGTTGCCCGGCAGAAGCACTTCCAAGTCGGAAACAGCGATTTCTTTGCCGACCTGATTCTATATTCCATTCCGTTGCACGCATATATTGTCATAGAATTGAAAGCCACTCCTTTCAAGCCGGAATATGCCGGACAACTCAACTTTTACATCAACGTGGTGGATGATAAGTTGAGAGGGGAACACGACAACAAGACCATCGGTCTTTTGTTGTGCAGAGGAAAGGACGAAGTGGTTGCCCAGTATGCCCTTTCCGGCTATGACCAGCCCATCGGCATCAGCGATTACCAATTGAGCAAGGCGATTCCCGAGAAATTGAAATCAGCGTTGCCCAGCGTAGAAGAAGTGGAAGAAGAACTGGCTTCTTTCCTTGACAAGGATCCCCAATAATAAGAGTATGCCATGCAGAAAACGATAACAACCCTCATTCCTCAATACGGGGAGCTGAACAGAATCTGCAAAGATTGGATTGTAAGCCATACTTTCTCTTTTGAAAAGCAGAAATTCATCGTTGATTTCTACTCGAAATGGAGCGATATAAAGGCTTTTGAGCAAGCTATCCTTGAACTGGTGCTGCATACACCGCCAGAACCATGTACCCTGCTGCTGAAAAGTCTGAAAAAGGAAGTCAAAGAATACATACGGCTTTATGAATCTTACCGCCTTCTCCATGACGAAGTGATCATACGTGTATGCTACCAATACGCAGACCGCTACAAGGAAACCATCAAGGAAGAGATGGAAGTGGTAAACAGGCTGCGCAAACCGATGAACGAAGCCAACAACCGCTATGATTCCATTGGCTACCGAGAGCATACACCCGAAGAAGAAAAGCTGGCGGAAAGAGAATATGAGCGTTGCAAGGCTGAATATGAAAGGGAGAAAGCCCAACTGGAGCATCTTTATGAGCAGCAAACCCTTCTCTGGAAAGAAGCCCGGCAATACATGAAAAACCGTTGCGACGACATCTACCTGCTTAGCGTACACTTCATGGGCATCCTGACCAAATATGTACCGGACGAAGAAAGCCAACCGAACGAAGCAGACAGGCAGAGCCGTACAGACAGCCAGCCGGAAGCTGAAACTACAACCGCATCGACTACAGCTACGACTGCCGGATTGCCTGAATATTTCAGCATGAAGCTGATTTCCCTAATTCATGAAGTTTGTGCAGGGGAACAGTTTGAAGACATTACCGCACCGGATTTCTATGCCTGCATGAATCTGCATCCCTGCCAGTGCGTACTGAAAATAAAGCCAAGGGAAAAGATACGGGTATGCTATCTGATTTCCCTGATGAGGGAGCAGTTGCCGGGGCAGGATAAGGACAAATGGAAGGAAGCCATCCTGAAACACCTGGATATTGATGAAGACTATTACAAGTCCAAGTACAGGGAACCCGTTTCCGATTTACCCAGTATTCCCAACCAAAAGTTCGCCAAGGAAATGGACGGAATATTCCGATAACCCGTGATATTCCAATATATTTTACGACATGACCACTTATACCACTCAAAATAATTTTTGAGTGGTATTTTTATTTCTTGATATTCAGCGATATAACAGAACAATCCATATCTATCATCCACATACTTACCACTCAAAACCCTACCTAATTTTGCATCGTTCGAGAACAGAAGAAACAGCCTGTGCGCAGGGCTATTGTCAAACAAGTAATCATACGGACGATGAACAACCTCAAAGAACTGTTAGTGAAACCCGTCTGGCAGATGACAGGCGAAGAGTTCCTTTTTCTAAGCAGACACGCTTCGGTACAGGCAGAGGCGCAACCGCAGCCGACCACCGACACGGAAAGAAAGTACGTGTACGGCATACTCGGCATAGCCAAGCTTTTCGGGTGCAGCCTGCCCACAGCCAACCGCATCAAGAAAAGCGGAAAGATAGACAAAGCCATTACCCAGATTGGACGCAAGATTATCGTGGATGCGGAACTGGCGCTGGAACTGGCTGGCAAGAAAACCGGAGGACGCAGATAAAGGAGGTGATTATGGACTATATAAAAGAAATATCACCCGAACAAGCCGTTATCCTCTGGCAGGAATCCCGGCTAAGTCTGTCAAGATGCTACGAAAAAGCCCCCGAAATTCTGAAAGTACACGGCTCTGTCATCGGGACGCTGGGCAATTTCAGCGCATCCATCGGCAAAGCCAAGAGCAAGAAAACCTTCAATGTATCGGCTATCGTAGCCGCTGCATTGAAGAACGGTACCGTGTTACGATATGCGGCTGAACTGCCCGAGGAAAAGCGGAAAGTGCTTTATATAGATACGGAGCAAAGCCCCTACCACTGCCTGAAAGTGATGAAGCGGATCCTGCGGATGGCAGGATTGCCCGATGACAGGGACAGCGGTTATCTGGAGTTTCTCGCTTTGAGAAAATACACCCCGGAACAGCGCATCAGCATTGTAGAACAGGCTATCTACCACTCACCGGATATTGGGCTGGTCATCATAGACGGCATCCGGGATATGGTGTACGACATCAACAGCCCCGGTGAATCCACCCGCATCATATCCAAGCTGATGCAGTGGACGGACGACAGGCAGATTCATATCCATACGATACTGCATCAGAACAAGGGGGATGAGAACGCAAGAGGGCACATTGGTACGGAACTGAACAACAAGGCGGAAACAGTCCTGCTGGTGGAAAAGGACAAGGGGAACAGCGACATCAGCCATGTTTCCGCCATGCACATCCGGGCGATGGATTTCGAGCCTTTTGCATTCTGCATCAACGACAGAGCCCTGCCCGAACTTGCGGAAGGCTACAAGCCGGAAGCAAGGAAGCCGGGAAGACCCTCGGTGGAAAAGTTTGACCCTTACAAGGATATTTCAGAACCGCAGCACCGTGCCGCACTGGAAGCCGCTTTTGCACTGAAAGAGGAATACGGCTACAAGGAGCTGGAAGACACCTTAATCAGGACTTATCTGGCAGAAGGGGTTAGACTGAATCACCAGAATGCAGTGGCGCTTATCACCATGCTGCGCAACAAACGGATGATAGTGCAGGAAAACGGCAGGAAGTATTCCTTCAAGCCCGATTACCACTATTAGCCGACAATCCCGAAAATCGCTTCACTTTATTCCCGTATCCTATATATACGACAATTTAGTGAAGTGATTTCAGAAACAGACAAATCACTTCACTTTATTCCGGGGGTCTATATATTAGGAGTTTAGTGAAGTGATTGTACTGACCGCATACTTTTAAGAGTTGCGGGCAAAAAGAGAAATAATCAAAGCACTCACTAAAAACGATTTCCTTATGAACATCGAGACTGCAAAACAAATCAATCTGGCTGACTACCTGCACAGCCTGGGGTATTCACCCGTCAAACAGCAGGGTATCAACCTTTGGTACAAATCTCCCTTGAGGGAAGAAACAGAGGCTTCCTTCAAAGTGAACACCGAACGCAACCAGTGGTACGACTTCGGTTTAGGGAAAGGGGGCGGTATCATTGAACTGGCTGCACACCTGTATGCTACCGACCATGTACCTTACCTGCTGGAGCGGATTGCGGAACAGACACCGCATGTACACCCGGTATCTTTCTCTTTTGGCAAGCAGGACTCTTTCGGTCCGAGCTTCCAACAGCTGGAGATAGTACCGCTATCGTCTCCTGCCCTGCTTTCCTATTTACAAGGTAGAGGAATAAATCTGGAACTGGCAAAAAGAGAATGTAGTGAAGCCCGTTACACCCACAACGGCAAGCGTTACTTTGCCATCGCATTCCCTAACGGTTCGGGTGGGTTTGAGGTTCGTAACCCCTATTTCAAGGGCTGCATCGCCCCCAAGGAAATCTCCCACATCAGACAGTCGGGAAAAGCAAGGACTGCCTGCTATGTGTTCGAGGGTTTCATGGACTACCTTTCCTTTCTGACATTGAGACAAGAGAGCTGCCCAAATTATCCGGAATTGGACGGGCAGGACTATATTGTATTGAACTCCGTATCGAATGTGAACAAGGCTCTCTATCCGTTGGGCAATTACGAACGCATCCACTGCTTTTTCGACAACGACCATGCAGGAATGGAAGCACTCCGGCAAATCCGCATGGAATACGGCAGAGACCGGTACATCCGGGACGCTTCGCAGATTTACAGCGGATGCAAGGACTTGAACGAATACTTACAGAAACAGGTTGAAAGAAAAAGGCAGCTCCAGTCCGCCAAAGGGGTGCGCAGCCAATCACCGGAGAAGAAGAGCGGCTTCCGGTTATAGCCCACTATAACTACACGCTCCGCTTTCGTAGTTGTGGGCTCTCCCGAGGGGATTAGGGCTTTGCCCTAATGACCCACTCAGGGCGTTTCACCCCTGAGAACCCCGAGCAAAGAGTGACCCTCTCTTTGCAATCTCCGCTTATGGGTTACCCCTAAGAAATCTCGTGCAAATGAGAGCAGAGGCAAACTTGCTTGACCTATGCCGAATGCAGCCGAGATTCATAAAATAACCCCTCTGCGAAAGCGAGCAAAGTAAATTAATTGTAAACAAAGAAAAGAAGCTATGGCAACAAAATCAAGCATACACATCAAGCCTTGCAACATCGCATCGAGCGAGGCACACAACCGAAGGACTGCCGAGTATATGCGTAATATCGGGGAGTCCAGAATCTATGTCGTTCCCGAACTTTCCACCAACAACGAACAGTGGATAAATCCCGACTTCAGCACTCCCGAACTGCGAACTCATTATGACAATATCAAGCAAATGGTCAAGGAAAAGACCGGACGTGCCATGCAGGAAAAGGAAAGGGAACGCAAGGGAAAGAATGGAAAGATTATCAAGGTGGCGGGATGCTCACCCATCCGTGAAGGAGTATTGCTTATCAGACCGGACACCACACTGGCTGATGTACGCAAATTCGGTGAAGAGTGCCAAAGACGCTGGGGCATCACTCCGCTACAGATTTTCCTGCATAAAGACGAAGGGCATTGGCTGAACGGTCAGCCGGAAGCGGAAGACAAAGAGAGCTTCCAAATAGGAAGCAGATGGTTCAAGCCGAACTATCATGCTCATATCGTATTCGACTGGATGAACCACGAAACCGGGAAGAGCCGAAAGCTCAATGACGAGGATATGGCAACCATGCAGACCCTTGCTTCCGATATTCTGCTAATGGAACGTGGGCAGACAAAAGCTGTCACAGGTAAAGAGCATCTGGAACGAAACGATTTCATCATTGAGAAGCAGAAAGCCGAACTGCAACGTATAGAAGAAACCAAGCGACACAAGGAGCAACAGGTAAGCCTTGCCGAACAGGAACTCAAACAGGTAAAAGCTGAGATACGTACAGACAAACTCAAAAGTGCAGCTACCGATGTAGCCACTGCCATAACCAGCAGCGTAGGTTCTCTTTTCGGAAGCGGTAAGTTGAAAGAACTGGAACATAACATCGAGCAGCTACATCAGGAGATTGCCAACCGGGACAAAGCTACTGATGAATTAAAAATTCAGATGCAACAAATGCAGGAACAGCACGGCAGACAAATACGCAATCTTCAAGGAATACATAATAAAGAGATTGAAGCTAAAGACAAAGAAATATCACGGCTAAACACCCTGCTTGAAAAGGCATTATGCTGGTTCCCATTACTCAAAGAAATGCTGAGAATGGAAAAATTATGCTATGTCACTGGTTTTACCAAGGGGATGGTTGATTCTCTTTTATACAAAAAGGAAGCTCTCAGATGTAGTGGAAAAATCTATTCCGAAGAATATAGACAGAGATTTGAAACAAAAAATGTAATTTTCAAAATTGAACGAAGCCCGATCGATAAGAATAAATTGATGCTGACTATAAACCAACAGCCAATCAGCGAATGGTTCAAAGAACAATGGGAGAAGTTACAGCAGCATCTGCGTAACTCAGTGCAGAAAGAACAAAAATCCAGAGGATTCAGGATGTAATATAGAGAAGTACAATTCATCATGGATTGTACTTCTATCGTAATATATAGTACAAAATCTAAGTTGTCTAACTATTCTAAAGTAAAATAAGCAATAAAAGAATATCTTATTCACTATTAATATACCATATTGTCAATATCTTTCCCTCATTTAGTCAATCGTATCTTTTCGTGGTAGAAATAATTTACGATAACCGGCTTGCCTTTTTCCGAGCGCCCGTAAGGCAAATCATTTATTCTATATGGAAACCCCTGTGCCTTGGCGTATTGGGAAATGTCCTGTTCCAATGCCTGCCAGTAATCAAGCCTCTTTTTGTTGTATATTTCTTCGTATAACGGAAAGAGGTCGGGATGCTTCTCACGGATATACGTCATTATCCCTCCCTTGAACTGCCCGCGCAGATTCAGGTTTTCGAGCCATATCAAATCGGCATATCCTTTCACTTTCTCGATAATCGCCTTCATATCGGTTATTCCGGGGAATATGGGCGATACAAAACACACGGTACGGATGCCCGCCTCATAGACCTGACGCATTGCGTTCAGACGACGTTCTATGCTCACGGCATTGTCCATATCCGTACGAAAACGCTCGTCAAGCGTATTGACCGACCATGACACCGTTACTTTGGGAAAACGCTTCAACAGGTCGAGGTCGCGCAGGACAAGGTCGGACTTAGTGCATATCATAATCTCGGCGTTGCTCCCACGCAGCTCTTCGAGCAGCCTGTGGGTACGGCAAAATTGCTCCTCATACGGGTTGTAACCATCCGTCACGGAACCTATCACAATGCGCTCTCCGTCATATTTGTGCGGATTGGCTATCGGTTTCCAGTTCTTCACGTCCAGAAATGCACCCCACGGTTCTGTATGCCCGGTGAATCGTTTCATAAACGATGCGTAGCAATACTTACAGGCGTGGGGACAGCCCACGTAAGGGTTGACCGAATATCCTCCGACCGGCAGTGAGGATTTGGTCATAACGCTCTGTACGTCTATTTCTTTGATTATTTCGGTATTCATTGTAAGCGTTTTGTAAATTGTTCCGGCAGTTCCTGAATCATCCTTTCTTCGCCCATTATAGGCAGCAAATCCTCTTTCATAAACACGGGGACGCCCTGTGTTTGGGCTTGGTCGGCAATGTGAAGCACCCATTCGGGACGGGAATCCACTTTGCCTTTCCGATGTCCGGTCTCCGTACCTATGACAATCCAGTCGATACCCTCGAAATCTATATCGCCGATTTCATCGAAAATAGGTTCGAAAGTGACATGGTAGTGCTTGGCCTTGATATTTCTTTTCAAATCGTCTAGCCGCTTTTTTTCGGAATTGCGCGTGACGGTCACGCCCATCCATACATTCTCGTCATCTGTAGAGAAACTGATCTTGTCCGGACATTTCGTAAGGAATATATAAGCGTGTTGCGGATTGCTTTTCATTCGTCTGAATATTTCCGCATTCCATTCAGGCTTCCAATCGGAGAAATCGCTCATTCCGGTCATCAGCCATACGTGAGGCTTGGGCGTGTCGATGATACGCAGCTTTCGCACCATATATTCCGGTACGGAGAAGTCGTCCGTAATATGGAAACGGCGGCAGTTGTTACGGGCATAGCAGTAGCTGCACCCGATGGAGCAGCCTACCACTATGTTCATATTCTTTATCAGGGATTTTATACAGATAGTCATCTGCTTAGAGTTCCTTTTTAGAATCATTTCGGAGAGACTTTCCATTTTACCGGTTCTTTCAGTATGATTCCGTCAGTGGCATCCTCCTGTGAGAATGTATTGCTGCAATATTGTATGCAGAGCATGAGGAGCGGAGTCGTTCCGTTGTTACGGACACTTCGTTTTCCTGCAGGAGATACCCTGACAACGCTACCTTCTTCCACTGGGAACACTGTTCCGTCTACTTGAAATTCACCTTTACCGGAGAGGAAAAAATAAAGTTCCTCATGACTCTTGTGACTATGCAGAAATCCGGTTTCTGTACCCGGGGCGAATGACTGGAAAGAAAACTCGCTTCCCGTAGTTCCGAGAGCGGTGCTGCAGAATACTTTTCCGGGAATTTTCACATCCGGGCCAAGCTGAAGTTCGTATTCATTCAGTTCATTCAACTTACCGACACTGATCGCGGCGAAATTCTGTTCTACCGCGATTTTCCTAATCTTTTTCATCTTTCTAATATTTTGAAATGATTGTTTATACAGTTATTTAAGTGTTATGCTTTCTCCGTCTTCCGGTATAATCAGTCGGCTCATATCCGTCCCGTGATGGCGAGCTTCGTTGCGAAGGATGGCACGGGTGGTCTGGCAATGATCGATGGCATCCATGTGTACGGTAATCAGCTTGATGTGTGGGGGGAGTGTGTCAAGCATCGCCATTACTTCCTGTTCATTGGGGATGATACAACCGTCCGTCTTAGAGAATTCGGGGAATACCGCACCGCCACTGTTCACCACAATATAATTAGGACGATACTTTTCCACGGTAGCAAGAGTACATTCTTCCCATTTGCAATCGCCCATGATATAAATAGTCGGAAGCCCTTCGGACATCAGCACATAGCCCGAAACAGGTCCCATCATCTGGCCTATCTGACCGAAACCGTGATGGCCAATAGCACGGTGGATGGTCAGATGACCTAAGGTTATGCTCTCTTCAATCGCTTCTACATTTGAGAAACCATCTTTCAGGATGGCGGCCTTATCTTGTGGCTGGGTGTAGAAAGGAATGTCTTTCGGCAAATGCTGCTTTACACTTGGTTCGTAATGGTCGATGTGGTTGTGGGTGAGCAGTACCATATCAACACCTTCAGTAATGTCGCTAATAGGCATTACGAGATGTACCCTCGGATTCTTATATACACCGAGAGCTGATTGCAGGGTTCCTTTGTCGGCAAATACGGGGTCAATAAGAATGGTATGTCCTGCATAGTTGATTTTCAAGGTGGCACTGCGTACCAACCGAATAATTGCTTTTTCGTTCATGATGTTATGTTTTGTATTATTTTTCGGGTACAAAGTTCGAAAGGATATCCCAATGTCTCTATGCCTTAAAAACAGGAATATATGCCATTTTGATAAAAGAATGATGTATATTTGCAGAAAGCAAAAAACAAGAGTGATGAAAGCTATAATCAATCCCGAAAGACTTGTAAGCGTTCCGTTCAATAAAACGCAATGTGGCGTAGACTTCTACATTAACACAGGCGAAAGCAAGGACATCTGTGGTGTCTTGACCGAGCATAAGGCGTTTAAGACAGATTTTTTCAGCTTCTATTTCTTTCGTCGTGCCAATGGATATTTGTTGCTGAACTTCCGAAAAGTGGAGTTACGGGATGGTATGGTGCTGCTTTTGTCGCCGCACCAGCAACAGGAATGGCACGTGAACGAGGTAGAACTAGATTACACTTTTCTTATTTTCCGCGAAGACTTTATGCGCACGTTCATTGCTGACAAGTTCTTCGTATATCGGCTGTTGTATTATTATCAGACTGATACACCGCCCTACTTGTTTGCCGAGCCGGAGGAGCTGACGGAATATATGCGCCTCTTAAAAAAGATAAAACAAGAACTACAACATCCTGTGGTAGACACTTACAACCTCATTGTGTCAGTGCTTTATTATCTACTGGTAATTATCAACCGGGCATACGCTCAAACTTATCGTCTACCTGTCGAAGTGCCAAAAAACAATTACGCATTCAAATTCAAGGACTTACTCGAAAAACATATCCGAACGACACAGCGCGTTCAAGAATATGCTGATATGCTTCGGGTAAGTCGTATCACCTTGAATAATTCTGTCATGGCGCAATTTGGTGTATCAGCCATTCACTTACTCAAGCAACGTCTTTTGGAAGAGCTGAAAAATGAGCTACTGTTCTCCAATCTGAATGTGAGCCAACTGGCAGACGAGTTCCACTTTTCCGACCCCAGTCACCTCATGCGTTTTTTCAAAAAAGAAACAGGCAAGACTTTTACCCAATATCTAATGAATTACAAAAGAGGAATATATGAATAGAAATTTCATATTTGGCAAATGAATTCCATATTTAAGATATTTATTTTTTTGAATAACTATATTTTTCGTCATAAAGGTTCATTCTGCCAGTCCATAGAAATACCAATCGCTTTGTAATTGACATTCTTTTGAAGAATCTTAAAAAATACAAAAACACCCAATTTTACATTCTTGGGTGTAAAAAAGGGTGTAAATCTCGCAAATGCTTGATTTACACCCTTTATTGCGGAGAGACAGGGATTCGAACCCCGGGTGCCTCGCAGCACAACGGTTTTCAAGACCGCCGCAATCGACCACTCTGCCACCTCTCCTAAAACTTCCTTTTCGGGAAGTGCTTTCCTCTTTAAAGCGGTGCAAAGGTACAAATCATTTTTAATTCTGCAAACTTCCTTTCTCTTTTTTCATGAATTAATAGTACTTTTGCACCATGATATATCCGCAGAACTTTGAACAGAAAATAGGTTTCGACCAAATACGCCAATTGCTGAAAGAAAAATGCCTCAGTACACTTGGCGAAGAACGGGTGATGGACATGGCATTCTCCGACCACTTTGGAGAGGTAGAGGAGCGTTTGGACCAAGTCACTGAATTTGTACGCATACTCCAAGAAGAAGACAACTTCCCGGCACAATACTTTTTTGATGTACGCCCGTCACTGAAACGCATACGTGTGGAAGGCATGTATCTAGATGAACAAGAACTCTTTGACCTACGCCGTTCACTAGAAACCATACGTGATATTGTACGCTTCCTACAGAAAAGCGACGATGATGAGGAAGAGGGCGCTTCCCCCTACCCTTGTCTGAAAAGACTGGCAGGAGACATCACCGTTTTCCCACAGCTCATAGCAAAAATAAACGGCATCCTCTCTCCTTACGGAAAAATCAAGGACAATGCCTCTACAGAGTTGGCACGCATCCGCCGGGAACTGGCAAGTACTATGGGAAGTATCTCCCGCTCACTGAACAGTATTCTACGAAATGCCCAGTCCGAGGGCGTTGTGGACAAAGACGTAACGCCCACCATGCGTGACGGCCGTCTGGTCATTCCCGTTGCACCGGCACTGAAACGGAAAATACGCGGTATTGTACACGACGAGTCGGCCAGTGGTAAAACCGTATTCATCGAGCCTGCCGAAGTAGTGGAAGCCAACAATCGCATACGAGAACTTGAAGGTGACGAACGCAGAGAAATTATCCGCATCCTGACGGACTTCTCCAACCAGCTGCGCCCCTCCATCTCCGACGTACTGCTATCATACGAGTTCCTTGCCGAAATAGACTTCATACGTGCCAAAGCATTGTTTGCCGAGCAAATATCCGGACTCAAACCGGCTCTCGAAAACAAGCAACTACTGGACTGGACAATGGCGGTACACCCACTCTTGCAACTTTCTCTCGCCAAACATGGCAAAAAAGTCGTACCGCTTGACATCGAACTGAATGAAAAGCAACGTATCCTCATTATCTCCGGTCCGAACGCAGGCGGCAAGTCCGTCTGCCTAAAGACAGTAGGCTTATTACAATACATGCTGCAATCCGGACTACTCATCCCGATGCACGAACGCAGTCATGCCGGAATATTCAGCAGTATATTCATCGACATCGGTGACGAGCAGTCCATTGAAGATGATTTGAGTACCTACTCCTCCCACCTTATGAACATGAAAATCATGATGAAAAGCTGCAATGAACGGAGCCTCATCCTGATTGATGAATTCGGTGGTGGAACGGAGCCCCAGATAGGAGGCGCCATCGCCGAAGCCGTATTGAAACGCTTCAACCAAAAACAGACGTTCGGTGTCATCACCACACACTATCAGAACCTGAAGCATTTTGCCGAAGACCATGAAGGTGTAGTAAACGGCGCCATGCTCTATGACCGCCATCTGATGCAAGCACTGTTCCAGTTGCAGATAGGCAATCCGGGCAGTTCGTTCGCTGTAGAGATTGCCCGCAAAATAGGTCTGCCGGAAGATGTCATCGCCGATGCCTCGGAAATTGTGGGCAGTGAATACATCAATGCCGATAAGTACCTGCAAGACATTGTGCGCGACAAACGCTATTGGGAAGGCAAACGCCAGACAATACGCCAGCGTGAAAAGCACATGGAAGAGACTATCGAGCGCTATCAAACCGAAATCGAAGATTTGCAGAAATCCCGGAAGGAGATTCTGCGCAAAGCGAAGGAAGAAGTGGAGCAACTGATGCAGGAAGCCAATGCACGCATCGAGAACACCATACGCTCCATCAAAGAAGCCCAAGCAGAAAAAGAAAAAACACGCCAGGCCCGCCAGGAGTTGACGAACTTCCGTGAATCAATGGAAGCGCTTGCCAACAAGGAACTGGAAGAAAAAATCGCCCGCAAAATGGAAAAGCTGAAAGAGAAGCAGAACCGGAAAAAGGAAAAGAAAGCGGGCAAAGGAAAAGAGAACGGACTGTCTGCCCAGGCTTTGGCAGAACAGCAGGCGCGGAAAGAGGCAGAACGCCTTGCAGCCATCACCCCCGGCTGCAACGTCAGAATAAAGGGCCAAACCTCTGTGGGCGAAGTAATGGAAGTGAATGGCAAGAATGCGGTCATCGCGTTCGGCAGCATCAAGACTACCGTAAAGCTGGACAGGCTGGAACGTACCAACGCGCAGCCTAAACAAGCTGATGTGTCCACCAAAAGCACTTTCATCAGCGCCCAGACCCAGGACAGCATGTACGAGAAGAAACTGCATTTCAAACAAGACATTGATGTCCGCGGCATGCGTGGCGACGAAGCCTTGCAAGCCGTTACCTATTTCATTGATGACGCCATCCTTGTCGGCATGTCACGCGTGCGTATCCTTCACGGAACGGGAACAGGCATCCTGCGCATGCTTATCCGTCAATATCTGGAAACTGTCCCCGGAGTGCGCCACTTTGCCGACGAACATATACAGTTCGGCGGAGCAGGCATCACCGTTGTGGACTTGAGTTAATGGATAATTGACAGTTGATAATTGATAGTTAAAGCTAAATCATAAATCTGAAATATATGAAATCAATCAAAGAACTCTACCGTATCGGTACCGGTCCATCCAGCAGCCACACCATGGGACCGCGCAAGGCAGCTCAGATATTCCTGGAAAGGCATCCCGAAGCAGCCGCATTCCAAGTAACCCTATACGGAAGCCTCGCCGCTACCGGCAAGGGACACATGACCAATGTTGCCATCACCGAGACACTGCAACCCGCAGCACCGGTAGAAATAATCTGGGAACCCAAAATATTCCTGCCCTTCCATCCCAACGGCATGAAATTCGTTTCTTTGGACAGCGAAGGCAAGGAGACCGACCAATGGACTGTATTCAGTGTCGGCGGCGGTGCCCTGGCAGAAGAGAATGACGGAGCATCATCCGTAAACACCCCGGATGTATACGAAATGAACAGTATGACCGAAATACTACAATGGTGTGAACGTACCGGAAAAAGTTACTGGGAGTACGTCAAGGAATGCGAGGAAAGCGACATTTGGGATTACCTGCAGGAGGTATGGAAAACCATGCAGGCTGCCGTAAAACGGGGATTGGATAGTGAAGGAGTCTTGCCTGGCCCTCTGAATCTGCGCCGAAAGGCTTCTACCTATTATATACGTGCCAGTGGCTACAAGGCTTCCCTCCAGTCGCGCGGACTAGTATTTGCCTATGCCTTGGCAGTAAGTGAAGAAAATGCGTCAGGTGGGGTCATTGTCACTGCACCTACCTGCGGTTCGTGTGGCATTGTACCGGCAGTGCTCTATCATCTGCAAAAAAGCCGGGAGTTCAGCGACACACGCATACTCCGTGCCCTTGCCACAGCCGGACTGATAGGAAACATCGTGAAGACCAACGCTTCCATTTCGGGAGCGGAAGCCGGATGCCAGGCAGAGGTAGGCGTAGCATGTTCCATGGCATCAGCCGCAGCCAACCAATTGTTTGGAGGCAGTCCGGCACAAATAGAATATGCCGCTGAAATGGGATTGGAGCATCATTTGGGAATGACCTGCGACCCGGTTTGTGGGTTGGTACAAATCCCGTGCATCGAACGTAATGCCTACGCCGCCGCACGTGCCCTGGATGCCAACCTTTACTCCTCCTTCACCGATGGCATGCACCGCGTATCATTCGACAAGGTGGTGGAAGTCATGAAAGAAACCGGAAACGACCTGCCCTCCCTCTACAAAGAAACCAGCGAAGGAGGACTGGCGAAGGATTATAAGCCGATGTAGTTAGAGATTACGGATTACGGATTAAGGATGAAGGATTAGGGGTGTGCAATCATATTGAACCTTAATCCTTCATCCTTAATCCGTAATCCCTAACCCCTCATCCCTAATCAAGTTTTACCGGCCAATGCGTATCATCCCTATTACCGCTCACATCTTTTGTCTGTAGCAAGCCGCCTTCTTCCGAATAGAACAATTGATACTCTGCATTTCCCTTTTCAACTTCAATGACAAACTGCATAGGCACTACCGGATACTCCAAAAGAACAATCTCCTCTATCTTCCAACCGGCATACTCACTGGCGCTGAAAGAGGTCTGTACTGTTCCCGGAAGATTATTCCAAAGCAATTCGGTTTCCGTCAGTTGCCATTCCGCCTGATTATTGAACCATACATCCTTTTCCTGCCCATCCACTTTACAATCTGCAACGAAATAGCCCCCTTTCTGTTCCCATTCCACATGGATTGCGGAAGGGTATTTGGACTTCAATGCTTGTGACATTGCTTCGGGCACTTTGACATCATCCTTGTCGTCATCATCACTGCATGCACCAAGTGCCAAGGCGGCGATGAACATCATCGCCAACATTTGAATCTTTATTCTCATCATTTCTCTATAAAGTTTAGGTTAATAGTTACTGGAGAATCAATCGTCCATGCTGACGAACTTTCCCTTTTTGTTGAACTTCAAAGAGTAGTCATTACCCAATTCAATTTCCACACCGGTACGTCCGCGTTCGATTTTAGTAATAATCTCTCTCGGGAAGTTAGCCTTCACATACTCCTTTACCGGAACCGGAATCAATGCTTCGGGAACAGCGGACTTCTTGCAATCCACTTCCAACCAATTTCCTTTCTTGTCGAAGTCTATTTCCGTACGGTCTGTCAACAGCACTTCATATTTTTTAGTCTGCAATATTTCACTTTCAATCTTGATGTGTGAAATGTGCGGTTTCGAGAAATACTGGTTGATAAAATTGCGTGCCGTCAGCGGAAGCTGCTTGGCATCCTGAGTGATAACATCACCGGCAAAGGCAAACTGAACAGCTACAAGAGCCAACACAAGAATAGACAATACTTTCTTCATAATCGTTATTTTTTAATGTTACTAATAAATTTCATATCATTCACACTGCAAATAACGGTAGAGAATTAGGAAAGATTTGGGAATAACCGCAGTTAACGATAAATTTTACTTTCTTTAACCAGACGGAAGGTATGCATACCGTCCTGCCATTCATACGTGAGCCTCAATGAAGACGACAACGCAATGGAACGCGCTATGGCAAGCCCCAGTCCGGTGGAGTCCTTCTTGCCATCCATGCCATGATAGAAACGCCGGAACAACTTCTCTCCATCCAAAGGGGCATCCCCCGTATTCCTGATGACCAGAGAAGCGGGAGTAGTAAACACCTGCAACTCTCCCCCTTCCCTATTGTGCAGCAACGAGTTCTTCACCAGATTGGAAACCAGTATTTGCGCCAGCGAATGGTTGCAACGGATGATAAAAGGCTGCTCCTCCCGTTTTCGTATCAGTCTCACCTGCTTATGTTCATAGATATCCATCAGGTCGGGCAAGAGTTCATCCAATATCTCATCCACCGAAACATCTTCCATCTCGGTATACTGCCCGTTCTCTATACGGGAAAGCAACAGCAGGGACTTGTTCAGTTTTACGGCACGCCCCAGCGTGGCATATATCTCGTCCAGCTGCTCCATTTGCTGTTCCGTCATCCCTTCACTCTCAGCCAGCAGTTCCACTTTTCCCCTCACGATGGCAAGCGGTGTCTGCAACTCATGCGAGGCATTCTCGATGAACTGCTTCTGCTCCTCGTATGCCTTGTAGCTGCGGTTGCCCATATCCAATGCAGCATCGCTCAACTGGCGGAACTCCCGTATCTTCGTCGGGTTGTCCAATGGAGGCGCCTCCTTGCCGGGCTGAATGCAGTGCAGCCAGTCAAGCAACCTATGTAACGGACGGAACACTCCCTTCAGCACCAACTGGATGCCGATGGAAGTACAGATGAGAAACAACAGGAACAGCGCTCCCAGATACCAAAGCATAGCCTCCACCATGTCATCCCGCTCCAAAATGGAAATCATCAGTTTCAACTCATAATATTGCCCGTCGGGCATACGGAAAGCGGTACACATGACACGTACCGGTTCGTCTTCATCCTCCAGTTCGATATAAACCGTAGCATCATAGAACACTTGTCTGTAATGCCGCCCTTCCTCTTCGGATATAGGGGTGAACTTATAGAAAGACATCAACGAGCCTTCCGTTTCGAGTATCGAGGGGTCGTGAAGCGCACTCTCCATCAATATCTCACCGTAATTCTCCAACGTATCGTCCGTCTCATCCACCACCTCGTCAATGATTGCGTAATAGAACAGCACACCCCACACTGCCATCAACAGAAACAGCAGCAATGCAAGTTTGCGGTAGGTGTAGCTCAGCAGCTTCATCGTTCGGAGAGTTTGTAGCCGAATCCATAGACAGCCTTTAATTCTATGGTAGCCTCAGCTTGTTTCAATTTCTTACGCAGATTCTTCACTTGCGAGTAGATAAAATCCAACGAATCCGCCTGGTCTATATTGTCTCCCCACACCGACTCGGCAAGGCTCATTTTATTGATGACCCGGCCGGGGTTGACTACAAAATAATAAAGCAGGTCGAACTCCTTGCGGTTCAGCTGCAAGGGTTTTCCGTTTATCTCTACCTGCCGTTTGTCGGGGTAGAGCAAAAGATTTCCAAGGGTGACGGTCACATCTCCCTTCGCCTGCCGCCGACGTATCAATGACTTGACACGTGCATTGAGTTCTGCCAGATGGAAAGGCTTTGTAAGGTAATCGTCGGCTCCCAGTTCCAGCCCGTCCACCTTGTCGTCCAGCGAGTCTTTGGCCGAGATAATAAGCACACTGTCACTGCGGTGCAGCCGTTTCAGCTCACGCAGCAAGTCCAGACCGCTCCCGCCAGGCAACATGATATCCAGCAGAATGCAGTCGTAATCGTAGTCATTGATTTTATCCAATGCCGAAAAATAGTCGGCAGCGGTCTCTACAACAAACTTTTCTTTCAAGAGCGAAGTGCGGATGGTTTCCCGCAAATCTTGCTCATCTTCTACAATCAGGATTTTCATACCGGCAAAGATGGTCTACAAAACTGGAAACAATCTGGAAAACTATCCACTAATCAATGCTGTCTGTCTGATAGTCCTCCATCAGTTCTTCTTTTGCCATGGAGATTTTCCCGTCAGCCGTAATGGTCAGTCTGATGGGAACATAAAGGTCGGATTGCGGATAGCAGACGCTGGCCGCGTATATGATTCCTTGCGGAGTGGTCTTGTCATAGACCAGCCCCTCAAGAATAGAGTACTTCATGAACTTGGCATCCACCAACGAAGCAAAATTATCTTTGGTGAACACTTTATCCACCACCTGCTTCCCGCCGCACGTGATGCGCAAGGTGATACGGTTATCCACAAATTTCTCCCCCTGCTCGTTTTTCACTATCGGCAGAGATTCATCCGGCCGGCGCACTACAGAAGACTGATACTCTTTTCCCTTATACGTAAAGGATGTTTTTACATCGGACACCTGCATGCGCTGTGGGCCGGCAATTTCTGTACTATCCTGCATCAATACCTGCGTACCGTCTTTCTTATTCTTGTCTTGCGACGAACAAGCAGTGAAGAAAATGACCGATGCACACACTAAAATATAGACTATATTCTTCATCGTTCTGTTTTTTAGTAGTTGACCGGACAAAAATAGTACAAATTGAATGCAATAGAAAATTTATTTTCTTTTAGATTCCATTTTTGCTTTTCTATCCTGCACTTTCTTGCTGTATGCAGCATATTGTTCTTCCGTCATAATCTTCCGGAGTTGTGAATCATAAGCAATACGGGCAGTCTTCATCTCTTCACGCTTCTTTTCCATCTCCGCTTTTTTCTGCGCGCGTTGCTCATCCGTCAATTGATGGCGCTTACCATCTCTCTTATGATGCTTGTGTGCTTTGGCACGATGCATCGGCATATCTCCCATTTTCTCAACCAATGCCAGATTTGCCTCCAGCAGTTGTTGTTTCTGCATATCGTTCAAGGAGTACTCTTTCACCATCCGTTCCGTCATGCGCTCGGCACGGACTTTCGGTTCGGGCATTTTATCACTGTGGCGGGCATGTTGTGCCATTGCCATGCCACCCATCAGGAAGGCGGCCATCCATATCAGAACTATTCTTTTCATCATTTTTCTCTTTTTTTAATTAATACCTTATGTTAGTTATACCTATTGTGTTGCAACGTATCTATGACAAAAACAAAAGCGGGAAGTTTAACCGCAACTTCCCGCTTTAACATAATAAATGAGGTTGAAAAGAATATTAAGGTTCGTCCAGATACTGTACGATAAGACTCACCTGCTTCGGCATGAATGTCCGTGTCCTTACATTGTACCCGGTATGCGCCAAGGCTTCATACAGTTCGTGATTCCGTTTTATCCACCGCGTCAGGGTGCGGATGGCGCAACGTGCAGTAGCATTGGGGCAATAGAGGCATGCCAAATCTTTCTTTTTATAAGTCGTGATACGAAAGCCATTTTCTGTTTCCATAGCAGTTTGTCTGATTTTTAAATGATTGATGTAAAGATACGATATTCAAAAGGCGAAGTCAAGTATTTCAAGGAGAATATGAACCTTTTTCTGAGAAAGTTCATATTCTCCTTATTTACAGAATGTTTATCCTAACGGATTTTCTCCCTGGTCGCCATCGGAACCGCCGCCATCCGGATTTGGTTTGGAGCTACCCCCGCCAGAAACGGTGCCGTTGCCCGACCAATCCATCTTCTCTACGCTGGCGCGGGTCAGCATATCCTTAAAGTAGAAGCCCGGGGTGAAGATAATCTTGCGGCGATAAATCGTGCTTGCCTTCACATCTTCCAGCTTGTCCTGGCTCTTGGCGTTGATGCCGGGACGGAAACAGCCGAACTCACCCAGCTGTACCGAAAATCCCTTGTTGATATCCATATTCAAGGTGTCGATCAATCCGTCCAGCACCAACTTCACCACACCGCGAGGCGCCATGCCTATCTTGGAAACCTCGTCGCATAAATCCTTAAAACCTACCACACCCAAAGTTTTCATCTGCGCCACGTACTTTTCCGTTTTTGTCTCGTCAAAACCGAATACTCTCTTTTTTACTTCATAATTCAAAGCCATAGTTTTTTAATTTTAAATTGATTAATAAAAGTCGGTCTTGTTCGCTCGTCAGTCTGCAAAACCAGTTTCTTTGTGACCACGATGCAAAGATACAACGGGCAGAAAACGGGGTGGTGCTTTAACGGAGGTTTAAGGAGGTTTTCGTAGGATAAAAAAGGATATTGGAGAAAAAGAAAGGAACTGATAGACAATGACTAAGAAATTTTATTCCTTAATCATACATTGTTTTTATCCTTTACGGCATCTTTAATTGACAGCGTAAAAAAGTTCAAGTTCTTTTCTCTCTGAATTTGCGCTTGCAAACTCCAAACTCTTTTTTCCAAAAAATGGATAGTGGTAGTTTCGTGAGCCGACAGGACATAGGGCAATGCACCTTCCACATGAAATACATTGACCTTCATCTGTCTTTATGGGGTTCTCCGACGCAATGGCACGTGTCGGGCACTCTTCCTGAATAGGACGGCACGCCTACGACCAACAATTCATCGCGTCCCAATCTCAAACCGGGGGATTAAAACATTACTCGTAATGTCATGTTGGATATTATCGGCGTGCAGCTGCTTGACGATACCCTGCACGATGGCTTTGGTAGTAAATGTAGCACTGAAAAAAACAGAATGGACTTTATGTATCTCCATAAATCTTAATTTATCCGATTAAATTTCTAATAACCGTAAATTTATTGGTATCCGTTCAAGGTCAGGCAGAAGAAGTCACTGTCATCATACGGATAATCGTATTCGATGGGGAGTTCTTCTTTCTCTATTTTCTTGAATCCGGCTTTCTCATAAAACAGATGTGCTCTGTCCGTATTCTTGGGGGTGTCGAGAATGATTTGCCTCCAGCTTTTTCAATATGCGGAATAACAGCCCTTTATCCATATTGAGCTCACGGGATATGTCCTTTGCATTTCGATTCGGATGCAAATACACATCTTGAATTTTACCTCTTTCTGGCATACACCACACTCGGCCCCATCCCATGCCTCATCAGCACCCCTTCTTCTATAAACCTATTCAAATCGACAACCGCCTGCTTATAACTACGTCCTGCCAGCCGTGCATACTGGGAGCGATTGATGCAGGGATACTGCTGCAAATACTCATCCAGCAACTGCCAGCGCTGCTCCACGCCCAACGCCTCATCGGCAGACGAAGCAGGCACCGATGCCGATTGCGGACAACGCTCCAACTGCATCTTACCTTTCAAATCCTTATAGAACTCCCTGCCCAGACGGAAATTCAACCCGCGCAAAGCGATGGAGGCAGCACGAAGCTCTTTCTTGTCCGTCGCCTGGCGGGTACAACTCAAAGAGGGGGTGAAGTAACCCAGTTCGCCCAGCTCCACCGTCCAGCCATTGGCAAGGCAGTCGCGCAACTCGTCCATAAAGCCTGCCATCGCTCCTTCCAGCAGGCTGCGGCTGAGGCCGGTGAAAAGATGTACACGCTCGATAAATTCCTTGCGGTCGATGGTGCCCTTGGGGACAAAGCGGGCATAAAGGGATTGTTGCTCGCCGGTCTGGCGGACGTCGGGTTTCTCGAAAAGGTCGTAATACGCACTCATATATATTCTGTTTTTAAATGGTCCTGCAATTCCGTCATTTCTTCTTCCACGGCATTAAGGAGAAGAAATGCTATTCTTTAATCATTCCACCATGGAGAAAATATCATTCCACCACGGAAGAAAAATCGTTCCACCATGGTGGAACGATTTTTTCCACACGATGGAACGATTTAATAGTAGCATACAAATATACTAATCGAAAGGAGGAAAAACAAGAAAATTCCCATAAAAAACATATCTTTACGCTGGAAATGAAACATATAAAAAATACACACCAAACTCACTTTAGAGTCATGAAGAAAATATATCCCAAAAAATGGTTGGAACTGCATCCGTACAAGCAGACAAACAGCGTTGACCAGTACTACGTCGGCATTGCAAACGAAATCCACAAAAGACTTTACTCTTCAACGATAGCCGACGCCTTCGAAGAAGAGGAAAACATACGCTATACAAGCCTCTGCCTCGCCGCATGGTTTGAGGACGTCATCTCCCAGACCGGCATCTGGCAGGCATTCACTGCCGAGTGCCGGAAGCGATACGGAGCCTATCTGCCCTTCTACCCCATCAAAGGCGATTATTTTCCGGATGAAATCAATCTGGAGGACATACGCTTTCTGCTTTGGCACCATATACAATATCTGTGCCGGGGAATAAGCGCCATCAACCCCGAGAATCCCGGAATAGAGCAGACTGCACAAGAGATATACGGACTGCTTGCAGAGGAATACGAAACCGCTCCCGAAAATGAAAGGATGCAGGAATTTCTATACCACTCTGCCATGGGAGAAGAAGACTTCTTCCACTACCGGGAGATACTGGATTGGTTTCACTACCAATGCTACTTCAACATCGAAAATGTCGCCCAATGCCGGGATGAAGCTGAACGGTTGCTGGATGATGAAAAGATTACTCCCGAAATGGCAGAGACCCTCATATATGCCACACGCACCTCACTGACGTTCAAAGGCCGCCGCAACCTGCTGTCGCTGACCTCACCGGAATGGCTGGCTCTCATCGGCAATGCCCATCCCGAACATCAGCTTTGGGGCAAGGTGAAGGTACGGGAAAACAGTTGTTATCTGCTGGAGAAAGAAGATGACAGGTATCTGTACGTCAAAGATTTGTGCAGTGAGGACGAAGGCGAATTCAAGATAACCAAGAAGTCCTTGAACCTTTCGGCCATCCGTAGCCGAGAGGTAGGGAAAAGCACCCTTATCTGCGAACTGATTTATTTTGGCAACGCATGGTGGCAGTGCGGCATGCTTCTCGAGAACAAGTACAACCAGAAAATGGCGGAATATGTGGACGACTTGACGAAACAGAAAGAAAAGACGAATGAAAAGGCTGCATTCCATGATTTCATAAAAGCATCCGGCGGGAAATCTTTTGTATTCTGCCAATCGCAAGAGGAGATTTCTGATTTTCTGCTGAACAAGATGGACTACAATTTGAAAGAAGGCCTGGACATACCACGCATAAATACGGAAAACGGAGCCATGCTGATGGCCAACCCGCACACCGGCCTACATATCCAATTCAAGCTGTGCGAATGCATCAAATCTCCGGACAACCCTAATTATAATAAGGAGGAAGCAGAGAAAAACGCCATTATGTTCATCGTCAACCCAGACATTATCCCCTACCAATTGAGTTGCATCCTGCAAGACGAAGGCATGCTTCCGGATGCTTATCTGAACAGTTTGCAAAGAAAAGAATACGGGCAAGAGTTCATACGCAAGAATGCACACTTCCTGACTGATTATTTCCATTATCGGTGTCGGGAGAAAGACTTTGATTAGTTGAAAATGGGGGGTGAATACCACTTTTGACACATTTCCAACTACCAATTATCATAGTGCTTTCCAGAACTTCTGGAAATCCTTATACCGTCCGTAGCACACTAACTGGTCGCCGGCTTGTATCTGGTCATTTTCCGGCAGTTCGTTCAGTACATTGTGTTGCACATACGAGACGCCCAGGCAATTCTTCAAAGTCTCGGCACGTTTCAAGGCGAGCATCTTCAGGCCAAACTCCTTATCGAGATTCAATTCATTGGCATAATAGCCAATGAACCTGTCCGGAACGGTGAACTTGACTACATAATAATCCGGTGCCACGCGGAAGGTCTCCATATCGGCACCGAATTCCAGCAACTGTACCAGTCCGCGTGCGGCATCCTCCTCGGGAGTAAGAATGCGTTCCAGCTCAAAAGCCTCGAGTACGGAACGGTGGACAGCGTCAATGGCGCGGGCATAGATATGCTGCACCTTCTTCTGCTTCAGCAAAGCCACTACACGGATGGATGCACCGAAATTCTCGCCGATGGCAACAATCACCACATCCACACTGTTCAGCGGCAACACGGACAAGGCCTGCTCGTCCGTAGCGTCGATGACAAAGGCTGTGGCAATCTTTTCCTTCAGACTATCCACCCGGCCGACGCTCACGTCCGCACCTATCACTTCGTGCCCCAGTGCAGAAAGCTCTTCTGCCAGCACGTGACCATAATTCCCTAAACCGATAATAATATACTTCATCTTATTTAATTGATTATAATCTGACCACTCGGATACTGATACTTCGTATGCTTCTTCTGCTTGATGATGCCAAGCATCAGCGTAATTAGTCCCACACGCCCCACAAACATCAGCAGTGCCACCAGCAGCTTGCTGTCGTCTCCCAACCGTGGGGTAAGGTTCAAACTGGACCCCACCGTGCTCAATGCCGACACACACTCGAAGGTAATGGCCAAAAGCGACGTACCCGGCTCCAGCATACTGATGATGAAAACAAACAGCAACAAGACGCCGAACGACATCACCACCGTGGCATTGGAACGACGGATGGAATCATGTGACAGCTCACGGCCAAACACCTCTACCCGTTCCGTGCCGCGCAACACAGCCACCAGATTCAGCACCACTACCGCAAAGGCATTTACCTTGATACCGCCTGCCGTAGACTGTGAACCGCCTCCCACCCACATCAGAAACAGATATATAAGCAATGTCTGTACCCCCAAGCCTGCCAAGTCCACACTGGTAAAGCCTGCCGTACGGGGACACGTGGCATTGAAAAACGCCTGCGTCCACTTGTCGGCCACCGACATGCCGGCGAAGGCGGCATTCCACTCAAAGACAGCAATGCCCACCGTGCCCAGTACCAGCAGCAGGAAGGTGACTATCAGTACAATCTTTGTATTCAGGTTGTACAGATGGTAAAAACGCTTGCCGTCCCAATGCCACGTACGCAGAAAGTGCCACAGACGACGCAGATGGTAAAGAATAATATCCTTGAAATTCACCAGTATGGGGAAACCGATACCCCCCAGAATAATCAGCAGAGATATATAGATGAAGAACGGGTTGTGCCCCGTCATCACCAACGGATTACCCAGATTTCCGGGCAACGTGGAGAATCCCGCATTGCAGAAAGCGGAAATGGCATGAAAAGCGGAAAAGGCCAGCTCTTCCTGAAGGTCCATCCCCATCGTCCCGTGGATGTCTCCCCAGATAGCAAGCATCCCTATTCCTTCAATCACCAGCGTAAAGGCCAGAATATAGACCAGGGTGGAGAGCAGGGAATTTAAGGAATTGGAACTCACCATGTCGCGCACCACCAACTGATTGTACAACGAGGTATTACCCATGAAGAACATGGCAAAGAAGCTCGTCAGTGTCATCACTCCCAGACCGCCTATCTGAATCAGCAGAATGATTACCACAAAACCGGTCGGGGTAAAAGTGGACGCCACATCGACAGACGTCAGCCCCGTGACGCACACCGCACTGGTGGATATGAACAGCGAGTCGACCCACGATATGCCGTTCACCGTGCAGCGCGGCAACATCAACAGCCCCGTGCCTATCATTATGATTATCAGGAAACTTGCAGCCAGAATAAGCGAAGGGTTCGTACGCCGCCCCAGCAACCGTACCAGCCCGTTGGAAAGGCTGAAAAAGGAAAACACCAGCAGCAGGACAAGATGATAGGCCTTGCCATGCAGAAATTCCCAGAACTGCAAGATGGCGCCCTCCTCCTCCGGACGATGGAAAATGACCGGGATAAGAGTCAGATAGAGCAGAATGGTCAGTATCCAGGTGAGCTTACTGAAGGTGCGCCGGGTATCCTTGTATTCCAGCAAAATGCGAAGGGTGACATCTACCAGAAAAACAATCCACACCCCATGGTACAAGCGTTGGAGCTGATGCGCCTCGACCTCTGAAATCGTAAAGCCATGCTCATAGACCACGCCGACAATCAGCAGGATGGAGGCCAAATAAGTGATGGAAGTCATTACTCCCACTGTCATCCGTACGTAAGGGTGAATCCATTTATTTTGATACAAAAGGAATTTATGATAAATCTTCATAAATGCATCGATTAATGAAACGCGGCAAACTTAGACAAATATACCTTGATATACAAAAAACAAAAGGAAAAAGAAATTGGTTCAAAAATAATAGCTACATTTGGGCATTGAATTATTAATAATTTTAACCACTATGAGCAACAAAAAGAAAAGATTCATTCTCCCGGAAGAGGAAATCCCACAGTACTGGTATAACATACAAGCCGATATGGTGAACAAGCCCATGCCACCGCTTCACCCCGGCACCAAGCAACCGCTGAAAGCAGAAGACTTGTATCCCATCTTTGCCGAGGAACTCTGCCGCCAGGAACTGAATCAGACTGACACGTGGATTGAAATCCCCGAAGAGGTCCGCGAAATGTACAAATACTACCGCAGCACTCCGCTAGTGCGCGCTTATGGATTGGAGAAAGCGCTCGGCACACCGGCACATATCTACTTCAAGAACGAGAGCGTCAGCCCGATGGGCTCGCACAAGCTGAACTCCGCCATCCCACAGGCATACTATTGCAAGCAGGAGGGAGTGACTAACGTGACCACCGAAACCGGTGCCGGACAATGGGGAGCTTCCCTGGCATATGCCGCCCGCCTCTTCGGACTGGAAGCCGCTGTCTATCAGGTAAAAATCAGTTACGAGCAAAAGCCCTACCGCCGCAGCATCATGCAGACATTCGGTGCGCAGGTTACCCCGTCTCCCTCCATGTCTACCCGCGCCGGAAAAGATATACTGACCGCCCATCCCAACTATCAGGGCTCGCTGGGAACAGCCATTTCCGAAGCCATAGAGCTGGCACAGACCACTCCCAACTGCAAATATACCCTCGGCTCCGTATTGAGCCACGTGGCCCTGCACCAGACCGTCATCGGACTGGAAGCCGAAAAGCAGATGGAAATGGCGGGTGAATATCCCGACACCGTCATCGCCTGCTTCGGAGGAGGTTCCAACTTTGGCGGTATCGCCTTCCCCTTCATGCGCCACAACATCCTCGAAGGAAAGAAAACACGCTTTGTCGCCGCCGAACCTGCCTCATGTCCGAAGCTGACACGCGGCAAATTCCAATACGACTTCGGCGACGAGGCCGGATACACTCCGTTGCTGCCCATGTTTACACTGGGACACAACTTTGCCCCTGCCAATATCCATGCCGGCGGCCTACGCTATCACGGTGCAGGTGTCATCGTATCACAACTGCTGAAAGACGGTTATATGGAAGCGGTGGACATCAAGCAGCTCGAATCATTCGACGCCGGTTGTCTGTTTGCGCAAGCAGAGGGCATCATCCCCGCCCCCGAGTCCTGCCATGCCATTGCCGCCACCATCCGCGAAGCAAACAAATGCAAGGAAACGGGTGAAGAGAAGGTGATTCTGTTCAACCTTTCCGGTCACGGACTTATCGACATGGCATCCTACGACAAGTATTTGTCCGGCGATTTAGTGAATTACGAGCTGACGGATGCCGACATCCAGAAGAATCTGGACGAGATAGGCAATCTGGCTTAATAGATATTCGCCATACTGACAAGCGGTTCATAGAGTTTCTCTATGTCCTGCGAGTCCATCTCAATCTGTACCTGGTCCCCCGGAATCAAACGAGTTCCTGCGGGGACCAGATTTTTTCCATCCCGATGTACATTGATAATGACGCAACGCTCCGGCAGGGACAGTTCGTCCACCAGTTTCCCGTCCAGATAAGAATCCGTCATAATCTCCACTGAAAGCGTATAGCGTTTCTCTTCTTTAAAATCGGGAGCATGAATCATATCTTCATAGAGGGAGACGTTGGAAGGCTTCATTTGCAGAAGTTCCGTAAAATAGTAGGTCAACCCACCAACAACCACCGAAGGGTAAAAGACCTCAAAATGCCCCGTAATCTCCGTAATCAGCACAATGGCCGTGAGCGGTGTACGGACCACGGCCACCAGAAAAGCCGACATGGAAACAAGCATGATATAACTGACATTCTCTTGCCCGATGACACCGTACCTCACTCCTACCAGACCGACAATCTGTCCCAACAACCCTCCCGTAACCAGCGTCGGAATGAAACTGCCGCCCGGCAATCCGGAAGAGACAGAGAAAACGGAAAAGACGAAATGCAGCAACATGACAGCCGTCACCCACATAATCTGCGTACTGCCGTTCTGTGCCTGGGCCAGCAGAAACTGCTCCCCGCCTCCAGTCAGATTGACCTGCATCAGCGAAATGATGTAGGCCACCAGCACCAGATAGAACATCTTGACATACGCCGGAGAATTGACTTTGGCATACACATGCCTGAAAGCATTCATGGTGGAGGAGTAGAACTTCCCGCATACGGAGACAATCACCGCCAATATCAAGAAATACTTCATCTGGACAAAGAAGGCGAAAACCGGTTCCGTTACTTCTATCAGATGGTAAGGATTCACGGGAAAGACCATGCTTGCCACGGCTCCTGCCACAACACCCGCCAGCAAGGTAGTGATGGCCGTCTTAGGGGCATCGAAGCGTTCAATGGATTCTATTACAATGAGCGAGGAAGCCAGTGGCGCTGCAAAAGCCGCAGCGAGCCCCGCTCCCGCCCCGGCTGCCAGCAACTGTTTCTGTTCGCCTTTCAGGATATGGGTCCAGCGAGATACCAGGCTACCCACATAAGAGCCTATCTGCACGGAAGGCCCTTCGCGTCCCAAAGACAGCCCCGCCGAGAAGGACAGAATGCCCCCTACAAACTTGGATACCATCTCGATGAAAGGATGCCGGTAAGTGATGCGCCCGTTAATCACGCCGCGTGTCTGCGGAATACCTCCCCCACCGATAAGCGGCATTTTCCCCACGAGCCACATGACGAAGACGAGAATGCCCCAAGAAAACAGAAAGAGTGGAATGTGCCAGTACCAGGCCGGATGCGAAGCGAAGAAACCACTGCGGAGGTGGAACAGATAATAGAGAAGATAGTGATAGGGTACAGCGACCAGTCCCGTCAGCAAACCGACGAACATGCTGACGAAATACAGCCGGGCATCCACCAGCTTCAACTTCCAGATGTGCCAGCCGCGTACTGTTTTCCAGTTCTTGACCCTCGTCCAAAGACGTTCTGCCTTATCCCATAGTTCCATAACAAAACAACTCCCGTTAACTTGCGCTTTACAACAACAAGCAACGGGAGTTGTTTTATACAGAAACATTATTTACCAAAATCTGTTCTTTGCAGGATTATACTCAAATCCCACGAGCTTCAATTTTCGTACAATGTCCTCTTTCTCTACGTTCATATCCTCGCAGAGCGCGTCCAGCGAAGGATAGAAATCACGCAGTTTCATGTTGATGAAGCTGTACAGCATCACCGGGTCCTCAGGTAATCTCATAGTTACAATCTTTAAATTTAAACTAATACCGGGGACAAAATTACAATAAAAAAACAAAATAGAGATAATTTTAGTGTGGAATATACAACCTACCCGCCGCAAACGATTGAGGGCCATGTTTACGGAGCTTCCGTCTGCTCTATCTTCAGGGAGACCTTCTCGATAATCTTGCCAAGCTCCTCTTCCAGCGGAATCACATTAAAGTCGCCCCAGAAATCGGCATCATACTTGAAGTCGGTTTCAGAGAAGACGGTATGCACCGGCAGCCGTTCCGCACGCGGGAAGCGCGTCACGTTCTCCCCGTCAATCCGGCAGGTCACCATCTCGAACCAGGTATACAGAGTGGGATTACTGAAGAGCATGCGTTTTCTCTTCATCTTGAAGTAAAGGTCGCCACGGATGTGGTGGACATAATAGGTACCGTTCCAGGGTTTGTATGAGACGGTATAGACAAGTTTCTCCGTTGTCAGCCTGATTTTCGGAGCCTGGCGTATCACGAAAAGCCGTGTGGCGGCCTTCACATACCGGGGATGAATCTCGAAGCGGGCACGCAGCAAGGCGCTGTTCTCCGAGTCTATATAGAGTTCTCCGCAGAACAAAGGCTCCTTTACCCCACGTTTCTGCTCAAAATAGACGACGTTGGCAGTACGGTCGTCCACCGATACGATGTCGCCCGAAGTATAGGTATAAAGTTCCTCGCCGGATTCCAGCAAGAGGAAGTCTGGAAGATTCTTCATGATGTCCAACTGCAGACATGCCTCCACCCCGGAGCTGATTTTGGCAAGCACACTGTCCGTCTGCTCCCGGTTATCTATCTTGCTCATCTTGAGCAGTTTCACCTGGTCTTTCTGTCCGGGTTCCATCGTCGGTGATTTGTAGACCTTGAAAACGGCCTCCGTCAGGCTCTGGAACTTGTTCTTCAGTTGTACACCTTCCCGGTAGAAGGTGGTCAGATAGACCGGAGAAGTGGAGCAGTTCCTATCCCGGTGCTCTATCATCTCGCGAAGCAGCTTTTTAGGCTCCACCAAGCGGATAAGCACTTCTTGCAAGGAAATGACTTTCGGCTCAAGGCTCAGGACATTGCTGCGTCCTTCCAAAGCAGAGGCTTCCACCGTTTGCCCCACATAACCCAGATGGGAGAAGGAGAGCATGCAGCGCCTCAACGAGTCGGGCAGGTTGAGCCGGAATTCACCGTTCTGGTTGGTAATGTTACCCAGTGAGGTTCCTTGTGCGATGACCGACGCACTGACGACGGGCTCTCCCGTCTCCTTGTCCAGCAGGATTCCGGCAATGGTGGAATATGCCGGTCGGGGCGGCAGGGGTACCGTTTCTTCCATACTCTTCCTTTCTGCCGCCCGTGTTATCAATATATGGTTGCCTAATACCTTCAATTCGAGGTTCCGGCTGCCGGTTATCCTATGAATGGCCTGCCTCACGGAACACTCCTGCTTCCTGACCCTCACCACTGAGTCGTTATGGATGACCTTACTATCATAGATAAACAGATAGCCGGACTGCTCCGAGACTTTCCCCAACAGCGCATAAACCGTTCCCTTCATTCCAGGCAGCCGGACGATGCGGTCCAGCACATCGCCTCCGTCCGCTCTTGCACTGCCTGCCAGGAAGAAAATGAAGAGTGGCAAATGGAGAATGAAGCATTTCATTGAATTCATTGTTCCGACAATATCAGTCTATTGCCCTGACGTGTACACTTCAAGTCGAACGTCCAGCATATCAGCTCGGCCACAGACTCCGGGGAGTTATTCGAAAATTCGACCGTCAGCCGCCGTTTGCCCAGGGTTGGCGACGCGGCTTCTATCTGCCAGCCGGCAGACTCCTTATTGATGGCACGCAGCACATCCTCCAGGCACTCGTCCTTGAAACGGATGTTGCTGGTGTAGCGGTCAAAGAGCTCCGGATTCTCCGTCTCGCTGACGAGCAGACTGCCCCCCTGCAAGATAACCGTTTCTCCCGCCTCTACAAAGACCGTCTGTTCCTCTTGTTTCAGCAGCACCTTCACCTTCCCGCGCTTCACGGACAAGCTGAAGGGGACCCCTTCATTGCTCCTGACATTGAAAGCCGTGCCCAGTACCTCCACACGCACCCTTGCCGTCTCAATCGTAAAAGCCTGCTCGGGTTTCTTTGCCACATCAAAGAAGGCTTCGCCCTGCAGGTTCACTTCCCGCTTGTCTTCCGCAAAATGTTCAGGATACTTCAGCGTGCTTTCCTGCGCCAGATATACCACCGAACCGTCTTCAAGGGTCTTGACCAGTGTGGGCTTCTCCCGGTTCTCCTCCGTCAGCAAGCTACGACTGTCCCCACCTTGTTCCGGTACGGCCCACCATGCGGCAAAACATACGATTCCGGCAATCACGGCTGCCGAAACGCTCCCCCACTTGAGGTAAAGCCTGCGGTGCGTTGCCGAAGCGTGTTCCGCATCTGCCGGCAGCAGGCAGTCCGTTTCGAAGCGGGCATAAAGCCGTACCCATGCCTCGTCGGTCCTTGTCTTCTTTTTATCTACTTCCATCATTGTGTCCGGATATAATTATCAATTTCATTTCGTAAGGTTCGGAGTACCTTGGTCATTTCCGCTTCCACCGTCTTGACGGACAACGAAAGCGACAAGGCAATCTCTGCATATTTCTTCCCCTCCATGCGGTGCATCCTGAAAATCTGCTGCCGGCGCCGGGGCTGCTTGTCGAGCGTATGCCGGATGAGAGTCCGTAGTTCCTCGTACTCCAAATGCGCGTGGGGGTCGGACGAATAGCCCGGCCCGGACTCCGTACGGACAGATGCCCGATAGCGCTCCTTGACCTCCTGATGCTCACAAAACTGCACGGCTTCATTCCTCACAGAACGGTAGAGATAGCTTTTCACGGACTGGAATACTTGTAACCGCTCCCGATTCTTCCACAGCACGTAGAACAGCTCCTCCACAATTTCCTCGGCGGACGCCGTATCACCCGTGATGCCCGCAGCATACCAGCAAAGGGGGGAATAATACCGGCGGAAGATTCCTTCGAACGCCTTTATATCGCCCTCCTTTATTCTGGCCAGTATCATCAGTTCATTCAGCATACTATGTTGAGGTACAGCTTATCTTCTACAAAGATAAAGAAAACTATCAGATAATCAATTGGATTGCTTCCGCAATTTACTGACTGCATTCTCCAGGGATTCCGTAGGTTCTATGATATTGTAATTCCTCCAGAAGTCTTCGTTCCAATACTCATCCACCAGGTCGTAGAATACCTGCTTCCGTTTGAAGGTATTCTTGTTGGAGATACCGGAGAGAGGGCTTTCCGTCCTGTCGGTCACCACCATTTCGGAAAAAGCGGTGTAGCTGGAGGAGAACAGCCTTTTTTTCCAGTCGCATTTAAAGCGGATGACATTCCGTATATAGTTCAGGTAAGTCTTGGCCCCCTGCTGCTTGTAGGTCACCAGATAGGTGACTTCCTGCGGGCGGAACCGTAAGCCGACGGGCTTCTTATGCAGAATGGCCTCCACTGCCTTCACCCGGTTTGCCATGTCCAGGCCAAACTCGGCACGTGTAAAGGAAAGCCGTTCGTAGTCTATATACAGTTTCCCGATGAACAAGGCATACATCAGGCTGACCCGCGGACGGAAGCTGACCACATACTGCATGCGGTTATCCAGATTGACGGGGTCCTCCATACGGAATTCATAATAGTCCAGATTGTCCGTGCTCAACAGTGCATCGCCATTCTTCACAATGTCCAGATAAAGGGACAGATTGGGGCCTCCCACCACTTTCACAGCCAGCGTGTCACTCTGCTTTTGGCTCAGCAGGCGGCGGCCCTTCAGCAGCTGCACCTTGTCGCGGTCTACATCGCGGGAGTTATAATCCGTCTTATAGACATCCATCACTGCCTCGGATACGCTGATATAGCGACGGCGCTTCTGCACGGTTTCCCGATAGAAGGCGGTCAACATGTTGTCATTGCCAGAATAGTTTACTGGAATTTTCTTGATGGCCTCTTCCACTATGACGCGGGGGTTATTGCCATAGACCACAATCTCGCTCAAAAGATTGGGAGCCGGTATCATCCAGATGGTCAGCTCGCCCGTTTTTTCAAGTTCTTCCAGAGAGAGGTGTGTAGTGAGATAGCCGATATGGGAGACTTCCAGTCCACGGAAAGCTTCCGCTTCCGCTACTTTCAAGGAGAATGTGCCGTCGGCATTGGTCACCGTTCCGATATTGTTGCCGACAACAGAGACGTTCACGTTTTCGAGTTTCTTCCTGCTGTCCTTGTTCTTGACCGTACCAGTGATGACGAGCTCGTTCACTGCCGCGTCCTGCGCCATCAACGGGGTGATACCCGAAGATAAGAATACAAACAAACACCCAAGTGTAAATCCTACAAAGTTTTTCATAAGGCATGTTTTTAAGGGGTTTCTATTAATAAGAGCGGTAAGAAAGATAAAACCCTATGGAATGGAGAGAAAAACACCAAAAAAGTAGTACGTTGATAATCAGAGAGAAATTTTGCCAAGACATTGCCATAGGTTTGGCAAAACTTTGCCATGCCTATGGCAAAAGTTTGCCAACGCGGTGGCAAAGTCTTGCCAATAGTAAGGCAAAACCTTGTCAAGCTGTTGGCAATAGCTTAGTTGAATTGCTGAGGCTTCCGCTGGCTCAGAATAACGTAGATGATGACCGGCGCACCGATAATGGGCGTGACGGCATTCAAGGGGATAATACCCGCTTCGCCGGGCATGACGCAAATCAGGTTGCAAAGCAGTGCCACTGCACCGCCACTCAGGATGGTGACCGGCAATAGGGAATTGTGATTGGCTGTCCCCAATATCATGCGGGCCACATGCGGCACGGCCAGACCGATAAAAGCGACTGGGCCACAGAAGGCGGTGGTGACAGCCGTCAAGAGCCCGGTGATAATCAAAAGCCAGTTGCGCACACGGCAGATATTTACACCTAGATTTTCGGCATAGCGCTCTCCCAGCAACAAGGCGTTCAGGGGCTTTATCAACAATAATGAGCCGAACAGTCCCACAATGGTGACCAGCGCAAAGGCCGGCATCTGCTGTAGGGAAACTCCACCGAAGTTGCCCAGCCCCCATATCATATAGGACTGCACCCCCTCTGCCGTAGCAAAGAAGTTCAGCAGGGCAATGGCCGAAGAAGCGATGTAGCCTATCATGATACCCGTTATCAGCAGCATGATATTGCTCTTTATCAGCGTGGAAAAGAAAAGGATAAGTGCCATAATCAGCATGGCTCCGATAAATGCGCCAAGCAGTACGGAGAAGAAGCCGGACAGACTGAACGCCCCTGCCGTGATGCTGCCGCCAAACAGCAGCATGACGAAGGCCACTCCCAGACTTGCCCCGGCGTTGATGCCCAGAATGGATGGTCCTGCCAGCGGATTCTTGAAAGCCGTCTGCAACATCAGTCCGCAGACAGCCAATGCGCCACCGCAAAGCAGCGCCGTCAGCGCTTGGGGCAAACGGGATTCCCAAAGAATGAAGCTCCAGCCTGCCTTCTCCCCCTCTCCACCGAGCAGGATACGGAAAACATCGGCAGGCGGAATCGAAACCGACCCCACCAGCAGATTGCCCGCAAAAAGCAATAAGATTACTACTCCCAACCCGATACCATATTTCCAGCCTTTACTCATAGTTACATTATTTAGCACACAGAGACACGGAGGCACAGAGTTTTCTATTACTTTCACAAAAGTTCCGTATCTCTGTGTTCATCACTCTTTCAGTCTGCAAAAATAGCGCAAGCCTCCCAAATCTCCTATTTCGGGATGCAGAATCTGTATCAGATCGGATAACAAATAATCGGGACGGAACGGAGTCTCCTCATAGAAAGGAACTTTTGCCGTATTACAACCATAGACATTCCGGGCCTTGAAAGCCTTAAAACCGGTGTAGCCGATATAATCCGCCTCCAAATCAGCATAGCTCATGTCGCGGTCGCGGTTGAACTTCACCAGCCAGACGTCGGCATCGCCCGCCTTGTCGAAAACGGTCTCGAAAGCCAGAGGAACAGAGCCGCTGTGGGTATCGTCGGCAAAGGCGTAACGCCCGCAAGCATCCTGAAAAAGCCTTCCTATGGTGCTACGCCCTCCCGGTACGTACCATGCCGAGCCACTTTTCAACTCACTGACAACGGAGAACGAGGTGGATGAAAGTTGCGCACGCATCTTGAGGCGTTGGTAACAACTGTCCACTTCAGCAAAAAGGCTGTCGGCTTGTGGCGCAACCCCGAAGAGCAGTCCGTAGAAACGCATCCACTCGGCACGTCCCAAAGCGGAGGTTTCCATGTAGTCGGCACATTCGATGATGGGAATATCCAGTTTCTCGATACGGCCATAACCGCCACTGTTCTCGAACGGAGACAGAAGGATGGCATCGGGATGCAGGTCGATGATGCGCTCCATATCGGGATTCATACCGTCGCCACAATCGGCGATGGCACCCCGGCGGCAGGCTTCGTGCACGGCGGGTAGTTTGATGTACTTCAAGTCACAGACACCGCCGATGCTACCAAACACACCCAGATTATCCATCAGTCCGCAGTGGACGGAAGAGTAGATGACTGATTTGGAGAGTGGGGTACGTACCACAGTACCTGCCGGAAGATGTGCCGGGAGTTCGCGGTCTTTCGGGACCAGTATATAGGTATGTAGCGTGTGCAACGTATCCCAAGGATTGCGCAAGGTGGCAAGGGTATAGCCGGGATAGGACATTAAGGTAAGATTCTCTGCATAACGTAAGGGAATGGTGTCACCGTTGGCCAAAGCAGAGGCAGTCTTGCTCCTTCCCCCGCAGGAGGAAAGAAACAGGACTGCGAACAGACAGATAAGTAAACTATTTCTTTTCATTGATATTAATTGAAGAAGATAGCAGAATTAGGATTCATACCTCCTGCATCGAACTGCTCTATAAAGGTACCGTCTTTCTTGAAACGATAAATGGTGCCGTTCGTGGTATATTCAGAAGTACCAATATAGAAATCACCGTTATTATCATTTACTTCCAACATATAAATCGTAGAAGTTTTCAACTTTTCCGGTATATCCTTCAAGAAAGAAGCTTCATCCATCTTTCCAGTCTTTATATTATAAGTAAAAAAAGAAGCGGTAGGATTGGTGTAATTTGAATAAGTCAAATAGAGAATATCATCAGTAGCACACATACGGGTGGCACTGCCTAATTCCGTCACCTTATTGTTGGCAGCAGGGTCTATCATCTGTAATGAATAGCCAATATCAACATAATTACCCCATGAAATCAAAAAAACCTTATCATCCTCTTCAACCAAAGCATTGGGGTTCAAACCTACCGTCAACGTCTCTTTCAACTTGAAAGTACGCAAATCTATCACCTTTACGTCATTGTGATAAGTGCTCCAATCAGCAGTACAGCTATTCGCCACATAAAGCATATCCTCGCAGATTGCCACACCTTCCAGATTGTCGCCAAGTCCGGTCAATTTATCCACTACCTCCAACGTTTTCGCATTGATTTTAGCTACAGCTCCTCCGTAGAAGGAAGCATAGATATATCCATCCTCAGCATCGATATAACGAATGCCTGCACTGAGGTCGTTGTCGTCTACAAACGAAACACGTTTCAACTCCACACCCGCAGCATTCAGCTTAGTCAGATAATTGGAACCACTTACAGCTATATATATTTCATCTTCATACTCAATCATACTCTGACCAAGGTCACCCAACTTGGCGTTGTTTTGAGTCTGGTAAATATCACTGATGAAATCCGCATCCTTATTGGGTGCATAAAAGGCAAGTCTTGCGTTATTAGCTCCCCAACCACCCTCATTCAGAATATAAACACGCGTCTGCGGCAGTGTCACCTTCGACCCGCCGTCATCCAGAGAATCGTCATCGTCGTCACTACAAGATGCCAAAGAGGCACCCAAAGCAAGCATGCAGAGCATACCGAATAATAAACTTCTTACTTTCATAATCACAGTTGTTATTGTTTATAATTAGTTTTTGTTGTTCATAAATAGATTATTCAAAACTTGAAAGTACCCGTCAACCGCCACGAACGACCCGGCATAGGATAATATTTTATCACGTCATACTGTTCATCGGTCAGATTTATAATCTCGGCCTGCAACAGAAGCCGGCAACCGCCCAAAGCAAACTCATGAGAGAGGCTCATCGTATGCTCCAGATAGCCCTCAATCTCATTCTCCGGAATGTTCTGCGACAAATAGTAACGCTTTCCCACTCCTACCGCCGAGTAGCCCACATTCACCCACGGCGTTTCTACAATGGCGGACGCGTTTCCGCTATGAAGAGGAGTATAAGGCAATTGGTCCTTATAGTTCTTCGCGTCGGAATCGGTCAGGTCAATGGCCTTTTGCCATGTATATCCGCCCGACATAATCAGTCTTATTTTCTCCGTCAATGGAACGGTTGCCGCCAAAGTGGCATCCACACCTGCGGCATGCACCTTGCCGTAGTTCGCCATCTTCCACGCATAGGTGGTGGGAAAAGCCACAATCTTATCCGTCACATCATTATAGTAACCGTCGAGCGTAACGGAGATATAGTCGAACACAGACAATCCGGATTTGCTCCATGTGATACCGACATTATATTCGTCTGCCTTCTCGGGTCGCAGATTACGGTTGCCCAGCCGGTAGTAATAGAGGTCGTTGAAAGTGGGCAGACGGAACGTACTCTTATACATCAACCGGAAATACAGCGACTCGTCCTGCCAAGGCTGCATACTGACTGATAAAGAGGGGGCAAAGCGATGGAAGTCATCGGGGACCGTACCTTTCTCGGCATGCTCCGAAGTGGCAGTATGCACCAGCGAAGCCGTGGCCGTGAGCCATCCTTGCCGGTAGCGTGCATTGAAGGCACTGATGGAAGTATATCTTGTAGGGAAAGGACATTCCGGCAAACTGTTGCGCAACTTGTTTATCACCCCATCCTGCGCCAACGAAAGGGTCAAAGCTTCCAAAGGACGGTAGAGAACGGTCGCGGAAATATAATATTCGTCTTGCCGGTGATTTTCCCGATAATATCCGTCGGCATATTCCTTGCCCTCATCCTTATATTGGTTCCAGCCATGATTATACTTTGCCTGTGCCTGCAAACTCCACCGGGGCGAAAAATGCTTCCTATAACGTGCCTGCACAAAAGTATTCTCATCCCAAAGCGTTTCATCGGAAAGGGGATTATAGAGCGTAACCGCCCCTGGAAGTCCCCGGCGGGAATAGAAGTAATAACCCTTCACATCCAGTTCGCTGTCATCCTTGAAAGTATGATAAAAGGTAGCTTCGCCCTGCCAGGAATAGATGCCGGAGTTGTTACGTTTCTCTTCCGTCACGTATTTCCCATTGACCAGCGTGAAAGGGTAATTACCGTCTGCCCTCATATAACCGGCATCTACCGCCACGCGTGTACGGCAGCCCAGTTTCTGCCACCAGCGCAGCGAGGGGCTGACCATGCCGAACGACCCTCCGCGCACCCGTGCCTGAAAAGCGGCATTGCGCCCGTCATCAAAATGAGGTTTTTCCGTCTCTATGCCCAGCACACCGGCCGACGCATACAAGCGGGCGGACTGCAACAAGTCCTCCGACTGCCCGATGGCGAGCGAAAGCATGGAAACATTGTCCAGCGAAAAACGCCCGATATCTATCTGCCCTGCCTGACAATTACTCACCGCCACCCCGTCATAACTGACAGCTGTATGGGCTGCTCCCATATTGCGTATGGAAACCGTTTTCAGTCCTCCAATGCCTCCATAGTCCTTTACATTGGCTCCGGCAAAACGGCGTACAGCATCTGCCATATTCTGTATTCCCAGCTGGCTGATATCCTGCCGTGACATCGTCTGTATGGGTACGGCAGAAGTCACTTTATTGGGCGACCTGCGTGCTGTCACTGTCACTTTCTCTATCTGATGCACTTTCCCCGTAATCGTATCTCCCCCCACCTCCTGGGCAGAGAGCCGGAGTATACTTGCACCCAATGAAACAGCACAGACCAGTAATACCTTAGTCCTTCCTGACATAGAATAAATGAAGATTATCTTAAACCATTTGCGCACTGCCCACTTTCCTCGAATGGACAATTTTTCGACTTTGTTTTGCAGGTCTTCTGACTCGTTCCCGGTACATCGCCTTCCCGTTCTTCCCGAAGAACAGTGGCACAAGTATGATACACCGAGCATGGAACTCACAGCAGCGGGACTGTTCGGGACTTTCACCCGATTCCCTTTTCATCCGCTTCTCCGGATAGAGAACGCGGAACAAAACGTGGACAAAGATAGGATAAATAAAAGAAGTTTCAGTAAACAATAAAACGAATATTACCGTTTTAACAGTCATTTTTTTAACTTTGTAACATAATAACCCCAAAATCGAGTTGCCATGAAATATAAGTTATTGGTTCTTGATGTAGATGGAACGCTACTCAATGATGAAAGAGAAATTAGTAAAAGGACATTAGCTGCTCTGCTAAAGGTCCAGCAAATGGGAGTGCGCATAGTTTTGGCATCCGGTAGGCCGACTTATGGATTGATGCCACTGGCCAAAACCCTCGAACTCGGCAATTATGGAGGGTTTGTTCTCTCCTATAACGGTTGCCAGATAATAAAAGCACAGAACGGAGAAATATTGTTTGAACGACGCATCAATCCGGAAATGCTGCCTTATCTGGAAAAGAAAGCCCGCAAGAACGGCTTTGCCATCTTCACCTACCACGATGATACCCTCATTACGGATAGTCCGGACAATGAATATATAAAGAATGAAGCCCTGCTAAACAATTTGAAGATAATCAAGGAAGATGAATTCTCTACTGCCATAGACTTCGCACCTTGCAAGTGCATGCTGGTGAGTGACAAGGAAAAAGCTCTGATAGGGCTGGAACAACATTGGGAAAAACGCCTGGCAGGTACTCTGGATGCTTTCCGTTCCGAGCCTTACTTTTTAGAGGTGGTGCCCTGCGGAGTCAATAAAGCGAATACGTTAGGCGCCCTATTAGAGCATTTGGGAGTAACACGGGAAGAAGTCATTGCCGTTGGAGATGGCGTATGCGATGTGACCATGCTCCAATTGGCCGGCATGGGGGTAGCTATGGGACATTCACAAGATTCTGTAAAGGTCTGTGCAGACTATGTGACCGCATCGAATGAAGAAGATGGAGTGGCCCTGGCCGTAGAAAAACTAATATTGGCAGAAGTGCGTGCAGCAGAGGTGCCTCTTGATTTACTGAACGAACGGGCACGACACGCATTGATGGGAAACTTGGGCATTCAATACACATACGCTTCGGATGAGCGCGTAGAAGCAACCATGCCGGTCGACTACCGTACCCGCCAACCCTTCGGCATTCTGCATGGCGGTGCCACCCTTGCCTTGGCAGAAACCGTTGCCGGGCTCGGCTCCATGATTATCTGCGAACCTGATGAGATTGTCGTGGGAATGCAAGTCAGCGGAAATCATATTTCTTCTGCACACGAAGGAGATACCGTAAGGGCAGTGGCAACCATCGTTCATAAAGGGCGTTCATCCCATGTGTGGAATGTGGACGTATTTACTTCCACCAATAAACTGGTTTCCTCTATACGGGTAGTGAATAGTGTTATAAAGAAAAGATAAAATAACTGTTATAAACTACGTAATGTAAATGCATGAAAATCAAAAGGGAACGAGGGGGTTAACCAATTCCTCGGTTTTATCCTTACTTTTGTAAACTATATTAGAGAGTTATCCCGAACAACAAAAAGAAAACGATGCAGATACGCAACAATACATTGATAACGGAATGTTCAGCTTATGATTTCAAGGAAATGTTGGAACGTAAGAAAGTGAAGTCATGGCTTAAATCCGTGTCGGCTTTTGCCAATACGGAAGCATCTTCTTTCTTCACTACATTCTATAATCTGAATTGGGGAAAGAACGAAAGAATACCCGTAGAAGAAGTGGCCGAAAGGGTAAACAGTCCCCTCAAAAAGTATCCTGCAAACGAAGAAAGTTCGGTCGAAAAGTTCGGTGTAAATGCGAAAATGTTCGGTGTAAACGACAAAAGTTCGGAGACAAGGTTCGGAGAGAGCACAGATGCCCCTAAAAACATAGGAAAGACAGCACAGAAGATTATCGATTTCGTCATTTCCGATCCTCCTATGTCAGCCGAAACTATGGCTTACAAGATTGGTATAAGTTCTCGTGCCGTAGAAAAACAAATTGCAAAATTGCGGTCTATGGGTATCTTATCTCGTGAAGGTGCGGACTTTGGTGGCTATTGGCGCATTGTCATTAATCCTCAAACTGAAAAATAAGTATATAAGATTGACTTGAAATTCAAAAACACAAGAGGCGTGCAACTTAATGGATTACACGCCTCTTTTTTCTATAAAATCACCTATTGCAACTTACTTCACTTCCTCAAAATCAACGTGATATATCTATCAGCGACTTGCGTACATGTGTTGCAAATATAACGCAAACCCGAAAATAAGCATCCATAAGCAACCACAGCTCTTGCTTGCAAAATTACGATTTTTATTCATAAATAAAGAGATGTAAACGCATAAAAATCAAAAGAAAGCGATGTTTTTAACAGATTCTTCGGTTTTATCCTTACCTTTGTGTATGATATTGGGATGTTATACCCAAACAACAATAAGAAAACGATGCAGATACATAACAATACATTGATAGCGGAATGCTCGGCTTACGATTTCAAGGAAATGTTGGAGCGTAAGAAAGTAAAGTCATGGCTTAAATCCGTGTCGGCATTTGCCAATACGGACGGTGGCAGTTTGTTCTATGGAGTGAATGATGACGGCGTAATTGTAGGGTTGGAGAATCCACAAGCCGATGCTGATTTTATCAGTGAAATGATAAAGGCACGACTTGACCCTGTACCGGAAGTTCAACTTATTCCGATAGAACATGAAGGACATACCCTGCTTGAAGTGAAAGTAAAGGCAGGAACGCTTACACCTTATTACTATTATCAGGATGGGACACGTACCGCATATGTACGAGTTGGGAATGAAAGTGTAGAATGCAACTCCCAACAATTACTTTCGTTGGTATTAAAAGGCACGCACATGACTTGGGATTCACTGCCTACCCAAGTGGATGCCAGCAAACATTCTTTCATCATCCTTGCCAATACTTTCCGTGAGCAAACCCATCAGGAATGGAACGATAAGTATCTGGAATCATTCGGGCTGGTAACTCCTGACGGCAAACTGACCAATGCAGGATTGCTGTTTGTGGATAATTGCACGGTATTTCAATCGCGTATTTTCTGCACCCGTTGGACTGGACTCTATAAGGATGATGCCATCAGTTCCGTAGAACATCGGGCTAACCTTGTGCTGCTCTTAAAATATGGTATGGATTTCATCAAAAACTATACCATGAGCGGCTGGGTGAAGATGCCAAACTATCGCCTTAACCTCCCCGACTATTCCGACCGTGCTATCTTCGAAGGATTGGTAAACCATCTTATCCATCGGGATTATACCGTGATGGGCGGTGAAGTACATATCGATATTTACGATGACCGTGTAGAACTGGTATCACCGGGCGCAATGCTTGACGGAACACAGATTCAAGACCGTGACATATACAAAGTGCCGTCCATGCGCCGCAACCCCGTCATTGCGGATGTGTTCACACAGTTGGATTATATGGAAAAACGTGGTTCCGGCTTACGCAAAATGCGAGAGCTTACAGAGAAGCTACCCAATTTCCTGCAAGGTAAAGAGCCGCAATATCAAACGGAAGCGACTTCTTTCTACACCACATTCTATAATTTGAACTGGGGTGACAACGGAAGAATGCCTGTTGAAGAAGTAGCCAACAGAGTAAATAGTACCCTCGAAAAGTACCCGGTAAACGAAGAAAGTTCGGTCGAAAAGTTCGGTGTAAACACAAAAGAGTTCGGTGTAAATGAAGAAAGTTCGGTCGAAAAGTTCGGTGTAAATGCGGATAAGTTCGGAGATACATCGGAAACACAGAAGAAAGTCAGTAAAACTGCACAAAAGATAATCGACCTCGTTATTTCAGATCCTTCAATCACAGCTGATAATATGGCCAACAAGATTGGTGTAACTAAACGCGCTATAGAGAAAAATATCAAGAGCCTTAGGGGTATGGGAATTTTGGTTCACGAAGGTTCAGACAAGGCTGGTTATTGGCGCATTATTGTTAAACCATAAACAGAACAACAAACCTATGGAGACCTCTTTCATACCATTCTTTGCAATCATAGCCGTTTTGATTATCGCCTTTTTGTTTGCCTCTTTGCCACAGGTAAACCATAAAACGCGATACCGAGTGCTTTATGCAATAGCCATTATCATGCTATTAGCTGTTATCCCTATTAGTGAATATATGGCTGGTGGCATACAAAACTCAAGTAACAATTATCTGCTTGTCCTAATATTCGATATTGCAGTAGGATATTTCTGTATGTACATTGCTGCTTTGCTAAAATTCAACGTTCTTAAACGAAAGAACCAAGCATTAGAAAACGCCTTGACAGAAAAGCAACAAGAAAATGTAGCAATCCTATTGGAGCATCAAAACGAAAAACAACAAGCACTCCGGCAAAGAGAGCTTGAATGGTTAGCTGGGAAAATAAAGATGTTTACCGAAGAAGAACAGGAAGCTATTCTTGCCAGTGCTCTATCATTTGCTGAACATGACTTGATAGTTGCTCCCTCAATAAGCATACAGCCCAAAGAAACATGTAGTCAGCAAGAACTAATGTACTTTGTCTGCTCTGCTTTTTACAATATGGATAAAAGCCGTAGTGAAGTTGTGGGTTTCTTATATAAAGTTTTTCCTCTCTATTTTCCTGCTGGAGAAAGTGCATTGGCTAAAAAGATGCCGGGATTGGAGAAAGTTAAGGAAAGGAGAGAAAAAGAAAATGCTCAATAACAATTAGTATTATTAGCGTCACTTATTTCTAATTAAATTTTAATACGAATAATAATGAGTACAAAATTTTTCACAAACAGCACAGGAAACACCTTGTTTGATAAATTCAAAGGTATTGCTGCTGATATGATAAATTTCGATAGTTTTTTAGCAGTTGTTGGATTTTTTCGCTCATCTGGTTATTTTAAATTACGAAAAGAGTTGGGTAATGTATCAGAAATTAAAATATTGGTAGGTATTAATATTGATGATATTTTTCGCAAACACAATAAAGCTCTATTGATGTTAGCAGACGAAGATAAAGCGAAAGAAATCTATCACAACGGCTTCAAAGAGGACATTATTAATGCCCAATATTCTCCTGAAGTAGAAGAGGGTATTTTACAGATGTGTGAAGACCTTGTTTCAGGACGCTTACAAATGCGTATCCACGCTACTAAAAACTTGCACGCTAAATTCTATCTCTGTTTGCCACAAAATCATAGCGAACATAGCGATGGTTGGGTTATTATGGGATCGTCAAATATCTCTGATTCGGGTTTAGGCATTAAGCAACCACCACAATACGAACTTAATGTAGCGATGAAAGACTTTGACGATGTGAAGTATTGCTCTGATGAGTTTTGGGCTTTGTGGAATGAAGCTGTGCCATTGACTGTAGAAGATATTGAAGAGTACAAGAAGAAAACATATTTGGGTTATCAGCCAACGCCATACGAACTATACATAAAAGTGCTTATCGATACTTTTGGCGACCAAGTGGAAGATGATTTTTCTATTCAGTTGCCCGATGGTGTCAAGGATTTGAAATATCAGAAAGATGCCGTTATTCAAGGCTATCAGATGCTGATGCAGCATAACGGCTTGTTTCTTGCTGATGTTGTAGGTTTGGGAAAGACTATGATTGCTACAATGATAGCCAAGCGATTTGTAGAGGCTAACGGTAAAAACACCAATATCCTTGTTGTTTATCCTCCTGCTCTGGAAGACAACTGGAGAAATACATTCAAGTTGTTCGGCATCTACAAAAAAGCTCAGTTTATCACTAATGGTAGCCTATCCAAAGTTCTTGACGGTAAAGACAACTACAAGGATAAAGAGGAGTTTGATCTAATCATTGTCGATGAAGCACACGGTTTCCGTAGCGATAGTTCGGGCAAGTATGACGAGTTGCAGAAGATATGCAAGTCTCCTTGCATAAATATGGGCTTATTGAAGAGTTCACAGAAGAAAGTGATGCTTCTTTCAGCAACTCCGCTCAACAACCGTCCCGATGATTTGCAGAATCAATTATTGCTGTTCCAAAACAGTCAGAGTTGTACCATTGATGGAGTTCCAAACCTCAAAGGTTTCTTCTCAGAATACATATTGGACTACAAGCGATTGATGCGTGAACGTGACCAGCGTGATGTTACATCCGAAGTGGATAAAATATATGAGCAAATCCGTAGTAAGGTTATCGACAAAGTAACAGTTCGTCGTACACGCAACAACATTCTAAATGACCCTGATTATAGAGCAGACATCAAGTCTCAGGGCATCATATTCCCCAATATTCTGCCACCTAACGAATTGGAGTACGTGATGGACTCCGACACAAGTAATCGTTTCTACGAAACATTGAAACAATTAACCGATGGGAAAACAGATGAGAATCCAGAGGGCAAGGGACTAACTTATGCTCGTTATCGTGCAGTAGAGTTTTTGAAGCCTGAATATCGTAACAAGTACAAGAATGCTGTACATATCGGTCAGACATTGGCAGCTATCTATCGTGTCCATATGGTAAAGCGATTGGAGAGTAGTTTCTATGCTTTCAAGAAGTCGCTCCGCACACTTCTTCGTATCACAACCGATATGATTAAGATGTTTGAAGAGGACAAGGTTATCATTGCTCCTGACTTGAAAGTAAAAGATCTTCAAGCAAAGAATATGGAACTTGACGAGATTATAGAGTATGCTATTACAAAAGGATATGCCACAGAAGATATACTCTTTACCGCAGATGCTTTCAGTTCCGACTTTGTTGAAATGCTCCATCACGACCGTGAGATATTGGAACAACTCAATGCAGATTGGGAGAAAGAAAATGATGACCCAAAATTCGATAAGTTCCAAGAAAACCTTACTCATAACTTCTTCGATAAAGAGAGAAATCCATCGGGCAAATTGGTATTGTTCTCCGAAAGTGTAGATACACTGAACTATTTGTACGATAGACTTACAAAGGAAATTGGTCGTTCCGATGTCTTAATGGTTACAGCAGCCAACCGCAATCGTTTGGGGCAGACCATCAAGGAAAATTTTGATGCAAACTTTGACAGCGATTCTATGAGGTACAACATTATCATTACCTCTGATGTGTTAGCGGAAGGTGTGAACTTGCATCGTTCTAATGTGATTGTCAATTATGATTCACCTTGGAACGCTACCCGATTGATGCAGCGCATCGGTCGTGTAAACCGTATCGGATCAGTTGCTACCAACATCTACAACTATATGTTCTACCCATCTCAACAGGGAGATAAAGAAATTCAGTTATATAAGAATGCCCTTGTCAAGTTGCAAGGTTTCCATTCGGCATTTGGCGAAGATGCACAAATCTACTCCAAAGAGGAGATTGTAAAGGAGTTCCAGATGTTCGATAGCAATGTAAAGGATAGCATTGACAAGAAAATTGCCCTATTGCGTGAGGTACGTGAACTCTATAATAGCGACCGCAAACTGTATCACAAAATCAAGGCACTGCCAATGAAGAGCCGTGTAATGCGTGATACAGGAAAGCATAGCGGTAAGTCTATAATATTTGTTTCTTCCAATGTTAAAACAGAGTTCTATTTGGCATCAGCAACTAGTGTGGAGGTTATTGACTTCCTTGAAGCAGTAAAATATCTCAAAGCGAAGCCAGAAGAACAGCCTGTGCCATTTTCTAAAGAAGAGCAACACTACAAACATGTAAATAGTGCATTAGCTCAATATACGACCGAATATGTGGAGGCTGCCGATACATCATCCATCAACCGCACTGACCTTGACAAGACTTCGCTTGAAGCCAACAAGTTCTTGCGTACTATCAAGCAGATAACAACCGATAATGAATTGAAATCACAATGCGATGTGTTGATGGGATATATCAATGAAGGTATCTATGCCCAACTACCTCGTTACTTGAAAACTTTGTCTCGTGAATACAAGAACGACCGTGCAAAGATGAAACAAAACGAGTATAGTTTACAAAACAAAATTTCGGAACTACTTAGCGAGTATCAGACGATGAACAAGGAGCAACGCCACGATGCCCAAGATATTTCCAATCCACAAATCATTATTTCAGAGAGTTTCAAATAAATCACTCACTATAAACCAATATTACTATGGCAACTATATATACCTCAGATAGTTTAAGAAACATATTCCAATCGTCATTCAACTTGACACAATGGTATAGCTTTTCGCAACACTTTTTCAATGCAAGTGAATTGAAAGAGAAGCCTGAAAGAATTATTGAGAACACTTCGGATGAAGGCTACTATTTAGGTAACATAAATACTACTGATAGTTACCGTATAGGTTTGTTTCATTATAATATCCGTCAAGGCTCTGTCGCAAATAAACGTGTAGGACTTCGCAATCTCGTAAAATCATTTATCAACCCTACTTGGGGCGAATTTGATGCGGCATTGGTGGTATTTGATAGTGGCGACCATTGGCGTTTGTCATTCATTTGTGATATTAATGGTGAGGCAACATCGCCTAAACGTTACACTTTTGTACTGGGTGACAAAGGAAGTCATTATAACACACCAGTAGCCCGTTTCATCGACTTGCAACAGAAAGGTCTTTCTTTTACCAACATCAAGGAAGCGTTCTCCGTGGAAGCACTATCGAAAGATTTTTATAACAAGCTCTACAATTGGTATTTGTGGGCTTTGTCTGAGGATATAAACGTCACCTTCCCCAACAATCCCAACACCGAGAAGGATGACCGAGAGAACATCAATGTCAAGTTGATACGCATGATAACACGTCTGCTCTTCGTGTGGTTCATTAAACAGAAAGGACTGGTGCCTGACAGTATCTTTAACCCGAAACAGTTAAAGTCCATTCTTGTTGACTTTGATGAAACATCGCACATTGATGGCAACTACTATAATGCCATCCTGCAAAACCTCTTTTTTGCCACGCTCAACTGTGCCATTATCGATGAGGAGGGCAATCCTCGCTGTTTTGCTGCCTCCAAGTCTGGACGTGATACACGGAACCTTTACCGCTACAAGGAAATGTTCCAACAGAAAGAAGAGGAGATACTGACTCTCTTTGCCCACGTTCCGTTTCTGAACGGTGGACTCTTTGAGTGTCTCGACAAACCCAAAGATTTGTATCTCAACCAAGAATATGACATTTTTTATGACGGCTTTAGCCGCAATGCTACCAAATCATCTAATGGTAACTTCAAGTATCGGGCGTTTGTTCCCAACATTCTTTTCTTTAATGATGATGAAGACCAACCTGGACTCATTAATTTGTTGAAGCAATACAACTTCACCATCGAAGAGAACTCGCCTACGGATGCCGTCATATCGCTTGACCCCGAATTGCTCGGTCGTGTGTTCGAGAACCTTTTAGCGGCATACAATCCCGAAACACAGGAATCGGCACGCAAATCCACTGGCTCATTCTATACGCCGCGTCCCATCGTCGACTATATGGTGGACGAGGCCATAAAGAGTTATCTCCTTGGCAAACGACTCGACCGAATAAGCGAAGAAAAATTGAATGCACTATTTAAAGAGAGAACCGTTTCTACAGATTGGACAGATAGCAACAAGGATGCTATCGCCAACGCGCTCAAACAAGTCAAGATACTCGACCCAGCCTGCGGCTCGGGAGCGTTCCCCATGGGGTGTCTCTTGCGTATTGTTGACATCATAGAGTTGCTCAAGGGAGATACGGTCGACCGCTACCAACTCAAACTCACTATCATTGAGAATTGTGTCTATGGCGTTGATATCCAGCCAATCGCCATGCTTATATGTAAACTGCGTTTCTTCATCTCGCTTATCTGCGAGCAGAATGACATCGACTTTAGTTCTCCCGAAACGAACTTTGGCATCAACACTCTTCCTAACCTGGAAACAAAGTTCGTTGCAGCCAACACGCTCATCAGTGCCAATATACGCAACTACGAGGACGATTGGACGAACGACGAGAAACTGGATAGCATGAAAGAAAAACTGCTCTGTATCCGCAACGACCACTTCCTTGCGAAAGGTCGTGTAGCCAAGAAACGAAGTGAGCGTCAAGACAATGCCACCCGCCAACAGCTGCTCGACTATATAGTCAGCCATGCCCAAAAGCCTGACCTTGAAAAAATTGCAGCACATGAACGACTCTTGCAGCAACTCTCTGATGAATGGGAATTGTACAAGGATGAAGTGTGGGTAGACAAAACTCATCCCGTAGAGCAAACACTGTTCGGTGTAGTAGAGCATCCTGACTCTTTGTTTCGTGAGGACATCAACAAGAAGAAGCGCAAGGAACTGACAGTACGCATAAAAGCGACAAAAGCAGAAATTGCCAAAGAGCAGAACAAAGGCGAAATCACAGGATTTGAAGCCGCAGTCAAGCAGATAACGGAATGGAATCCATATGACCAAAATTCAGTGTCTTCCTTCTTTGACCCCGAATGGATGTTCTGTCTTAAAGAGAAGTTTGACATAGTGATTGGTAATCCGCCATATATTTCTACTAAAGGAGTAAAGGAAGAAGACAAAGTGAAGTATGAAAAGGAGTTTGGCTTTTCTGATGACACATACAATCTTTTTACATTCAAAGGATTGGCTCTCTGTAAAGATGGTGGAACACTAACTTATATCACACCAAAGACGTTTTGGACGACACAGACCAAGCGCAATATGAGAGATTTATTGTTGTCAAATACCATTCGCTATATTTTTGATACAGCCAATCCTTTTGAAGCAGCAATGGTTGACACCTGCATCACACAGACTGTTAAGCAGCCGATGGTAGATGAGCACATTGTTGATTTCTATGATGGTACTGCAGATTTGTCTCATCCCATTGTGTTCACTCCTATTCAACAAAGCATGTTCATAAATGCGCAGAACTCCGTAATATTCAAACCTACGCCACTGAATTTGCGCATCTATGAACTCTATGGGAAGAAAGTGAAAGAACTATATGACAAATGGTGGAGCAAGATTGAGACATCAAAGAAGATTTCTCAAAACCATAAGGAGTTGGAAGCCTATCGTGCCAGCCTAAAACCAGGCGATATTGCTTTATTGGGCTGTCTTACAGAGGGAGGACAAGGACTTGCAACGGCCAACAACGGTAAGTACATTGCTGTGCGCCGTTCCACAAAATGGGCGAAGAATATCATAGAGTCACGACCCAAGAAACTGGTAGAAGCCATTAAGAAAAAGAAAATTAAGGTGGAAGGATTGGACGCCTATGCCAACGAAAAGGAATTCTTGGCATCCCTCTCGGAAAAAGAAATAGCAAACCTCTTCGACAATCTCAAAGAGAAGTATGGCCGTGACATTTTCGGACAGGGCTATATCTATAAAATCATTGATGATAGTGAACTGGCAAACGTTGATGAGCTGACCAAAGATGAGAAGGAGAACGGCATTGATACCTCAAAAAACTTCTATGTGCCTTACGACAAGGGAGACAAAGACGGTAATCGCTGGTATCTTGAAACCCCATTTGCCATTGCTTGGTCTAAGGAGAACGTCCAGTTTTTGAAGACAGATCCAAGGGCGCGATACCAAGGTTATACGTTCTACTTTAGGGAGGGATTGTGTTGGAGTGATATAAACACAATGTTTCTGAAGTGCCGTAAGAAAGAAAAAAGCATACATGACGTCAAAAGTATGAGCATTTTTGGAGTTTCTAATTTGCTTTCAGAAGACTACATCATCACAATGATAAACTCAACCTTGATTAGTCATTATGTTGACAACTTCGTCAATAATACTCAGACATTTCAGATTAATGATGCACGTCAGTTACCCATCATCATTCCTACATCGACAGATGATGAGCAGGCAAAATCATTTGTCTCAAATGCAATTAAAATAAAGAAAGGACACACAACGAACAATGCTCTTGATGTCATCCAGAAAGAAGTGGATTCTTATGTTGAGAAAATTTATAATCTCTAAACACAGAGGGATTTTGTTGGAATAATGTTTTGACAACATATATGAAATGCAAAAAGAAAGAAAAGACTGTACAAAGCACAGAAAGCATGAGTTTCTTTTCTTGTGTCAACCAGGTTCCAGAGTTCTATCTGATTTCTTTAATGAACTCTAGATTTGCAGCTATATACGTTGATAATTTTATTAATTCGACTTCTCATTGTACAACAGGAGATGCTAAATTAATTCCTGTATTAATTCCAGATAATGAGATATTAAAATCGTGTAACAGATTATTTACCAGTGCTTTTGAGTTAAAAAAGTCTGTTGCTAAAGGTATAACAACAGACATATCAATTCAATCAGAGTTGGAAATAATAGAAGAGGAAAATGACAATTTAATAGCATGCTTATATTCCATATAGTTCTGCTTGTACATAATAATCCAAATCTCGTTGCAATGCTAATAGTTTTTCTTCCGCAGTTGTTCTATCAACCAAGGAAGAAAAACTATCTTTCTTTAAACAAATCGCCTCTTTACATAACTGTTCTATTTTATTCAAAATTTTTAAATTTGGTATTACGATTGGTAACTGCCTCGCATCATTTATTTGGAAATGAGATGTATTGTTCACAAAATTATCTACATAGAGACTAATAAGCTCCGAATTAATAAGGCTAACGTAATACCAATCAGGTATTTGGTTCATAGAGAATAAACTCATACTTAAAACATCAAATACGCCATTACCTTTCAGTCTTGCTTTAAGATAAGTAGAATTTACATCTATCCAACAAAATCCCTCCCTAAAGTAGAATTGAGGATTGCGGACAACTGGCATTCCTTCACCTTTCTTTCCTGAATTTGTCTTCAAAAACTGGACGATATTAATAGATTCCTCTTTCCCATCTGCCATTAACAGATTTAGTAGGTAAACGAATACCAGTATATGCCAAATACCGATATAGAGTTCCTCTCGCAACTTTTATTTTTTTGGCTATTATTGGAATACTTACTCCTTCTGATAACTGCTTTACAATAAAGAGATGTTTAGCTTCGCATTTCGAATTTGGGCGATTGTTTCTACGCCCAGTAGCACGCCCTATTGGCTTTCCCTCAGACTTTAATCTTGCTAAGGCTTCTTTTGTGCGCTGGCTAATAAGATTCCGCTCAATCTCCGCAGATAAACCGAAGGCGAAAGCTAACACCTTACTTTGGATGTCTTCGCCTAAGCGATAGTTGTCTTTTATTGTCCAAACCTTACATTCCTTAGTCATGCAAATATTCAATATTTCCATGATCATGAACAGATTCCTACCAAGCCGTGACAACTCGGCACATATAATAAGGTCATCCTTGTTTACACGTTTCAAAAGTTTACCAAGTTCTCGCTTACTATAAGATTTTGTACCACTGATGGTTTCCTCTATCCAACCATCTATCACTAGTTTATTGCGCTCACAGAAATTATTAATTTCAAAACGCTGATTCTCTACAGTTTGTTTATCACTGCTTACTCTAATGTATCCGTAAATCATAACGCTAAAATTTATATTAACACACACCAATATAAAAAATCCCTTCACAATTAATTGAGATGTAAAAGGATAAATTGGAGTAAACAGTATATACGTAAAAACATATACTAATTTTTCCTTTTTATTGCTATCTGCTTTTTTATCAAGTTCTTATGCTGCTCATTCACCACCCGATACATCGAATAATACGCAAAGGCTTCTTCTCTATGCCTCATGCTACTAACTGATGCAGCAACAGCCCATGTAACTATAATGATAACAAACACTACGACATATCGAAGTTTGATATGATGCCCCCGTATAAACATCCCATTGATATTTGGTGGAATAATGGTTACAGGGCTTTTCAATTCATTGATTCTCACAAGTATCTCGTCCTGCCGCTTTAATATGCAATCGGTATTTGCTTCAATAGTCATACGATTGAGATTGTAATCGCAAACGTGTCTATAAAGATATTCTAGAAATTTAGACTTCTGTTTGAATAGTTCAATAAGCTTCGGGAACCATAGCGAAAACGGCAATGTATCAGGTTGCTGCTTCCAGATATGTTTCTTCACCACTGATAACGCATCATTCCAACAGGAACAGAAACTTTTGGCGATTCCATCATAAATGGTCTTTTCGTCAAAGTCCACTTTTACAGATTGTTCTGGTTTAGGAACTGTAGTATTCTGTTTTTCAATACACTCTTTTAGCTCGTTGATACTTTGGCGCAAATTCGCAAGATTTGCAGCTACTACATCTTCTTTCATTATCTTCTACGTTTTGAGGTTTTATAAAAAGGTTCGTTTCTTTGGTTATCCTTATCTTTATCGTTTCGCCATCCTTGTTCATTGTTGGTTCCTCCACCTCCTCCACTGGGAATTATGGCTTGATGGGGTTGAATAATCAGTTCCGCTGCCACATTACCCAATGTAGCACAAAGACTGTTAAAACTCAAATCACGGTCAAGTTTAGAACCAGCCATGCTATATTCATCCTGACAGAAGGATATACCACAAATTTTATCCGAGTTCTCAGCGTGATTAAAACGCATATCTATACCCAAACCTTTGAGAATACTAAAAAAGCTATTCCAAGAACGGGAATTTGCTCGTGCGTCAAGCACAGAGGAACGAAGATTATACTTCCGTAGTTGATGAGGACGCAAACGACTCTTATTTCTGGCTTTACTATTTTTAGGGGCAAAGTAAAGTCCATACACTTTAGTTAAAACGCGACAAACTTTTGCATTGCGTATTCTTTCATTACTGTCAGAAATGAGATTGCCTTCATTGTTTATCCGATTGAATACCAAATGACAATGAGGATGTTTCGTGTCGTGATGCCGGGCTATGATATATTGAGTATTGCGAATCCCCATTTGCTCCATCCATTTCTTGGCAATTTCCACCATAAGCGCATCCCCTTCTTCATTATCTGGAAAACGGCTAATATCTTGCAAAGAGAAAGCAAGTGATACGTGCTTCACAGGACTCTTTACTTTCGGGCGCATGGATGCTTGAAGGTAAAAAGAATCGGCAATCAACTTATTGCTAATGGCACATACTCCTTCGTGCGCCAAAAGTGTAGCGCATTTCTTCTTGCTCTTTTGGTCGTTGGCATAGTTTACAATACCTCCGAAATCAACTCTTGTTTTAATCTTCGCTATCATGACAGGTATTCTTTACTTGGGTGATAATTCTACTAACTTCCGAGATAATCGAAAAACACTGTTGTTTGACTGTTTCCAATCCATAGATGTGCATCTGATGGGCAATCTGATTGACGTTATTGGCGATACCGGAAAGGTCACGAATTGCCGATACTATTTCCGGACTGATACGTTGACAGACCTGACAATCCATTGCTGCCTGATGGCAAAATTCATTGACTGACAATCCTGCCTGTTCCGCTTTGGATTGGATATAAATGTAGTCGTTCTCGGTAAACATTACCCGAAAACATTTGGTACGTTTCTGATAGCTCGCCAACTTTGGGCGACCACCAAGTTTCTTTTCCTTTATACTCATATTGATTCTCGATATTGATAAATTATTTTTTTGAGAGTGGCAGTTCTATCGCTTGCCGCATAGGTTTTAGTGACACTAAAACACAAACTTGCCACTCAAAAAATCTTCCTATATTTCCCCTGCTCTATCCGGCATAGCTTGCCATCTTTAATAAAGGCTTCTATCCACTTATTTGCTGTACTTCCATTCTCGCCCAAAGTTAAAACCACCGCATCATAATCTTTCTTTGTGAAAGTGTCAGGCAACATATTATAAAGGGTGTTCCTTCGTGCATAAACGCCTGTCTCTTGCGAAACGGTATTGAATCGTTTAGACTGATTTCCTGACAAATTCTGATAAATGAATACGGCATGATAAAGCAGGGTGTCGCAAATACTCATGGCTATGGAATAGTCAAACTCATGGCAAACCAATTGTACAGTCTCGTCAGAAGAAGATTTGTGAATCACATTATCCAAATGTCGGACAGCGGTTAACATCATCATTATACGATAAGCAATTAGTCCCATCCGTCTGACTACTCCTTGCATCTTGTTATCCACTTCGTCACAACATTCCTCATTCACACGACTGAGATATTCAATAAACTGTTCCTGCAAATCAGAGGGAAGAGAAAAGGAATAATTACCCCGCCTCACAAATTCTTTATGCAGATGACAGAATTTATCTCCCAACAGTTTGAACATGGCATTCTTGGATTGAGAAATGTCGCTTGTGGCAAACACATTTCTTATACCTCGTTTGAAGCGGATAATATAGAAACAAAAGCGACTCATCAATCCATTTTCCGCATCAGGTATCAATTTTCTTACTTGCTCTGGAGTTCCAGCCAAAGCTACCGAAACTCTCGGATTAGCTACTTCGCAATACTCCCTGTCCTTGCGCCGACTCAAACTTACCAACTCATGGTGAAATGCCTTTCGTAACACATCGGAATAGTTACCATAGTCAGACTTCAAAGTCTGGCTTAATGTGTCTCCTTCCGATTCAAACAACAGCCCGATTCCGTCATTATCCCCCAATATCTTCAAGAAAGAACTTGCGCTACTATTGGCAGGAATGACGAGCATACGCATGGGCGGTTCTGTTGGCATAGTCATTTCATCAGTTTTCTTACCTTTGATATAAGCGCTCATCGCTTCTTTGTATTCCTGCTCTAATCGTTTGGAAAGTTCATGCAAATTACGATTGATGGGAGCTACCAATTCCCGGCATAAGGTCAATGCTCCTTTTCCCATACCTGCATCTGCCACAACGAACAGATAGAGATTCGGATAAACAATGCGCTCATCGTAAACACCACAAACATTATGAAAGCAGACCGACAAACACACAATAGCCCCAATCAGTATCGTATCACGGTCATCTACTGAAATGGAATTATTGACAACCTCATTTAGAAAAGGAGGAAGATGCTCAAACACACATTCAGGAAATACAGGAAGTTCTTCTTCTGATTTTATCCATTTACCCGTTTTACCATTTTGGATATTTGGTAAAATGGATAAATGCTCTTTACTGAACGGAGCCAATGGGATTCCGGCTTGATTTGCCAAATGGAAGAAAGAACGGATAGTAATGCCTTGCCCTTTAGAGTGCAGGCAATGCGTATATTGTTGATCCGTTTCTTCCCTTTGATAGATAGGGTAAAACCTGCTGATACGGTGATAATACTCCCGTCCATTCTCTCCCAATCCATCCACAAGCGCAAAGCCCAACTCCACCCAATCTTTATAATTAGGGGCTATATCAATGGAACGTTGTTCTATCTCCCGAACAACACTTTCCACATCTTCCTCCACCTTATTATATATAGGGACAATACTTGGTGTATGTGCCTGTTGTATTTCAGAAGGGACATTCTCCCAATCTTGGGCGGAAAATATTTTCTTCGACATCATCTTTGTATTTATGGTTAATATATGCTTGTGGGTCGTAGGATAAGAAGCATGAACGAGCCACATCACTGCCGGACATATCCACTAATGGCAAACCTGTTGCTTTGATGCAGTTGGCAACAGCCTTAAAGTACCGGGAATGTTCCCAGCCTTTCAAGTCAACAGGTATTATCCACTTCAATCCATTACCAGATGGACTGACAAATAACAGTTCCGTATCAAAATACTCATGGTTGAGCAGTTGCTGTTTTAACTCCCCTATGTTATCCACATGATCGAAATCCAAACACATCAATCCTGAGTGCATAATCAGTTCCTTCTCATTACGCTTGCGAAATAATCCCGAAAAAGTACAATAGTCAAAATGAGTGGCTTTGTATCTTTTGGCTTCGGAAGAAGATAGCATCAAACGCAGGGCTTCGGTTTGTGGTTGGGCATAATGCCCGATGATATAACGATACACATCCACAATACCTACCGCCCTTATCGGTTCGATGTTTTGAATGGGCTTGCGAAAGAATGAAAAACAATAGTCTGTCGTTTCCATCATCTGATAATCTTTTTAGATTCGACAAATCGTCTGGCTTCTTCCATTAAGTCATCTTGTGTCTTATGTGATTTGTTCTTCAACCAATCATCAATCTCTGATTGCAGGAAAGCCAACGCTTTATTTATTTTATGTACGGGAATCTGTTTGGTTGATACCCATCCATAAACCGTTTGTTTGGCTGGATGTGATGGAAGATAAGCGCAAAGTTCGTCTATATCCATCCACTTAGGTGAGTTACTTGCCTGCTTATGTTGCAAGGCATTTACTTTGGATTGCAGTACTTCTACGGACTCAATCAGGTAGGACAACGCATTCGGCATTTCCTCCAATGAATTTACTTTATAGGCCATTTTTTCTTCGTATTAAAGTTTATGCCGCAAAAGTATAGGGATGCTTATAGGTGCTAAATAGGTGCTTGACCGCCACCAATCAACCGCTCATTTACCACTGACAGATTTAAGTTTCATTAATACGAGAATTTATTGGAAGACATAATAAAAGGGGAATAAACCACTATTGGGACTAACACATTCCTTATCGAAAGCTTCAATCTACAAAATACCCCTCAAAAAGCCGATGCTTCATGAGGGGTAAACGGTGGTAAGTATATGATTGGTATTACATAAGTCATTGGTGCTCAATGGTGGATAAAACCACCACAACCTATAAATCCAAATTCTCTATATGTAGTGTATTGGCGGCTTTCTCTTTTTGTTCATTTACGATGTGCGTATAAATCTGCGTGGTTTTGACGTTAGTATGTCCCATCAAAGACTTGATAGTGTATATGTCAACGCCATTTTCCAGCAACAATGAAGCATAGCTATGACGGCCACAATGGAAGGTGATGTGCTTCTTGATACCGGATGCTTCTATCCAGACTTTCAACGGGCGAGAAATCCAAGAGGCATCAGTCAACCCTTCAAAAACAAGTGCTTCATCATCGTCTGGACGTATGCCGCATAGTTGAAGTGCCTGTTGAATGACTGGCTTGTAATCGGGTCTTTTTGTCTTTTGCTGAATTACGACTGCTTGCCATGTACCCTTGCTTGTTTGCTGAATTTGTTTCCATCTCAAAGTTTGAATATCGCTATGCCGCAATCCAGTGAGAATAGAGAACAAGAACGCACGTTTCAAAACATCATCCTTGCAAGGAGTATCAACCAACATCTGTACTTCATTCATGGTAAGCGCAACACGAGGTTTCTCTATGTTTGTTATCCCCTTTACTTTCGCGCTTATATCAACGGTCAGATATTCATCAATGAATGCCTGTTTCAATCCGGCTTTGAGTATAGAGAAATAAGTCGATGCCGTGTTTTGTGAGATAGTACCTTTCTTATTCCCTCCCATTGGAGCACGGAGAAGGAACATCTTTATATCTTCAAGCAGTTTAACGGAAATCGTCTTGAATGGAATTGGCTGCCCTTGTGAATACATTTTCAATAATTCGCCTACACGCCTCCAGTTGACTATAATCGAATCGGAACTATTGGGATGACGTGTGCTTATAATACGATTGAAATACTTGATAAAATCCTGTTCGCTCCGTTCATTCTGTGCAGCTATTTCGTTTTCCTTATCAGTGTAAAGGATGGCACTATCGTATTCGTGTTGGCGTAACTTCCGCACATTGTCGGCATAGATACAAGCCTCTTGGTCTATCGTTGAACGGCATTGGATAATCCCATTCAAATCACGTTTAGGCTTATAGTTGAATGTTCCATCCGGCAGGATGCGTGCAATGGACGATTTGTCCCAAACAGGCGTGGATATAGTCCGGTTAATGGATTCCACCACACGGCTTGCACGGGTTGAACCTCGTTTGTACACTGGGTACGACTCTATAATCAGATACCACTCTTCTTTGTAGTTCGACCTTCTGAGTTTGACGGTCACTTTGGTATTAGGTAATGCTTTCTTCATTTTACTTCTGATTTATATAGATTATCAATTTCTTGCTTGGGTACATACACATAGTTTCCTATTTGTCTTGAGGGAATAGAGTATTTTCTAACGTGCGCCCATACTGAACTGTCATTAATATGGTACTTCTCACAAATCTCAGTAATGGTATAGCAATCCTCCGGCTCTAAGCTGTATGTTTTAGGAACAGGCTTTTCTTTCTCCGCAATACTTTCCGGTCTGTTTAGAAAAAGCCATTCCATTTCAGAGCGTTTGATACGTGTGAGCCTTGTACCCATATTGATAGTTGGAATACGTCCCAATTTAATCAGGCGATACAGAGTGCTACGTTCCACCCCGAACATAGCGACGGCTTCCTTTACAGAAATGTACTCTCTGATGTCTGATACTTGTTTAGCAATGGCTTCTAACTTCGCGTTTCTATCCTTTGCATCCTTTTTGCGTTTCCAAGCCACTTTACCACATTTAGGGGAACAATAGTGACTGTCAAGTGTTTTTGCGACAAACACTTTGCCGCAGACCTTACACTTCCGTTTGATTTCAAATCCGATTGTTGGCATGTTATCTACTTTTAAGTATGTATTAGTATGTATAAGTGTGATTAAGTACCACATTATCTACTTTTTTGTCTTGTCGCAAACATGTCGCAAATAAGAGATAAAAAAGCCCATAGAAAACACATAGCAACCATGAACTCCATAAACGCAAAAAGCGTGCAACTCATTGAGCTGCACGCTTTTGCTTATTGTTTATTATCTGTATCCTTATCGGAATCATTTGACTTCCTCAAAATCAGCATCCTGCACATTATCGCCATGCTTTGTATTATCCTGAGCACCGCCTTGTTGACCTGCATTCATATCAGGACCAGCCTGTGCACCACCCTGAGCACCGCTCTGGGCATACATTTCAGCACTTGCAGCCTGGAATGCCGTATTCAGTTCGGCCATGGCAGAATCTACGGTAGCCAGGTCTTGAGCCTTATGGGCATCTTTCAGCTTCTGCAAAGCAGCTTCAATCGGAGCCTTCTTGTCGGCAGGGAGCTTGTCGCCGAGTTCCTTCAACTGATTTTCGGTTTGGAAAATCATAGAGTCGGCCTGGTTCAACTTGTCTACTTTCTCACGCTCTTTCTTATCTGCTTCGGCATTGGCTTCGGCTTCGGCTTTCATCTTTTCGATTTCTTCCTTGCTCAAACCGCTGGAAGCTTCGATACGGATAGCCTGTTCCTTACCGGTAGCCTTATCTTTGGCAGACACCTTCAAGATACCGTTGGCGTCGATATCGAATGTCACCTCAATCTGAGGAATACCGCGACGTGCCGGAGCAATACCTGTCAGGTTGAACTGGCCGATTGACTTGTTCTGTGCAGCCATCGGACGCTCACCCTGCAATACATGGATGGTAACCTCCGTCTGGTTGTCGGCAGCAGTAGAGAATGTCTCGCTCTTCTTGCAGGGGATGGTAGTGTTGGCATCAATCAGCTTCGTCATCACACCACCCATAGTCTCGATACCCATAGACAGCGGAGTAACATCCAGCAACACAACGCCCTTAATTTCGTCCGTCAAAACGGCACCCTGCACGGCAGCACCTACGGCTACTACCTCATCCGGATTCACACCCTTGGAAGGAACTTTACCGAAGAAGTCTTCTACCAACTTCTGTACAGCCGGGATACGTGAAGAACCACCTACAAGGATTACTTCATCGATGTCCGCATTGTTCAGACCAGCATCGCTCATAGCCTTCTTACAAGGTTCCAAACAAGCTTGAATCAAGTTGTGAGCCAGAGCCTCGAACTTGGCACGGGTCAACGTCTTCACCAAGTGCTTGGGCACACCGCCTACCGGCATGATGTACGGCAAGTTGATTTCAGTGCTTGTAGAAGAGGACAGTTCAATCTTAGCCTTTTCAGCAGCTTCCTTCAGACGTTGCATAGCCATCGGGTCTTGAGTCAGGTCGGCACCTTCGTCGTTCTTGAACTCCTGAACCAGCCAGTCGATGATTACCTGGTCGAAATCATCACCACCCAGGTGAGTGTCACCGTTGGTTGACAATACTTCGAACACACCGCCACCGAATTCGAGGATAGAGATATCGAATGTACCACCACCAAGGTCGAATACGGCAACCTTCATGTCCTTGTGAGACTTGTCAATACCGTAAGCAAGAGCTGCGGCAGTCGGCTCGTTCACAATACGCTTCACTTCAAGACCTGCAATCTGACCGGCTTCCTTCGTAGCCTGGCGTTGGGAGTCTGAGAAGTATGCGGGGACGGTAATTACAGCTTCTGTCACTTCTTGTCCCAGATAATCCTCGGCAGTCTTTTTCATCTTCTGCAGAATCATTGCAGAGATTTCCTGCGGGGTATAGAGACGTCCGTCGATGTCTACACGCGGAGTATTGTTGTCACCCTTTACTACTTTATAAGGCATACGGCCGATTTCTTTCTGTACCTGGTCCCAGTTTTCGCCCATGAAACGTTTGATGGAGAAAACCGTACGGGTGGGGTTCGTGATAGCCTGACGCTTGGCAGGATCACCGATTTTACGTTCGCCACCATCAACAAATGCTACTACTGAAGGAGTGGTGCGCTTGCCTTCACTGTTTGCAATTACTACAGGTTCGTTACCTTCGAATACTGCAACGCAAGAGTTTGTTGTTCCTAAGTCAATACCAATAATTTTTCCCATGATCGTTATTTTTTTATTTGTTATTATTCTGTTTCGACGTCCGCCTCAGTGGCAGACGCCAATAAAAAGACAAACGTTGTGCCAAATTGTTCAGAGCAGCCGCAGATTTATACTTGTGGCAGTTTGTCTGTCAGTTTGGCAGAATTAAAATCATTTTTTCTGTCGGAAATTACCATTTGTTAATTTCCATTCCATTCAAAAGCTCTACTTTTGTCGCCCGAATCAGAGATGATAAAACATGAACAACATTAATCATTTCCCTTGCATACCTTTAACCGTTCCTCCATGGAGAAAATATTGTTCCACCGTGGAGAAAATATCATTCCACCACGAGGGAAATATCGTTCCACCATGGTGGAACGATTAAGGATTAGTTAACATTGGGCTTAATCGTAGCAACGGAAATGATTGGTTTTCACATATTAAAGAAATAAATAAGATGAGTATGGAAAAAATGAGAGACAGTATCGACTTCAAGAACACGGACATCAAGACATTGTTCCGCAAACTATTGCTCCCTACTGTACTGGGGATGATTTTCTCCGCACTATTCGTTATCACCGACGGCATCTTTGTCGGAAAAGGAATCGGCAGTGATGCTTTGGCGGCGGTCAACATTGTGGCACCGCTATGGTTGTTTTCTACGGGTGTGGGACTTATGTTCGGCGTCGGCGCCTCTGTGGTAGCCTCCATTCATCTGTCACACGGAAAGGTCAAGGTGGCACGCATCAATATCACGCAGTCGGTAGTCATATCTTCCTTGTTGCTGATGTGCACCTCCACCCTATTCTGTTCATTTGCCCCGCAGGTGGTAAAGCTGCTCGGAGGGTCTGAACGGCTCACGCCATTGGCTGTGGAATACATGCTTTGGTTTGTGCCTTTCTCTCTGTTCACGGCATTGCTCAATTCGGGTATGTTTTTTCTGAGGCTGGACGGTTCGCCCAACTTCGCCATGATGTGCAATGTGGCGGCTGCCGTTCTGAACATCCTATTGGATTATCTGTTCATCTTCCCCTTTGGCTGGGGAATGTTCGGTGCCGCACTGGCAAGTGCCATAGGTACCACGGTAGGTGCATTGATGATAGTATTCTATCTGATGCGCCGCCGGTGCGCACTGCGCTTCCACCCCATTAAGATGAGCCGGAAAAGCATGCAACTGATGCGCCGCAACATTGGCTATATGTGCCGATTGGGTTCCTCCGCCTTCTTGTGCGAGGTGGCGATTGCCTGCATGATGTTTGTCGGCAACCAGGTGTTCATCCATTATTTGAAGGAAGACGGAGTGGCGGCATTCAGCATTGCCTGCTATTTCTTTCCTATTATATTTATGGTATATAATGCCATTGCGCAGTCGGCGCAGCCGATTATCAGTTATAACTACGGCCTGAACGAGAGCCAACGTGTCCGCCGCGCCTACTTGCTGGCACTGAAAACGGCCATAGGCTGCGGGGTATGTTTTGCCCTGGCCACAATATTCTGCAGCCCTGAAATTGTCGGCATGTTCATAGACCGCAGTTATCCGGCTTATGACATAGCGGTAAAAGGGTTGCCTTTGTATGCCACCGGCTTCGTGTTCTTTGCCGTCAACATCGTATCCATCGGCTATTTCCAGAGTGTGGAGCGTGCCAAGTATGCCACAGTTATCACCCTGCTGCGTGGTTTTATCCTGCTGACAGCCTGCTTTTTCGGACTGCCCCTGCTATTGGGAGACCGGGGAATCTGGCTTGCCACTCCTCTTGCAGAAATGCTGACAACCCTATTTATCCTCGTGATTTACATATCCGGGAAAAAGGAACATAAAGAAAAATCCGTATCTTTAGACAAGATGGGCTGCACCCCAACATAACTTTTTCATGCAAGCATAAAAGTCCTGTCTTCGGTTTACACTATCTTTGCAGCATGGAAACTATGATAAAGAAATTCTGCAAGAAGTATAAACTACCGGAAAACACTTTGCACGAACTTCTGTCACACATGGCAGAAGTTCGTTTCAGCAAGGGAGAACTCATTATCAGCGAAGGGGAAAGGAACAGCAACTTCTATCTTTTGAAGAAAGGCATCTGGCGCGCCTACTACCTGACAGACGGCACGGAAAACTCCCTTTGGTTCGCCGCACCGGGCGACACAGCTTTCTCATCGTGGGGATATGTGGACAGCGAGGTTTCCCTCATCAACATCGAATCAGTGAATGAAAGCATCGCCTATTGTATCAGTAAGCCTGAGCTGGAAGCCCTTTTTTCGCATTCCATAGACATGGCCAACCTCGGCAGAAGAATCTTTGAACGGGAAATTCTGTCGGTAGACAGTTCCACAGTAGCCTACGGCACCCCTCCCACTGCCAAAGAAAGGTACATGACACTGATGGAAGAGAATCCGGAACTGCTGCAGGATGTACCGCTCAAGTATCTGGCTTCTTATCTCTACATCACTCCGCAATCCCTGAGCCGGATACGCGCAGGATTAAAGAAAAAGTAAAAGACCTTTTTATGTCAAGATGCAAAAAAGGCTCTTAGCAGATTATTTCTGTAAGAGCCTTTATTATTTCAACCTATCTTGTCAGTTCTTCACCAACACCATCACCAGGTTATTGTCAGCATCGTACAGCCCGATGCCTCCGCCTGCCAGCTTGCCAAAAGACTGAACGGAATTCAAGGCTTTCAGCACACGGCTTTCCACCTCCATATCAGGGCATGCCATCATGGTACTGATAACTTGCGGGAAAGAGATTGCCGACGGATTTTCATCATCAACCTGGAAAGCGCCGTTAATCAGATTGCAACCCGCATTGCCGTGCAAGCGCTTTTCTGCAATATTAAATTCAATGAACGGCTGCTTCTCCATTCCGTCGGGAATAGCCTCGCCCGCAGCCTCACTAATCATCCACTTACCTTCCAAATCAGACAACTTGGAAACGGACTCTTTCTTCTGCAACACGACTATGGGACGATTGGAAGCACCGCATAAAGCTATATTTTCCTTTCCCAGCTTCTTATACTTTTTCACTTTGTTCAAAGCCGACAACACATTATTTTCTACAGTCATATCCGGACAAGCCATACGGGTACTTGCCAAAGCGCCAAGGTCAATCGTGCCGGGTTTGGCATTCACGTCAAACGAACCCATCATACGGTTGCAACCACTGTTGCCAAATACTTTTCCAGTCTTTGTGTCAAAACCGATATAGGGAAATTCCTGACCCGGAGCAGGGACTACGGCAGTACCATTCACTTCAATAATATTCCACTCACCGCTGATGGAAGAAAGAGTTGCGGCATTTTTGGTTGATGCACAAGAAGACAAGCCCATCAACACGCTTGCCATGCATAGGGAAACAAATACTTTTTTCATTGTTATTCGTTGTTTAAGTTAATTTATTCAAGGGGCAAATATATAGAAAATAACCCAAATGCAAGTAATTTGTTTAATATTTGAAGCATTTACCTCAAAGTATTTAGCAGGATTTTAATGTTTATCTAAGAATTAACCCTTATATTTGCTCTCCGTATTTTTTATAAACCTAATATAATAATATAGTACAAAGAAATGGGTAAAGTTCTTATTATCGGTGCAGGCGGTGTAGGTACCGTTGTTGCGCACAAAGTGGCTCAAAATCCTGATGTGTTTACAGAAATCATGATAGCCAGCCGCACCAAGTCCAAATGTGACGCTGTTGTCAAGGCAATCGGTAACCCGAACATCAAAACCGCCCAGGTAGATGCCGACAGCGTGGACGAACTGGTAGCACTCTTCAATAGTTTCAAACCCGAAATCGTCATCAACGTAGCCCTCCCCTACCAAGACCTCACCATCATGGAGGCTTGTCTGCAAAGTGGAGTCAACTATCTGGATACCGCCAATTATGAGCCGAAAGATGTTGCCCACTTTGAATACAGTTGGCAATGGGCCTATAAGAAACGCTTCGAAGATGCCGGACTGACCGCCATCCTCGGTTGCGGTTTCGACCCGGGAGTGAGCGGCATCTATACTGCATACGCCGCCAAACATCATTTTGACGAAATACAATATCTGGACATCGTAGACTGCAATGCCGGAAATCATCATAAAGCATTCGCCACCAACTTCAATCCGGAAATCAATATCCGTGAGATTACACAGAACGGCCGCTATTATGAAAACGGAGAATGGGTGACAACCAAGCCGCTGGAAATCCACAAAGACCTGACTTATCCGAACATCGGTCCGCGCGACTCCTACCTGCTTTATCACGAAGAACTGGAGTCTCTGGTGAAGAATTTCCCCACCATCAAGCGTGCACGCTTCTGGATGACGTTTGGACAAGAGTATCTAACCCACCTGCGCGTTATCCAGAACATCGGCATGGCACGCATAGACGAAGTGGAATATAACGGCATGAAGATTGTTCCGCTGCAATTCCTGAAAGCCGTCCTCCCCAACCCGCAAGACCTGGGCGAAAACTACGAAGGCGAAACATCCATCGGTTGCCGCATCCGCGGACTAAAGGATGGCAAAGAGCGTACCTACTATGTATATAACAACTGTAGCCACCAGGAGGCCTACAAGGAAACCGGTATGCAGGGCGTAAGCTATACCACCGGTGTGCCCGCCATGATTGGTGCCATGATGTTCCTCAAGGGATTGTGGAAAAAACCGGGTGTATGGAATGTTGAAGAATTCAATCCGGACCCGTTCATGGAACAGCTCAACAAACAAGGCCTGCCTTGGCATGAGATTATCGACGGAGACTTGGAAGTTTGAAATTAATGATTAAACATTAATCATTATCCACTAATCATTAAACATTAATAAAGTGAATATAGGAGATAAAGCACCCGAAGTATTGGGTATCAACGAAAAAGGTGAAGAAATCCGCTTGAGCGACTATAAGGGAAAGAAGATTGTACTTTACTTCTACCCCAAAGACATGACATCCGGCTGCACGGCACAAGCCTGCAACCTGCGGGATAATTATGCCGACCTGCGCAAAGCCGGTTATGAAGTCATCGGCGTCAGTGTGGACAGCGAAAAGTCACACCAGAAATTTATTGAGAAAAACAATCTGCCTTTTACCCTGATTGCAGACACCGACAAGAAGCTGGTAGAACAATTCGGAGTATGGGGCGAAAAAAGCATGTATGGCCGCAAATATATGGGAACGTTCCGCACAACTTTCATCATTAATGAAGAAGGTATTGTAGAGCGCATCATCACTCCGAAAGAAGTGAAGACCAAAGACCATGCGGCACAAATTTTATAATCATTAAACATTAACAACGTGGCAAAAAAAGACGAACTGAATTTTGAAAATGGCAGCAATCTGGCATCGGGCGAAAAACTGAAAGCCTTGCAGGCTGCCATGGACAAGATAGAAAAGAGCTTTGGTAAAGGCTCTATCATGAAAATGGGCGACGAAAGCGTCGAACAAGTAGAAGTTATTCCCACAGGTTCCATCGGCCTCAATGTGGCTCTTGGTGTGGGAGGATATCCCCGCGGACGTATCATCGAGATTTACGGCCCGGAATCTTCCGGTAAGACAACCCTTGCCATTCATGCCATCGCCGAAGCGCAAAAGGCAGGAGGCATTGCCGCATTCATTGATGCAGAACATGCTTTCGACCGCTTCTATGCAGCAAAACTGGGTGTGGATGTGGACAATCTGCTGATATCACAGCCGGACAATGGCGAACAAGCACTGGAAATCGCAGAGCAACTGATCCGTTCCTCCGCTATTGACATCATTGTAGTGGACTCTGTGGCTGCCTTAACCCCGAAAGCTGAAATTGAAGGCGATATGGGTGACAACAAAGTAGGTCTGCAAGCCCGGCTCATGTCACAAGCCTTGCGTAAACTGACGGCAGCTGTCAGCAAAACACGCACCACCTGCATCTTCATCAACCAGTTGCGCGAAAAAATCGGTGTCATGTTCGGCAATCCCGAAACAACTACCGGCGGTAATGCACTGAAGTTCTATGCCTCCGTACGTCTTGACATCCGTGGAAGCCAAGCCATCAAGAACGGCGATGAAGTAATCGGCAAGCAGACCAAAGTGAAAGTTGTGAAGAACAAGGTAGCTCCTCCTTTCCGTAGAGCGGAATTCGACATCATGTTCGGTGAAGGCATCTCCCGTGCAGGCGAAATCATTGACTTGGGTGCAGAGCTTGGCATCATCAAGAAAAGCGGCTCATGGTTCAGCTATAACGAGACGAAAATTGCCCAGGGACGCGACGCCGCCAAGCAGGTCATCCTTGACAATCCGGAACTGGCAGAAGAGCTTGAAGGGCTTATCTTTGCAGAATTGAGAAAAGACAAATAACAAAAAAACTTGCCAATAGAAAAACAAAACATTCTATTGGCAAGTTTCCCTAAAAGGTTACCGCTTCCTATTCCATCTTTTCCAAACGTTCTTCCAAAGTCTCCATGCTTTTTTCAAAACGTTTCCATGTATCGGTATCCATTTGTTCTTTCAGATACTTGTTGTCTTTCAGTTTAGCTACATTTTCCAGCCCTTTCAATGCCAGTTCTTGCGAATGCTTCAATTCTCCAAGCCAATCGCGGTTCTTCAGCTTCTCTATCTCAGCCCAGTTTATATCCGGAAGCTGTATATTCACATTGTTACCATTCCAGCTGGTATTCTGATACATCATGATATTCTGTATATCCTTCAAAGTCATATCACCTTCCAAATAAACAAATTTCAGAGTGGCTGCACCATCTACAATCATAATCAGCTCCTTCACCTTTTCCCCTTTACGGCTCATGTAGAATTCAGAACTGGAGACTGTTCCCTTCTGCTTCATCAGCAATTCATATCTGGAAGACTGCACCAAAGAACGAAGATCCTTACGCATTTCTTTCTTTACATTATTATCCATTGTAGAAAGTACCTGCACAGAGTTCAACTGTCCGGACACTTTCCCAATATAAACATCTTTAGTAAACAAGTTGGGATTCGTTTCTATCATTGCCTTGGATATGTAGACGGACGACACGCCTTTCATATCTCCATACTTGTTGAATAGGTTCTTCTGTGCCTGGCAAAGCAAAGGCAACATCAGCAGTACACCTGCCAAAATCATTTTCATTGTTTTCATATCAGATTATTGTTGAATTTCTTTTCTTACTTCCTGGTTCACCTTCGTTACGTCTATCCGCGTTTCCTCTATCTGTTCAATTCCCTTGTTCAGATTCGCAGACACCTCGATTAAAGTGGCCTGCAATGCCTTATAAGCAGCTTCCGGATCAGAGAAAGTGTCCTGAGGTGTAGGAGGACGCATATCCTCTCCCATGTTCGTAATGCCATAACCTACACCTACAAGAACCAGAATGGTGGCAGCAATACCTCCTATCCAGCGCCAATTACGTTTGGCCTTGTTCCGGTGGAAAAAACGTTGTTCCTCTTCAGCCTTTTCATCAATCATCCGGCTCAGTTTATCCTCCAATCCGGCGGGAACATTATCCACCACTTCCCCGGGAAAAAAGCTGAGAAAGAGTTTCTTGTCCTTCTGCAAGTGCTCGGGCACTTCTTCGGTTCTGAAAGCTTCCTTCAACAACTCTTCTTCCTGCTCGTTGGTATTCCCTTCATAAAATTCGGCGAGCAGCCTTTCAATTTCCTCGACTTTCATAGTTACTCCATTTATTAAATTCCTCACGTATCTTTTTTCTTGCCCGGGACAACAGTACACGGACATTGGTAGCATTCAATCCCGTGACCTGCTCTATCTCTTCATAAGAACATCCCTTGACATCACGCAACGTTACTATTTTCTGCTGTTGCACCGGCAGATGGGCAATGATGTGCCTTACCTGCTGCACTTCATCCCTCACTTCAAAGTTATCTGCTTGAGACATATTATGCACTTCGGCCAACTCCACACTCTGTCTGCTCAAAGTATACTTTCCCGAACGAAGCAAATCAAAGCACATATTTTTCACCAGAGTAACGCTGAATGCTTCCGGATTACTGATAATGGCCAGTCCTTCCCGCTTGTCCCACAACTTCAGATAAGCTTCCTGCACCAAATCTTCAGCATCGGCAGCATTCTCCAACAGCCTATAAGCTATGCAGTACAATTTGCGATGATATGGCAGAAACTCTTTTTTAAAACTTTCAGCGTCCATGGGCTATTTATCAATAGTAGATTCCTGTTTATACCCTTCAGACGTAGGGGGAAAGGATTTTGTTACACGACCAGGAAGAAAAAATGGAAAAAAAATGAAAACACCAATAGCACCAGCCCAAGAGTGCGTTTATTTCAAGACATCAGCAATCCGCTTTTTAAGATTCAATTTTGCAATGTCTTCAGGCTTCAGCTCAAGCTCCACCAACACCTTCGCTGTGGAGAGTCTGTATTCCTGCTCTAACGTATCATAATTTATCTGTTCCTTATGAATGGAATACAACAAAGCAAAATCGTAGTTCAAGGCACGTGAGACATTATACAACGTATCCGTATCAACACTTTTTCTCGTAAGCATATAGTCTACACTTTGAGGCTTAACTTTCAGTCTTCGTGCAAGTTCCGCCTTGGTAACCTGCTGTTCAAGCATCACGTTCTTGATTATCTCTCCGATGTATATATTACTTTTTTCCATTTATATGAAGGTACAAATTAATCATTCATATTATAAGGAACACCAATACCAATTTGTCTGTATGTATCGTTCTTTTTATTCATAATTCGTTTGTTTTATCAAATATTTTATGATACTTTTGCAACATATTCATATAAACAAACAAATAATATCTGCTATCATGAATTTACTGACATGTATTCTCATAGCCATCCCTATCGGCATTATTTTTATTATGCTATGGATATACAATGACTACCGGAAATATAAGAAGAAAAATAAGCTGGCCATTTTGCTGTTTCTCCTATTTCCAACCACTTTATCTGCACAATACGTTGATGCGGGATGCCAAGTATCCTTTAAATGGCTGGAGAACCAAAAAGGGAAATTAGAGTATACAAAAGATGGGGTTACTTATAAGTTTATTCCAAACGACTCCCAATGGGAAATTATAATTCGCAACAACTCTTCAGAAGATATCCGAATAAACTGGGAAAATATGCAATTCATTGTGGACGGAAGAACCTCAGAAGTCAAATACCCCATACTGGCAGAAGCGGAAACTCCCTTTGCAATAATAAAAAGCCAGGCAGAAACAAGCCAAAAGATTGGTGTGACAACTTATACGGCAAATAACTCTCAAATATACAACAAGAAAGATATTCGGAAAGGAAGGAATTCCTCCATTACCATTATCCTTCCCATATCTATCGGTAAGCACCCTCAATTCTTCACCTCTTTCGACTTTATCATCAAAAAAGTGAACTAACTATGACTTCTCAAGATATAAAAAAACAGCTGAAAGAACCACATTTCTGGAACATTGTATTAACTGGTCAGCACGCCGAACCGAGGACAAAAGCAATGCTGGAAGCAAAAGGTATCATAACTTGGCTTCCACTTGCTCCGGTCCGGCGTCAATGGGGAAGGATATTAAAAGAAATACACACCCCGGTTATCCCGAGATGTGTATTCGTCTATATATCCAATGAGGAAAGAAATACGTTGCAAAAATCCTACCGACTTCTTCAACCGGAAGTTATACTTCAAGAACTGCCGGACCGATGCAATCAGAACAAGTAGATATATGCCAACGTGCTCACACTAATCACTATCCACAACAAGGTGCCTTGTATCAAGGGCTTGATGCCTACTGCCTTCAGTACATCACGTGACAGAGAGGCACCGATAAAGAACAGAGTGATAGTCAGCGTCTTGCGGGCCAAAGAATTGATTCCCTCCCCAATCATGGCACCCGTTTCGGTAGTCCCCAGCACATAAGTATTGAAAATCATAGCCAGCACAAAGAAGAAGATGAACCAGGGAATACTGATTTTCTGTCCCTTACTCTTAAAGATGAACGAAGTTACCAGAGCCAAAGGAATAATCCATAAGGCACGTGTCAGCTTTATAGTCGTTGCCACCTTCAGGGCCTCCTCGCCATATGCGGCACCTGCTCCCACTACCGAACTCGTATCATGTATGGCAATGGCCGCCCATGTGCCGAACTCATGCTGGCTCATGTTCAAAGCGTGGCCTATCATCGGAAAAACAAACAATGCAATGGCATTCAATATAAAGATGGTGCCCAATGCCACAGACATCTCACTGTCCTTTGCCTTCAATACCGGACCCACAGCCGCAATGGCACTGCCTCCGCAGATAGCCGTACCGGAGCTGATAAGATAAGAAGTGTCACGGTCCACTTTCAGGAACTTACGTCCTATGAGCCAGCCTATGAGCAATGTCCCCACTACAGAAATAATCGTGAACTCCATTCCCTCCTTGCCCGAAGCCAGGGAAGCCTGCAGATTCATTCCAAATCCTAACCCTACAACAGAGTATTGCAACAGGTACTTTGAAGTCTTCTTATTGAACTTCGGATGTGCCTGCCCACACAGCAACGCAAAGGCCAACCCCAAGAACAACGCCAACGGCGGAGTGACCCATGCCGAATAGGCATGCATACCGGGCACATAATCCAGCAGCAGAAAGAAGGAGAGGACAACCAGAAGAGATACATAAATAAATTTATTATTACTTTGAAGAAAAGGCATATTAATGCTTTTAGCCAAAACTCGATTTGAAACCATACTGTTTACTTTACTATATTACTAATGTTTATTCCTTAATTTTCCGGGTGCAAAGGTAGTTCTATTTTAGTACACCCGCCAATCGTTTCTACTTATAGACTATAACTTATTGTTATCGGGACATAAACATATAGTTCATAAAGGCTTGTGACAATCCTCCTTCCTGCCCTTGCAACTGGACAAAGCAGAAGTCGCGAAGCATGGGCATATCCTTTATCTCGACCACGCGGAAAGTGCCTGCAGCCAGTTCCTTGCAGATGGAACGGATAGACACGATTCCCATGCAATCGGAGTTTTCAAGAAAGAGCTTGATGCTTTCGGTACTACCCAGGTACATCAGTACATGGAGTGAGGCAAGCTTGACGCCGTGCTTCTGGAGCGAGCGTTCTATCACATCCAACGTACCAGAACCACGCTCACGAAGCACTAAAGGAATAGCGAGCAAATCCTGGGGAGTAATCTCTTCGGGCAATTGTAAACGGCTTTTGGAATGGACTACCGCTACCAGTTCATCCTCAAGAAAAGTAGTGTACTTCAGATTGGGAAGGCGGAAAACCCCTTCCACCAATCCCAAGTCAATGCGGTGTTCCTGCAAAGCGGCTTCTATTTCCCGGGAATTTCCATTGAGCAAGGACAAGTTGACCTGCGGAAACTTGCCGATAAAACTGCCCAGCAACGGAGGAAGCACATACTGCGCAATGGTAGTGCTGGCTCCCAACTTGAGTTCGCCAATATATTCGTTATGTAACAAGTGCATTTCATATTCCAGCCGTTTATAGTCCTCCAATATCCGTTCGCAATGCTCCAAAAGCAGCCGGCCCGACTCGGTCAAACTGATTTTACTTCCCTGCCGGTCGAAAAGCCTCGTCTGGTAAGTGGCCTCCAGCTCCTGGATATGCTTGGTTATAGCCGGCTGACTTACAAACAACTCTTGCGAAGCCTTTGTAAAACTCAAGTTCTTGGCAACAGACTGAAACACTTTTAAACGGAAATCACTCATATACTTCTTATATCTTATAACTCGTCAGACTTGATGCCGAATGCATGCGCCAAAGAATAAAACACCGGCTCCAGGCGGCAATACACCGGGCTCAGAGGTTCCTCCGTGATGAAGTACACAACTTTGCCCCGTTCTTCTTCACTCTTGTCTTTGAAGAAACCCGCCAGCTTCTCCTCCACTCCATTACCATATACCTGATGGAAAGGCAACAGCATCAAACACTTCACATCCGCAGAATCAAGCGCCAGGTTCATCAGGTCAAGAAACAACTCTTCGGTAGAGACTAAACCGGAAGAGGTGACGGAAGAAAATGCAAATTCGCCCAGCGGCGTACGGCATGCCTGGTGATTCAGTTTATTCACATCGGATGGTTCACAACACTTCAGCACGTCCGCTGCCGGAGTATGCACCAGCAACACTTCCACCTCATTTTCTTGTTCTCTCAAGCCGGCGTCCAATGCCAGATAGCTCAACCATGCCGGCAGGTCAACATCGGGTAGCTTCCGTCCCAACTTACCTTCCAAAAAGTTCTTTGCACCATATACCACTTCATTCAGAAATGCAACATCTATCAATATCACATTTGCCGGAAACTTTATCTTATCCTCCATTATCTTCTATTTTAATACGTGATTATACATAATGCTCCTCTGCAAGCGGAGCTCCGAAAACCTACCACACAGAAAGCACAAAACTTTGAAGCAGTAAAAGTACGACAAATTTATCAATAACTTGTATCATCCCAAACAATTAATCTATATCTCCGAAGCGGAAAGAGAATATCCTTCCTCCGCAACACGGGAACCTTGGAGCTGGAACACGAAGACTTAGCTACTAAAACATATAGGCCCTCACTACATGAGATGTGCATCTCGTACTACATGAGATGTACACCTCGTACTACATGAGATGCACATCTCATGCATGACATCCTTATTTGCCCTTCTCTTTAACCAATAGAGTTTAATACGAAAAGGAACTTTGCTCCAACTTCTTATCTAAAGAAGTAGAAAGAAACAAAACGACTGATTTACAGACAATTTGTCATTTTACATATTTTATATGCAGACAATTTGTCCGAAATGTGCCAATGGCAAATCTTTTGCGCCTCCCCAAGTGTTATGAAACTGATAAAATAGAAAGGAGAACAAAATATGAACTTTAACAACTTTACCATTAAAGCGCAAGAAGCAGTGCAGGAGGCTGTGAACCTGGTACAAAGCCGTGGACAGCAGGCCATCGAGCCCGTGCATGTACTTCAAAGCGTGATGAAAGTAGGTGAAAATGTCACCAACTTCATCTTCCAGAAGCTGGGCATGAACGGTCAGCAGATAGCACTTGTACTGGACAAGCAAATTGATTCTCTGCCCAAGGTATCCGGCGGAGAGCCATACCTGAGCCGTGAAACGAACGAAGTGTTCCAGAAGGCCACCCAATATTCCAAGGAAATGGGTGATGAATTCGTCTCCCTGGAACCGGTACTGCTGGCTTTGCTGAATGTGAAAAGCACTGCATCCACCATTCTGAAAGATGCCGGGATGACGGAACGCGAACTGCGGGAAGCCATCAACGAACTGCGAAAAGGAGAAAAAGTAACTTCACAATCCAGCGAAGACACTTACCAGTCATTGGAAAAGTATGCCATCAATCTGAACGAAGCAGCCCGCAGCGGCAAACTGGACCCCGTCATCGGCCGTGACGAAGAGATACGGCGTGTCCTGCAGATTCTGAGCCGACGTACCAAGAACAACCCGATTCTTATCGGTGAACCGGGTACCGGTAAAACAGCTATCGTAGAGGGACTTGCCCACCGTATCTTGCGTGGAGACGTCCCCGAGAACTTGAAGAACAAACAAGTCTACTCCCTGGATATGGGTGCACTGGTGGCCGGCGCCAAGTACAAAGGCGAATTTGAAGAACGTCTGAAGGCCGTTATCAACGAAGTTAAGAAGTCGGAAGGAGACATTATCCTCTTCATTGATGAAATCCATACCCTGGTGGGTGCCGGCAAGGGGGAAGGCGCCATGGATGCCGCCAACATCCTGAAACCCGCCCTGGCACGCGGTGAACTGAGGAGCATCGGGGCCACTACCCTCGATGAATATCAGAAGTATTTCGAAAAGGACAAAGCGTTGGAACGCCGCTTCCAGATTGTCATGGTGAACGAACCGGATACACTGAGCACCATCTCCATTCTGCGTGGTCTGAAGGAACGTTATGAGAACCATCACCACGTACGGATTAAGGACGATGCCATCATCGCCGCCGTAGAGTTGAGCAACCGCTACATCACCGACCGTTTCTTGCCGGACAAGGCTATCGACCTGATGGACGAAGCCGCTGCCAAGCTACGTATGGAAGTCGATTCCGTTCCGGAAGAACTGGACGAAATCTCGCGTAAGATAAAGCAGCTGGAGATTGAACGCGAAGCCATCAAGCGCGAAAACGACAAGCCCAAACTGGAACAAATCGGCAAAGAACTTGCCGAGCTGAAGGAGCAGGAAAACTCGTACAAAGCGAAATGGCAAAGTGAAAAGACCCTTGTCAACAAAATCCAGCAGAATAAGGTGGAAATAGAGAACCTGAAGTTCGAGGCCGACAAAGCAGAACGGGAAGGCGACTATGGCCGGGTGGCCGAAATCCGTTACGGCAAACTGCAAGCGCTGAACCAGGAGATTGAAGAAACGCAGCAAAAACTGCACGAAATGCAGGGTGACAAGGCCATGATTAAAGAGGAAGTGGACGCTGAAGACATCGCCGACGTAGTATCCCGCTGGACCGGCATACCGGTAAGCAAGATGCTGCAAAGCGAAAAGGACAAACTGTTGCATCTGGAGGCGGAACTGCACCAGCGGGTTATCGGGCAGGACGAAGCCATCGAGGCCGTATCCGATGCCGTACGACGCAGCCGTGCCGGACTGCAAGACCCGAAACGTCCTATCGGCTCATTCCTTTTCCTGGGAACCACCGGTGTAGGTAAGACGGAATTGGCAAAGGCACTGGCAGAGTTCCTCTTTGACGACGAGACAATGATGACCCGTATCGACATGAGCGAGTATCAGGAGAAACACAGCGTTTCCCGTCTGGTTGGAGCGCCTCCGGGATATGTGGGCTACGATGAAGGTGGACAACTGACAGAAGCCGTAAGGCGGAAACCGTATTCTGTCGTCCTGTTCGACGAAATCGAGAAAGCGCATCCGGACGTATTCAACATCTTGCTGCAAGTGCTGGATGACGGACGTCTGACGGACAACAAAGGGCGTACGGTCAACTTCAAGAATACGATTATCATCATGACCTCCAACATGGGCAGTGGCTATATCCAAAGCCAGATGGAGAAACTAAACAGTAGCAATAAGGAGCAAATCGTAGAGGAAACCAAGAAGGAAGTGATGAATATGCTGAAAAAGACCATCCGTCCGGAATTCCTGAACCGTATCGACGAGACCATCATGTTCCTGCCGCTGACAGAGCCCGAAATCAAGCAGATTGTGGTGCTCCAAATCAAGAGTGTGCAGAAGATGCTTTCCGGTAACGGCGTGGAACTTGTTCTGACAAATGCTGCCATAGACTTCCTTGCCAATGCAGGTTATGACCCTGAATTCGGCGCCCGTCCGGTGAAACGTGCCATACAGCACTATTTGCTGAACGACTTGTCGAAGAAGCTGCTGTCCCAAGAAGTAGACCGCAGCAAGCCTATTACAGTGGATGCCAGTACCACTGACGACGGACTGGTTTTCAGAAATTAAAAGCAATCCGTATCCCCCAATAAAAGAGGCGATTCCCGACTATTGAGAATCGCCTCTTTTATTTTGTATTTCAATCCTTCTCCGATTACTCGGCCTTGCTTTCCTCCTTCGTTTCTGCCGCAGGAGTTTCTTCAAAATCCGTCATACCGCTTGCCACCAGCAAATTATACCAAACAATCAATTTCTTGATGTCGGACGGATATACGCGGTCGCGATCGAAGGTAGGCAATACCTCTGCCAGGTAAGCACGCAAGTCATCAGCAGTAGCTTTCTTCAAATCCAACACTACGGCAGCACCATTTTCCTTTTTCTTCATGGAAAGAAACACTTCCTTCAAAGGAACATCTTCCGTATCTGTATACATGGCGATATCGCCCAAAGAAATAATCTTCTCATTACCATAGGCAGGGAAACGCTTCTTGTCTGCAAGCGACTCTACAATCAACATATTTTTTCCCTGAGAAACAAGCTTATACAATCCCGGTTTACCGGAAATGGACAAAATAGTCTTCAACATAATATATTCTGTTTTGATGATTAGTAGTTATTTTTTTCGGGGGGCAAAGATAATGTAAGCCGAAGACAATACAAAATAAGCTTGCTTATTTTTATTGTTAAGGAGATGCCTATTTGCGTAACAGATAGTGCATTTTTTCAGATAGCGAACCGATTAGCTCTAAAACTTGCGGAATCAATGGGGTTTCGCCATCATTTACAATGACAAAATCTGCATATTTACGCTTTTCTTCGTCATTCATCTGGCTACGGATACGCTTTTCTATCAATTCGCGCGAGGAAGCATCCCGCCGGACGGCACGTAAAATGCGCACCTCTTCGGGCGCATAGACCATAACAATAGCATCCACTTCACCCGCAAACCCCGCTTCGACCAGAATGGCCGATTCTATACCGACAATGGGAAAAGCGGTGCGGCATTGTGTCCACCGCCTGAAATCCTCCTTTACACGAGGATGCACAATACAGTTGATTTCTTTGGCATGCTCCGGACTACCGAAAAGATAAGACGCCAACAAAGGCTTGTTCAGCGTGCCACCGGCATACACTTCCGCACCAAGCAAAGCTGACAATTCCTCGCGGATCAATGAATCGGATGCCATCAGCCTTTTCGTTTCCAAGTCCGAGATATAGACGGGAACACCCAGCACTTCCAACAGCCGGGATACCATACTCTTTCCGCTACCGATACCACCGGTTATACCTATCTTAATCGCCATAATCAGGAGAAACTTGCTCTATCAGAAAATCCACTTGTGCCGGATTGAAGCGTACCTGGCTCACCCCTTTCGGCAGATTCTTAATCTTTACCGTATACTTGTCGGAACCCAGACGGAGCAGTTCCTCATAGGACACGTAAATATGAAAATCATCAGCGTTAATCTGCCTGAAATGACTCAGACCAACCTGAAACGTGACCTGCACCTTGGAAGGGAAAGCGCGCAGCACCTTGTCGGCAGGAAAGTTAACGCCACGCAACGGCACCTCCACTGTCTTTTCCGTATAAATATCCACCGGAAGCATCATCTCAATGGAAGAAGGCACAAACTTCACACCTTTCTGGATACGCAGGGGGACTTGCTGCCTCAAGGTATCCGATATATCTTCCAGCTTCACCGGTTGCGTATAGGCAACAGCAATCGTATCCAGCACGCCTTGCGGCGCATACACCAATACGGAATCGGGACTGAATATCGTATCCGAAAGATAATACTCACGTCCGGCACTCAGCGTGCCGCGCAGCTTCACCGGCACCAGTTTGGAGGCTCCCGTCGAATAGATGTACTCCAATGTATCCGGCTTCATGGAAAGCAGGCGGGTAGAGGCATTCAGCTGGTTCAGCACTTTCTTTTCAAACTGCGAGGGATATATCCTTACTTGATTATCCACGCCCTTATAATCGGCATAATCGAGAATAACGGGATAAAAGCTCTTTCCCAACATATAGTTGAGCAGTACCGTTCCCTTATCCTTTACCTTGATACGGAGTTCTGAAGCAGGTTCAGAGGTAATCACCACATTATTGGGCACTCCCTTCAGCCGCACCGGTATAGAAAAGTCCGCCTCATAGTCGTTGTTCAAGGTCTGCAAGAGCCAGAAGCCACCGGCTACAAAGAAAAAAAACAAAAAAATGAAGAACTCCCTGCTTTTATCGCTAAGCAGAAAGTCCTTCACTTCTCTTGATATCTTCAGATATGTACGTTGTATGTTCCTACGTTCAAACATAGGCTCACATTTCTATTATTTAGATGCCTGACTGCTGTTCGCATCAGCAGCTGCAGCAAAAATAGAATTCTTGTCTATACGAATCTTAACGTTAGAAGCGATTTCAAGCACCACATCATTGTCGTTGATTTCCTTGATAACACCATGGATACCACCAGCTGTGATTACTTTCTGATTCACTTGAAGCGATTTACGGAAGTTTGCTATTTCCTTTTGCTTCTTGTTTTGAGGACGAATCATAAAGAAATACATAATAACGAACATGGCTATCAGCATAATCCACATCATGCTACCACCACCGGCAGGGCCTGCAGCGGGAGCCTGCAGGAAGAATACAGTCATTAAGTTCATAAATACTCAGTTTTGGTTTCTATTATTAAACAAAGGTATTAGTTTTTCGTTAACTTACCTTCTTTTTTTAATTGATTAACTATTCCATCCAATGTACCGTTCACGAAGCTGCCACTTTTGGCCGTGCTGTAAACTTTGGCAATATCGACATATTCGTTCAACGAAACACTCACCGGAATGTTCGGGAAACTTAATATTTCGGCCAAGGCACACTGCATGATAACAACGTCCATAAAGGCTACACGGTCCAAGTCCCAATTACGCGTATTCTCGCTGATGAGGTGACGGTAATAGTCACAGTTCAAGATGGCACGGCGGAACAAACGGCGTGCAAATTCCTGGTCTTCCTCATCCTTGAACTCTGGTAGAAGTTCCTGATTGGCACCATTCTTCTCTTCAAAGCGCTTGATGGTTTTCAGTACGAAAGTATCCACAATCTCCTTGTCGTCATTCCAGTAGAGGCTCTGGTCTTCGAGCACATTGTCCAAGGCTTCGTTGTTGAAGACAAAAGTCTTATACAGCTTTCTCCACAATTCACGGTCGTATTCGTAAGAATTGTCCGAAGAAGCCATATATTCCTTATATATATCTGATTCCACAATTTTCTCATACAATCCCTTGACAAAGTCTTCATCATTGGCCCACGTGCGCTTTTGGTTGGCAATGAATTCCGTCAATTGTTTGTTCACTTCCAACTGGGCTATGAACTTGTTTTCCACAAATTTCATGTTGGGATACAGCTCCTCGGCAGTGGGAGCCAGCTTAGCTTTTGCCGCATCAATACGTTTTTGTGCGTAGTTCGTCAAAGCTATCATCAGCATCAGCAGGTAGTTGTAGAGGTCGTATGCCTTTGAAAGGCTAAAGAACAATTCTTTCTCCGCTGAGTCTAAATTTTTACTGCCATTCTGATAATAAGCATATACAATCTGTATAATCTTAAGACGAATAAGAACTCTGTTGATCATAATTCTAAAGTAAATACTAGTGTTTTAACAAGGCGCAAAAGTAGGCATTTTTAATGAGTTTACATAAATAAATCACATTTTTTAATGCAGATATTGATTATCCGGTCTTTTTCTTTTGACAGTTTAAAAAAAATCGTCAATTTTGAGCCCGATAAAGAGCTAAAAGCTACGAGATACAAGTTTTAAGGTGATAATATCAAAATTGAGACCTATTATAATATGGAAGACTTTAAGAAGAAAAACGCAGCGGACATGAATGACAAGGAGATTGTATTCTCCCAATCCATCAAAGCAGGTAAGCGCATCTACTATTTAGACGTCAAGAAAAACAGAAAAGACGAAATGTTTCTCGCCATCACGGAAAGCAAGAAGATTGTGATGGGCGAAGGAGACGACTCGCAGGTAAGTTTCGAAAAGCACAAAATCTTTCTATACAAAGAGGATTTTGAAAAGTTCATGAACGGACTTCAGCAAGCCATCGGCTTCATCCAGGAACAGCAAGGCTGCTATACAAGACATACCACTGACGAAGAGGCTGAAAGTCCCGAAACGGGAAAAGAAGAACTGCCGAAAGAGGAAAAAGCGTCTTCATTGGAAGGAGAAATCAAGATAGACATTGAATTTTAAGTTATAACCTTTTGATAATTCAAAAAGAAGCTGTACTTTTGCACCGCTTTTTTGCAACATCGTGTGGCAAGCCACATCGTGTGATGGTGAATTAAGCAAAAAATTTACTTAATTTAGAGTAACACAAAAATTTTTAAAATGAAATCAATTGAAGTAAAAGGAACTGCAAGAACTATTGCAGAACGTTCTTCGGAACAAGCAAGAGCTTTGAAAGCTATTCGTAAAAACAACGGTGTACCTTGCGTACTTTATGGTGCAGGTGAAAATGTTCACTTCACTGTACCTGCAGAGGGTCTGCGTAACTTGGTTTACACTCCGCACATCTACGTAGTTGACTTGGTGATTGATGGCAAGAAAGTAAACGCTATCATGAAAGATATCCAATTCCACCCCGTAAAGGATACTATCCTGCACGTTGACTTCTATCAAATTGACGAGGCTAAGCCTATCGTTATGGAAGTTCCGGTACAGATGGAAGGTTTGGCAGAAGGTGTTAAGGCCGGTGGTAAGCTGGTACTCCAGATGCGTAAGCTGAAAGTAAGAGCTTTGTATAACGTAATTCCTGAAAGACTGATTATCAACGTTGCCCACTTGGGACTTGGTAAGACTGTTAAAGTTGGCGAATTGCAATATGAAGGATTGGAATTGCTGAATGCCAAAGAAGCTGTTGTATGCGCCGTTAAGCTGACTCGTGCTGCAAGAGGTGCCGCTGCTGCTGCAGGCAACTAATCGATTCTTTTCAAGAAAGACTAAATATTCGGGAACGCGGATTAACGCAGCCAACGCAGATTTCATACTGATTTCCGCGGAAAGTTGCGATAATCCGCGTTCTTTTTACGGCTCACGAGAGTGTATAATTCACCACAGATTACACAGATTTGCACAGATAGACATCTTTGATTATCGGTACATTAAATTCATTCTGTGTTAATCTGTGTAATCTGTGGTGAATACTAGTTTTAACACCCTCATAAACAGGAAGCACTGACTATGAAATATTTAATTGTAGGATTGGGCAATATCGGCCCCGAATATCACGAAACCCGCCATAACATCGGATTCATGGCAGTAGATGCTCTGGCCAAAGCAGCGGGTGCCACTTTTACCGACGGACGTTATGGTTTCACCACAACACTGTCAGTCAAGGGACGCCAACTGTTACTGCTGAAGCCTTCCACCTTTATGAACCTCAGCGGCAACGCCGTACGCTACTGGATGCAAAAGGAAAACATTCCATTGGAGAATGTGTTGGTAGTGGTAGATGACCTGGCACTGCCTTTCGGCACACTGCGCCTGAAAGGTAAGGGAAGCGATGCGGGACATAACGGCCTTAAGCATATTGCATCAACGCTGGGCACCCAGAATTATGCACGCCTGCGTTTCGGCATCGGTAATGACTTTCCCCGTGGTGGGCAGATTGACTATGTGCTGGGACATTTTACCGATGAAGATTGGAAAACAATGGGCGAGAGATTGGAAACAGCCGGAGAAATCATCAAAAGTTTCTGTCTGGCGGGAATAGATATCACCATGAATCAATATAACAAGAAATGAACGAAGCCAGAATTGACAAATGGATGTGGGCCGTACGCATCTTCAAGACACGTACCATAGCCGCCGAAGCCTGCAAAAAAGGACGCATCAGCATCAATGGCGCACTGGCAAAGGCTGCCCGTACGGTGAAGCCGGGAGATGTCATACAGGTGCGCAAGCCTCCCGTCACCTATTCCTTCAAAGTGCTGCAAACCATCGAAAAGCGTGTCGGCGCAAAGCTTGTTGCCGAAATGATGGAGAATGTAACGACTCCGGAACAGTATGAACTGCTGGAGATGAGCCGTGTCAGCGGTTTCGTCAACCGTGCCAAGGGTACCGGACGGCCGACGAAAAAAGACCGCCGGAGTCTGGAAGAATTTACAGAACCGGAATTTCTGGATGATTTCGACTTTGAATTCGATTTTGAGGAAGAGTAAAATAAGGGAAAGATTATGAGCGAGAGAATAATTAAATGGGGATTCATCGGTTGCGGAGAAGTGACCAAATACAAAAGCGGACCGGCATTTCAGAAAATAGAGAACTCCGAAGTAGTGGCCGTCATGAGCCGAAATGGCGACAAGGCTAAGACCTACGCCAAGGAAAGAGGGATTCCCAAATGGTACGACGATGCCCAGGAACTGATTGACGACGAAGAGGTGAACGCCGTGTACATTGCCACTCCTCCTTCTTCACATGCTACATACGCCATCATGTCCATGAAGGCAGGCAAACCGGTCTACATAGAGAAGCCGATGGCCGTTACCTACGAAGAGTGCTGCCGCATCAACCGGATTTCCAAGGAAACGGGTGTTCCATGTTTTGTCGCGTATTACCGCCGCTATCTGCCCTACTTCCTGAAGGTAAAGTCACTGGTAGAGGAGGGACATATTGGCAATGTCATCAACATTCAAATCCGCTTCGCCCAGCCTCCCCGCGACCTCGACCATAACAAGGAAAACCTGCCGTGGCGCGTGCAACCGGACATTGCCGGCGGAGGATACTTCTATGACCTTGCGCCCCACCAGATAGACTTGCTGCAGGAAATCTTCGGATGTATCCTCGAAGCCAGCGGCTACAAGAGCAACCGTGGCGGACTATATCCTGCCGAGGACACTCTAAGCGCATGTTTCCAGTTTGACAGCGGACTGGTGGGCAGCGGCTCCTGGTGCTTTGTTGCCCACGAATCCGCCCGCGAAGACCGTATAGAAATCATTGGAGACAAAGGCATGATTTGTTTCTCCGTATTCACCTATGACCCCATTGCGCTGCATACGGAAAGAGGACGTGAAGAAATCATCGTCGAAAACCCCACCTACGTCCAGCAACCGCTTATACAGGCAGTGGTAGACCACCTGCTGGGCAAGTCCGTCTGCAGCTGTGACGGCGAAAGCGCCACTCTCACAAACTGGGTGATGGACAAAATACTGAACAAGCTCTGATTAGCGTTCATGGGGTAGACCTTACCCCATGTCGAAACCTTCACATTTCCAGCCGACCAGCTTGTACACATCGGCACTCTCGCCTACAATCCATACCACATCTCCCTCCACAAAAGGTTCATGCGGGTCGGGAGCATGCAAGGTCTCCCCTCCCCGCTCCACACCGGCAATCAGGCAGTGATATTTCTCGCGTATCCCTGCTTCTTTCAGGGTCTTGTTCAGGAAAGGGGACTGCCCGTCCACACAGAACTGGCGTAGAATCATCTCACTCTTCTCTATCACATCCGCATTCATGGCAGACACCTTATCCATCTCCTGGCCGAAGATGTTCAATTCCTCATCCGTGGCAATTACTTGTATCTTGTCCTGCGGGAAAAGGCGGACAGACGCTCCGGGAATATTAATCCGTTTCTTGCCCCGAAGGATAGAGACCACATGGATACCGTATTTCTTTCCAAAATTCAGCTCCGCCAATGTCCTGCCCACCCATGCCGACTCGCCGGGGATTTCAAAATCCGTCAGGTGCAGGTCGCGCGACAGCAGACGTCCCGCATACTCCGGTTTCTTCTCTCCCATATACTCGGCACGCATGTCGCGGTACCGCAGATTCTGGAAGAATGTCCTCTCTATCATGATGGACTGCTTCTTCAACTGGCGGGAGAGTATCATCAGGGTCACCAGCAGCACCGCCACTCCAAACACCAGACCGACGGACATCTTGAACAAACCGGCTATTACGAACATGACGAACGAAACGCCCAGCAGCAGACGCAGTACAATGGTGGCCACCAACGGTGCCCGGTTTCCACGGTTATCCTTCCATAAAGTCACGAACTCTTCCGAGTGGTTCTTTTTAATCATGATGGCACGCAGGAACGGAGCTATACACAGAATGATGATAAAGGCAGCCAACAGAGAGCCCCATACCCCGGGCAGACTGTCGTGCACGAAAGGCACCAGAAAACGGAACGCCAAAGCTATCACCGCCACGCAAATGATGGAATACACCACCGTAATCCTGACCAGCGCAAATATCAGTTTCTTCCACAGACTCTCGTGGTTCATGGTCTGCGAACCTGAAGCATAGCGGGTCAAGAACTTTCTCCATTTTTCCGGCAAATGCGTATCCACAAGATTGGAAGCCGGTTCTGCCAAACGAATCATATAAGGAGTGAGGAAAGTGGTGATGACAGACACCGCCACCACAATAGGATACAAGAAATGGCTGGTGACATGCAGTGACACGCCCAGCGAAGCTATAATAAAGGCAAACTCACCGATTTGCGTCAGACTGAAACCGCATTGCATAGCCGTCTTCAGCGGTTGCCCTGCCAGCAGCACACCCAGCGTCCCGAAGAGGGATTGCCCGAGGATGACCGCCAGAGTAATCACGACAATAGGTCCCGCATACTCCACAATCATGGCCGGGTCTACCATCATGCCGACCGATACGAAGAAGATGGCGCCGAACAAGTCCTTGACCGGCTTCACCAGGCGCTCTATGCTCTCCGCCTCTACCGTCTCGGCAAGAATGGAGCCCATGATGAACGCGCCGAAAGCAGCCGAGAAACCCGTGTGCGCGGCCATCACCACCATACCGAAACAGAGTCCGAGAGAGACTATCAGCAAGGTTTCCTCGCTCATCAGCTTCCGGCACCGCTTCAGCAATCCGGGGATGAGGTATATCCCTACGACGAACCAAAGTATCAGGAAGAACAGCAGTTTGGCAATGCTCCCCAGCATCTCCGTACCCTCGAAGTTATGGCTGACTGCCATCGTGGAGAGCATCACCATCAATACGATGGCAAGAATATCCTCCAGGATAAGCACACTGAGCACCAGCCCCGTGAACTGTTTCTTGCGCATCCCCAAATCATCAAACGCCTTATAGATAATGGTAGTGGACGACATGGCAATCATACCGCCCAGGAAGATACAGTCCATCCGTTGCCAGCCGAACCCGGTACCTACCGCCACTCCCAACAATATCATACAAAAGATGATGGTACACGCAGCAATAATCGCCACGCCTCCCACCTTCACAATCTTCTTGAAGCTGAATTCCAATCCCAGTGCAAACAGCAGGAAGATAACGCCTATATCCGCCCAGGTCTGTATATTAGCCGTGTCCATCACCGACGGTGTATAGGCCATGTGAGGGCTGGCAAGGAATCCTGCAACTACATATCCTAACACCAGCGGTTGCTTCAATTTCTTAAAAAGCAGGGTCATAATCCCCGCACAAATCAATATCAGAGCTAAATCAGCTATCAAAGGGGCTAAATGTGACATAACACTACTTATCTATTAATCAGAGATATACAACTGCAAAACTCTGCAATACATCTGCAGTAGCTCTGCAATACATCTGCAGTGGCTCTGCAAAAGGTATGCAGTAACTTTGCAGCAGTTGTCTGTACGATTCTACAACACTCCTTTCGAGCTTGGCAGTTCAAAGTGATAAATATCCCTTTTCACCGCCATCTTCAGCGCACGTGCCAGCGCCTTGAAGATGCCTTCTATCTTATGATGTTCGTTCTGCCCTTCGGCTTTTACATTAAGATTCATCCGGGCGGCATCACTCAAGGACTTGAAGAAGTGCAGGAACATTTCCGTAGGCATGTCGCCTATCTTCTCGCGCTTGAACCCGGCATCCCATACCAACCACGGGCGACCGCCGAAGTCGAGGCACACCTGGCAGAGACAATCGTCCATAGGAAGGGCATAGCCGTAGCGTTCGATGCCGCGCTTGCTTCCTAAGGCCTGATAAAGGCAGTCGCCCAGAGCAAGAGCGGTATCCTCGATGGTGTGGTGCTCGTCCACTTCGAGGTCGCCTTTCACACGGATGGTGAGGTCCATGCCGCCGTGCTTGCCTATCTGCTCCAGCATGTGGTCGAAGAAGCCCAGTCCGGTCGCGATGTCACAATGCCCGTTACCATCCAGATTCAAGGATACGTATATATCTGTCTCCTTGGTAGTACGACGTACTTCCGCCGTACGCTCACCGGCAAAGAGGAATTCGGCAACCTTATCCCAATCCCTGGTGGCGAGGGCGCAGTAATCTTCAAGTCCGTCACAAGCGGCACCGCCACCTTCGGAAACGGGTTTCAATAATGCCGTGTCATCTTGCAGAAGAATGGCACGGCAGCCCAGATTCTTTGCCAGTTCCACATCCGTAGGCCGGTCGCCAATGACGAAACTGTGGGACAAATCGTAGTCCGGGTTATCGAGGTATTTGGCAAGCATTCCGGTACGCGGCTTGCGGGTCGGTGCATTGTCGTCGGGCATGCTGCGGTCTATGCAGATGTCGTCGAAGGTGATGCCTTCGCCTTCCAATGTCTTCATCATCAGGTTGTGTGCCGGCCAGAAGGTCTCTTCCGGAAAGGAGGCGGTGCCGAGACCGTCCTGATTGGTCACCATTACAAAATCAAAATCCAGCTTGCTGCGGATGAAGCCAAGATTGCGCATCACTTTCGGATAGAACTCCAGCTTCTCCAGGGAGTCCAGCTGATAATCAATGGGCGGCTCAATGACTAAAGTCCCGTCACGGTCTATAAAAAGTAGTTTCTTCATTTTAAAGGATATTTTTTTTGAGGGAATAAAGGGAGTTATCGGGAGTTAGAAGGAGGTAGAAGGAGTTAGAGGAGTTAGAGGCCAGTAGTTCTGCTTGCATAAGCATTACTTGTATAGAACAGCAGTATCGGCCTTTAACTCCCTTTTAATCCCTTTACCCCCCTTTTACTCCCTTTAACTCCTTCTACATATATTCCTTCAGCGCTTCAATCAATTTTTCATTCTCTCCTCTCGTTCCCACCGTCACCCGCAGGCAATTTCCGCAGAGTGACACGGAGTTACGGTTGCGGACAATGATACCCTTGCCTACCAGATAATTGTAAATCTTCACGGCATCCGTCACACGGGCCAGGAAGAAATTGGCATGGGAAGGGAACATCTTCACCGTACATGGCAGTGCGGCGAACTCGGCTTCCAGATTCTCCCGTTCTTCTTTCAAGGTCTTCACCCAACGTTCTATTTCATAATAGCGGTGAAGCATTTCCACTGCCTGCTTCTGTGTCAGCTGGTTCACGTTATAGGGATATTTTATCTTACTGAGGATGCCGATAATCTCCGGTGAGGCAAATGCCATGCCCAGACGGATGGCAGCACATCCCCATGCTTTGGAGAAGGTTTGCAGTACAATGAGATTCGGATACCGATTCAAATTTTCGAGGAAGGAAGGTGCTTCGGAGAAGTCATTGTATGCCTCATCCAGTATCACCAACCCATCAAACTGGCGAATCAGCGTTTCAATCTCGCTACGGAGCAGGTCATTGCCGGTAGGATTGTTGGGAGAGCAGATAAAAATCAGTTTGGTATGCTCATCCGCAGCAGCCAAAAGCTTGTCGGCAGAGAACTGGAAATCCTCATCGAGCAGCACCTTGCGGTACTCCACATCATTAACGTCGGCACAGACTTGATACATGCCGTAGGTAGGGTCGATAGCCACTACATTGTCCACACGGGGTTCACAAAAAGCACGGAACACCAAATCGATAGCTTCGTCACTGCCATTCCCTAAGAAGATGGAATCGGGACTCACCTTTTTAATTCTAGACAATTCTGTCTTTAGCTCCCGCTGCATGGGGTCGGGATAACGGTTGTGGGGCATGTTATAAGGATTCTCGTTTGCATCGAGAAAAACGGATGCCGCAGCACCATTATATTCATCACGTGCTGAAGAATAAGGCTTCAGACGCCAGATATTCGGACGGGTAAGTTCTTGTAATGTTTTCACCATGTTATTTATGATTTGACAATTTACGATTAAAATTACTTTAAGCCATCAGCTCTCAATTTTCAACTTTCAATTTTCATTCTCCAACTGCCCCAGTCTCACACTCACGGCATTCTTATGCGCATCCAGCTGTTCATTGGCAGCCATCAGCTCGATGGCAGGGCCGATGATATTTAATCCTTCCGGCTTTATCTCCTGAAAAGTTATCTTGCGGATAAAGCTGTCGAGGCTGACACCGCTGTATGCTTTGGCATAGCCGTTTGTCGGCAGGGTATGGTTTGTGCCCGAAGCATAATCTCCCGCACTCTCCGGAGTAAGAGAACCCAGGAATACGGAACCGGCATTCACGATACGTTCTGCCACGGAAAGATAATCCTCGGTTTCTATGATAAGATGTTCGGGAGCATACGCGTTGGTCAATTCAATGGCTTCTGTCATGCTGTCCACTACAATCAGTTTGCTATTGGCAAGAGACTTTTCGGCAATCTCTTTACGTGGCAGTAAGGCCAGTTGGCGTTCCACTTCCACCTTTACAGCTTGTTGCAATTCGACAGAGGTCGTAATTAATATAGCCTGACTGTCCACTCCGTGTTCTGCCTGGCTCAACAAGTCGGCGGCGACAAAAATCGGATTAGCTGTTTCGTCAGCCAAAACTTCTACTTCCGAAGGTCCTGCCGGCATATCTATCGCCACATCACGCAAGCTCACAAGCTGTTTGGCAGCCGTGACATACTGATTTCCCGGACCGAATATCTTGTAAACCTTAGGCACACTTTCCGTTCCGTATGCCATAGCGGCAATGGCTTGTATGCCGCCAGCTTTGAAAATCCGGTTGACACCTGCCACTTTTGCGGCAAACAACACAGCGGGATGTACCTTTCCGTCACGTCCCGGAGGGGTGCAGAGAACAATCTCCTTGCATCCGGCAATCCTGGCGGGAACGGCCAGCATCAGTACCGTAGAAAACAGCGGAGCCGTTCCTCCGGGGATATACAATCCCACCTTTTCTATGGCAACCGCTTTCTGCCAGCAGGTCACCCCCGGCTGAGTCTGCACTTTCTTGCCCTCAAAGCGTTGTGCGGCGTGGAAAGTCTCGATGTTCTGCTTTGCCAGGCGAATAGCTGCTTTCAAGTCTTCACTCACCAGGTTTTCCGCTTCCTGCTGTTCCTCTTCCGACACTGCCAGCGAGGCCAACACCACTTTATCAAATTTTTCTTCATAATCCAGCACAGCACGGTCTCCCTCCTCCTTCACACGGTCAATAACACTCCGCACCGTATCAAACAGATTCTCCGTATTCATCACCGGACGTTTCAGAATCTCTTGCCACTGGGATTTATCGGGATTACTAATCAATATCATAATGACATGTTTTTAAAGATTTATGCATAAACCATGATATTATTGGAGGTGTGTCAAAACTCTCTGAAGACTTTCTTTTAGGCGCTGATTACGCGGATTTCACGGATTTATTTTACCGAATCCGCGCTATTTCGCGTAATTCGCACCTAATGTCGTAACATAAAGAAAGCGTTTATATACTTTTGACACATCCTCGAGGCTTTAAATTATCATTTTCTCAATCGGCAGCACCAGAATGCCTTCCGCCCCCAATGCCTTCAACTTTCCGATAATCTCCCAGAAACACTTCTCGTCGAGTACGGTATGTACTGAGCACCAGCCTTCTTGTGCCAAAGGCATCACCGTGGGGCTCTTCATGCCCGGAAGTACAGAGACAATCTCATCCAGTTTCTCTTTCGGGGCATTCATCAGCACATACTTCTTATCTTCGGCTGTCTTCACAGCATCCATACGGAACAACAGCTCCCTCAATATCCCTTGCTTTTCCTCGCTCAGGTTCCTGTTACCAATCAGCAGGGCTTCGGACTTCATCACAACCTCCACTTCCTTCAGGCGGTTGCTCACCAGCGTAGAACCGGAACTTACAATATCGAAAATGGCATCTGCCAGACCGATGCCCGGCGCCACTTCTACCGACCCCGTAATGACGTGTATCTCCGCATTCACCCCATTCTCTTTCAAAAAGCCGGAAAGGATACCCGGATAAGATGTCGCAATCTTCTTTCCGTGAAACCACTTCACCCCCGGATACTCAATATCCTTCGGCATGGCAAGAGACAGACGGCATTTGCTGAATCCCAGACGCTTGATTATCTCTGCATCCTCATTCTTCTCAACAAATTCATTCTCACCCACAATTCCTATATCAGCCACTCCGGTAGCCACAGACTGCGGAATGTCGTCATCCCTCAGAAACAACACTTCAAGAGGAAAGTTTGACGACTGCACCAACAACGAGCGCTTCATGGCACTCAACTTTATATCCGATTCTCCCAAAAACGACATGGTCTCGTCATACAGACGACCCTTAGCTTGTACTGCAATTCTTAACATAAGGTTATTTACTATTTTACGATTTACTATTTACTATTTTGAATGAGATGACAGAAAACAAAACGAGGCTTACCAATATTCGGCAAGCCTCGTCTGTTATGTCATCTGTTGTACATATACACTCATACGCCCACCGAGTTATTCGTTAGGATGATGATGGTGATGATGTGCAACGATATTCTTCATATTTTTTGGATTTTAATGCGACAAAAGTAAACTAAAAGTTTGAAACTCCAAAAGATTTATCACAAAAAGTTTATTTTTTCTTTCAAATTCATCTTAGTTCACCACAAATTACACAGATTTGCACAGATTATTTTTATTCCAATCTATGCAAATCTGTGTAATCTGTGGTGAAACAATTAAATCAACGGCAATATTTCCTCCTGCTCTACTTCGCAGCTATGGAAATGCATTTCCGCTTCCGCCTTCTCCTTCGGAAAGGTAAAGTAGGTGCAAGTGGCTTCTGTGCAAAGTTCGCCCATGCTATTATACAGGCGTGCTTCTATGATAGCAATATTCCGCTTCTGCTCGCGAAGCGAAGCCCGCAGCACCACATGCGTGTCGTTGGTCGATATGGATTTGCGGAAGCGGGTTTCCATTTTCGATGTCACCCCGCCGGTCTGCAGCTTGCGGAACACGACCCAGCCGCAGATTTCATCCAGCAATACGGACTGGATGCCTCCATGCAACGTATTCAGCCACCCTTGATACTCCGGACGCGGCTTCCAGATGCTCACCACCTCGTCACCGTCCTCATAAAACTCCATTCTCACACCGGCTTCATTGTCAGGAGAGCAACCGAAACAGTTGTAGCCCTCCATATCTTTCCACGGATTGATAATCTTCTTCATATCGTATTCTTCTTTATCTGGTTTTGATTCATAAAGTCTCTCAATAAGACGTTCAATATTAGTCATTCCGATTGAGAACTACAAATTATTGATGCCTTTTTCAGAGAAAAATTAGCGGGATACTGTTCAAAAACCGGTTATTTTATTTAGCTTTGTATAAATGAGAGAGAACAACAAGATGCAAAGAGGGGCCTTTTTCTGCTTATGGATATTATTTACATTCTCATTGTTTGCGCAAAACAAGGAGAACGGTTCTGTCGCATGCGACAGCATCGTATATAAAAATACCTTCAGAAAAGCATTGAAGAAATTCCTCAACTTCAGCGACTTCGACACTACCTATATCAGTCCCAACCGATACAACTACGCCCTGATGCTCGACCATTTCACCAATTACGAGTATTACTCCGTGGGCAATAACGACCAGCGGCTCCGTTTCTCGCCTAACCCTCACAACAAGATAGGCGCTTACTTCGGATGGCGTTGGATATTCCTGGGATGGGCTGTCGATACGGACTGGCTCTACGGAAAGAAAAGCAAGAAAAAGCGCGGTACGGAGTTTGATCTCAGTCTTTACAGTTCCAAACTGGGAGTCGACATTTTCTATCGCAGCACCGGAAACGACTATAAGATACACAAGGTATCCGGCTTTTCCGACGAGATTCCCTCCAATTATTCCGAAGATTTCAACGGATTGAAAGTAAAGATGAAGGGATTAAATCTGTATTACATTTTCAACAATCGACGTTTCTCCTATCCAGCCGCCTTCAGCCAGTCCACCAACCAGCGCTGCAATGCAGGTTCTTTCATTGCCGGATTCTCCGTATCCACCCACAATCTGAACTTCGACTATACCAAGCTGCCCGAAATCATTCAGGAAACCATGAACCCGGGTATGAAGGTGAAACATATCAAATACACGAACATCAGCCTCAACGCCGGCTATGCCTACAATTGGGTGTTTGCCCGCAACTGCCTCGCATGCCTGTCGTTCAATCCGGCTGTCGCCTACAAGACATCACGCATAGAGAAGACAGAAGAGCGGGAAGCGGACGACTGGTACAAGAATTTCAATATCGACTTCATTCTGCGTGCAGGTGTGGTATACAACAACAGCAAATACTTCGTGGGTACCTCATTCGTAGGACGGACATACGACTACTACAAAAACAGTTTCTCCCTGAACAACGGGTTCGGCACCCTCCAAATATATGCCGGATTCAACTTTTATCTGAAAAAGGAGTACCGGAAGAACAAAAAGTAAAAAAAGGCTTTCAGCCCTCATCTCCCCTCAAAAGCTATAAACACACTCCACCCCTACTATATCCTTCCGCTTATCCTTCTCCCATTGCCTGCAATAGAAGATGTCCGCCTCCCAGCGCTCGGACAAGGGCAACGTAATACCCCCACGATAGCGCATCCGCTTTACTCCGAAGTGCTCTGTCTTATTCAAACCATTATACATCTCGGCCGAAGCATACGGTTCCAGCTTGCACTTCGGAATGTCATAGGCAAACTTCGCACGCGAGCGCAAGCGGAACTCATCTCTATGCCCATCGAACGTATGCTGAAAGCGCTCACGCAAGGACAGTTTCACCCTTTGCACACGGGCAGACAGAGTGCCTTCCAAACGGTAGCGGTGCCGGAACTTCCAGCCATCTGCCCCCCGATTGCGGTAATGCGTCTCATACCCAGCTCCAAGCTTCAGGAAAGGCAACAGCTTATAGCTTCCCCCCACCTTCAGCCCCCACCGGTCTGTCTTTCCCAAATCATCCTTTGTACGCCACTCCAGCCCACCGGAAACAGTAAATGCCGGCTTCAACTTATATTCGAAACCGGCATTCGCCCAAGTGGCAAAATCCTTCTCCTGCGCCCGCAGGGAAAAAGACGAAACAACCCATAGAACTATCGGCAAAACAAGTACTTTCGTGCATGAAGATATATTACTTACCATACGCTTATTCTGTTAAAGTGTCAAAGGTAAGGATAAATTCTGTAACAATTCTGTAATACTACAAATCTTGTCTGCACATTTCCGATTTTTCAATGATACTTAAAAAACAGAAACCGAGATACAAAAAACAACTCAAAGTTGCCATATATGTATGGCATCATATATATATATTTGTAGCATGAAAAAACACCCTTATAAGCGTTTCATAGATTATTTATTTGGGGTGATTCATTTATGTGAAATCTCTTTCAAATACTCCTCCACCTTTCCGAAGAAGGAGGTCAAATGAGAACCGTCGACAAAAGCATGGTTCACATAAATGGAAAGAGGAAATACCAGACGGCCTTCACGAGATACGGCCTTGCCGGCAGTCATCAACGGATAACTGCAACCGTTGCCTGCTTCGGCAAGTGTATAGGTTATCGAGGTGAAATACATTTTGGGAACCGCACTCAGATGGACCACATCGTAATCGCCTTGCTCGGCAAGAATCTTTTCGGCTCCATAAGGGTCACCGTCCTCGGGCATGTTTGTTATCAAGGCGTAGGCTTCGGCATAGAAACGTTCAAAGTCTTCGTAATAGGGAATGCGCATGGTATAGAATGTTTTCCCAGGAACGGCTATCGGAGAAATGATGTCCACCCGGTCGTGAAAAACAACCCGGCCTTCCTTGTCGGTACGGTAACGGAGTTCATCGACTTCATTGGCCGAACGCACCACAGCATACAGATAATAAAGGAAAAAGGAGCGCTTTGCAGCCCGGGCTGCAGCACTGGCTTCCGTGCAGTCAATCTCTGTGGTGACGGAATACCAGGAATTTACAAAATTGCGGAAAAAGCCGTAGTTATCCCGGCGTTCCCAAGCATCAATGTCTATAATGTGTTTCATACAAAAAGGGGATTTAGTGAAAAAAGGATGCCTTTTTACAAGCATCCTTTTTCCAATTCTATTTATTTCTCTTTCTTATAATTCTCCAGTCCTGTCTGCAGGAACTCGATATACTTAGGTATATCCTCGTCGTAGGAGTAGGACTTGTTGAGCGGCTTGCCTTCGTTGTCAATCAGCACATAGAAGGGCTGCGCATTGGCGCCGAACTTGACGCGCTGCAGATAACTCCACTTGTCGCCTACGGTACGCAGCGTACGTTCCGTACCGTTCTCCACAATCTTCACGGGAGAAGGAAGCGGCGTCTTGTTGTCGACGTAGAGCGTGATAAGTACATAGTCGTTGTTGATAATGTCACTCACCTTCGGGTTGGTCCATACGGCAAGCTCCATCTTACGGCAGTTCACGCAGCCGTAGCCGGTGAAGTCGAGCATCACGGGCTTGCCATGCTGGCGGGCATACTCCATACCGAGGTCGTAATCGTCGAACCTGGCATGCACCTCATTATTGTAAAGGTTGAAATCCTGCGTCTGCATGGGCGGCGCAAAGGCACTGACCGCCTTCAACGGCGCTCCCCACAAACCGGGAACCATATACACCGCAAACGCCAGCGAGGCCAACGCCATGAAGAAACGGGGCACGCTGACCTTCGTATCGTCATCATCGTGCGGGAACTTGATTTTGCCCAGCAGGTAGAAGCCCAGCAGCGCAAAAAGCACAATCCACAAGGCGAGGAACGTCTCACGGTCGAGGATGCGCCAGCCGTAAGCCAAATCGGCCACCGAAAGGAATTTCAGGGCAAAGGCCAGCTCCAGGAAGCCGAGCGTCACCTTGATGATGTTCATCCATCCGCCGGACTTGGGCATGGACTTCAGCCAGGACGGGAACAGGGCAAACAGCGTGAAAGGCAATGCCAAGGCTATGGCAAAGCCCAGCATGCCGATGGCAGGAGCCACCACGCTGCCCGTCGTGGAAACCTGCACCAACAGGAATCCGATAATGGGTCCCGTGCAGGAGAAAGATACCAGCGACAAGGTAAACGCCATCAGGAAGATGCTGAGCAAACCGCTTGTCGCCTCGGCCTTGCTGTCTACAGCCGTACTCCACTTGGAGGGCAACGTTATCTCGAACGCTCCGAAGAAGGAAGCCGCAAACACCACCAGCATCAGGCAGAAAAGGATATTGAATACTGCATTCGTAGAGAGTGCGTTCAGTGCGCTGGCTCCGAAAACAAGCGTGATTGCCAGTCCGAGCGTCACATAAATCACCACGATGGAAGCGCCATACGTCCACGCATCGCGGATGCCCTTCTTCTTGTCCTTGCTGCGTTTCAGGAAGAAGCTGACCGTCATCGGGATGATGGGCCATACACAGGGGGTGAAGAGTGCCAGCAGTCCGCCGGCAAATCCCGTAATGAAGATATAAATCCAGGACATGTCTTCCTGCGAAGTGGTTTCGCCCAAAGATTGCAGTTCACTGATGACCGGTTTCCAGAGGTCCGCCTTGTCCGCCACATTGATTTCCGTCGGCCCGTCCGCACCGCCGATGGCAGCCACGGGAGCCGTGCCGGAGACAGCCTCCTGCTTTGCCGGCTGCTCTTCGGCTTTCGTTTCAGCCGTAGCGGCAGTAGTTTCTTTTGCAGCCCCTTCTGCCTTACCGGAGAATTGGAAAGGCACTTGTGTGGGCGGCAGACAATTTTCATCGTTGCAAGCACCATATTCCAGATACCCTTCCAACTGATAGGCACCACCCGTCAATTTCAGCTTCTGCACAAATTGAGCCGTATTTTCAAAATAGCGCACCTTCATTTCGAACAACTTGTCGAAAGTAGAGATTTCCTTGCCTACGGGCTTCAGTTTACCAACCACTTCCGCTCCGGATATTTTCTCCACATTGAAAGTCGCCGAGATAGGACCGCCATCGTCCAGGTCAGTGGAATAGACATGCCAGCCCTTGTCAATAGCAGCCGTAAAAACGACCTCCGCTTCATCAGCAGCCACAGTCTTCAGTTCGGACTTGAACTTGACGGGATCTTGTATCTGTGCCCGCATCGCCACCGTGAAAAGCAACAGAAATAGAGGGAACAATAATTTCTTCATGTTCTCTGATTTAATTTTTAATTTTCAATTATCTCGTAGTCCACGCAGGCACGGCTCTCTTTCACAGCAGCGATAAGCTTGCCGGCAGCTACATGGTCGGGATGGGTAGCATAGTATTTCACGTCATCCAACGTATCGAACTCACTGTAAAGAGCGATGTTCCAAGCCTCGGCAGGATTGATGTTCAATCCGACTTCAATCTTGCGGATAACGGATATTTTAGCCGGAAGCGCTTCGATAGCTGCCTTGAAACTGTTCATCGCAGCCAACTTTTCGTCAGCCGGTGCCTCATCTTTTAACTTAAATAATACAATGTGCTTTACCATAACTTTGCCATTTAAATGATTTATCACTATATTTGTCAGCCTAAGCGGCTGTTTTAACAACTGCAAAAATACTGGTTTTGTTTCAAATATACACTTAAACGGATGTTAATAATAGGAATTGCAGGCGGAACCGGCTCGGGAAAGACCACCGTCGTACGTAAAATTATCGAAAGCCTACCGGCTGGTGAAGTGGTATTGTTGCCACAAGACTCTTACTACAAGGACAGCAGCCATGTGCCCGTGGAAGAACGGCAGAACATCAACTTCGACCACCCCGACGCTTTCGAGTGGAGCCTTCTTTCCAGGCATGTCGCCATGCTGCGCGAAGGAAGAAGCATAGAACAGCCCACCTACTCATACCTGACGTGTACCCGGCAGCCCGAAACCATCCATATCGAGCCCCGGGAAGTCATCATCATAGAAGGTATCCTTGCCTTGTGCGACAAGAAACTGCGAAGCATGATGGACCTCAAGATATTTGTAGACGCTGACCCCGACGAACGCCTAATTCGTGTAATCCAGCGCGATGTAGTGGAACGCGGACGTACGGCCGAAGCCGTTATGGAACGCTATACACGTATACTGAAACCCATGCACCAGCAATTCATAGAGCCCTGCAAACGATACGCCGACCTCATTGTGCCGGAAGGCGGAAACAACCAGGTGGCCATTGATATATTGACCATGTACATCAAGAAGCACTTGGGGAGTTAATTTGTAATGGAGAATTGATAATGGAGGATTAAGAACGCACTAAACCCTATGAGATATGAACAGCCTGTTTTCTTTCGCCAGACATAAATCATCCATTATCAATTCTCCCGTCCCAATTATCTTGCTGTTGTTGTTGTGCTGCATCGCAGGATGCCGTGGAGGACATCCTGCCGAAAAAGAAGAAGCGGATGACCTGCAACAGATAAAGGACAGCGGAGAACTGGTCGTATTGACACTGTACAGTTCCACTTCCTACTTCATCTACCGTGGCCAGGACATGGGATTCCAGTATGAGCTAAGCGAACAGTTTGCCAAGAGCCTGGGAGTAAAGCTAAGAATAGAGGTAGCCCGGAACGTGCACGAACTCATAGAGAAGTTATTGGCAGGCAAGGGAGACCTCATTGCCTACAACCTGCCTATCACTAAAGAATGGAAAGACAGCCTGATATATTGCGGTGAGGAGGTCATCACGCACCAAGTCATCGTGCAACGTAACGGCGGACGCACCAAACCACTGAAAGACGTGACGGAACTCATCGGGAAAGATGTATATGTGAAGCCCGGAAAATATTATGAACGGCTGGTCAATCTGGACGAAGAGCTCGGAGGAGGTATCCACATCCATAAAGTGACCAACGACAGTATCAGTGCAGAAGACCTCATCACCCAGGTGGCACAAGGAAAAATCCCCTATACCGTAGCAGACAATGATGTGGCACAGCTTAATACCACCTATTACCCCAACCTAAATATCGGACTCTCCATCAGCTTTGACCAGCGTGCATCGTGGGCAGTCCGGAAAGACTGTCCGCAACTGGCAGCCGCCGCCAACAAATGGCACGAGGAGAATATGACTTCACCTGCCTATACGGCAAGTATGAAACGATATTTTGAAATCGGCAAGGCCATTCCCCACTCTCCTATCCTCTCCCTGCGCGAAGGAAAAATTTCCCATTACGATGATTTGTTCAAGAAATATGCTCCCGAAATAGACTGGGACTGGCGTCTGCTGGCGTCTCTGGCGTATACAGAATCCAACTTCGACTCCACTGCCGTATCTTGGGCGGGTGCCAGGGGGCTGATGCAACTGATGCCTGCCACAGCCAGGGCTATGGGGCTACCCGAAGGAAAGGAACAGAACCCTGAAGAGAGCATAAAGGCTGCCGTGAAATACATAGGCGCCACAGCCAAAAGTTTTTCCAAGATACCCCAGGAAGAACGCATCAACTTTGTGCTGGCATCTTATAATTCCGGTATCGGCCATGTGCTGGATGCCATGGCACTGGCCGAAAAATACGGCAAAAACAAATATGTCTGGCGTGATAATGTAGAAAACTTCATTCTGCTAAAAAGCAATGAGGAATACTTCACCGACCCCGTCTGCAAAAACGGCTATTTCCGTGGCATTGAAACTTATAACTTCGTAAGGGATATTACGTCACGCTTCGAGCAATACAAGAAGAAGATAAAAAAATAGGGATTAAGGATTAATCCCTAATCCTTATTTTCCTTCCTATTTAAAACAGATTCAGTTTGTTCTTTCTCGCTTCTTCCAGGGAAACGGTTGTCACTTGTTTCTCCCGGTTCTTTTCGCACAACTGCCGATACTTCTCATGCAGTTCTTCTTCCAGCTCCTCCTTTGTCTTAGGATTCATCAGCTTGGCTGCTACTGTAGCATTCTGTGAAGCGTCCTTCAGATGGATTACGGGAGCATGATAGACCGGAGCAATTTTCAGAGCTGTGTGAAGCGGTGAAGTCGTGGCACCACCTATCAGCAGAGGAACGTCCAGACCTGCCTTTTCCAGCTCAATGGCTACATGCACCATTTCATCCAGCGAAGGGGTTATCAAGCCACTCAATCCTATCATGTCTACCTTTTCCTCTATGGCATGCTGTACAATGGTTTCGGCAGGCACCATGACGCCAAGGTCCACTATATCGTACCCGTTGCAGGCCATTACTACCGAGACTATATTTTTGCCAATGTCGTGCACATCACCTTTCACTGTAGCCAGCAGTACCTTCCCGGCAGCAGTCGCACCTTCTTCTTTCTCCGACTCGATTACGGGCTGGAGGATGGCAACCGCCCTCTTCATGGTGCGCGCCGTCTTCACTACTTGCGGCAGGAACATCTTGCCTGCCCCAAACAAGTCGCCGACATGATTCATGCCTGCCATCAACGGACCTTCAATGATGGAAACAGCCTTGGGATACAGCTTCAGCGCTTCGGCAAGGTCTTCTTCCAGATAATCGCCGATACCCTTTGTCAAGGCGTACTTCAACCGTTCTTCCACAGGAGTCCCCTCTCTCCAGGCAAGTTGGGAATGGGCGGCAGCCTGCCGCTCTCCTCCAGAAGTTTTTGCCGCCTCTGCTTCCGCTTTCAAGCGTTCGGCAGTTTCTATCAGGCGCTCGGCAGCATCGGGACGACGGTTCAAGACCACATCCTCTATGCGCTCCAATATATCAGCGGGAATATCGGTGTAAAGAACGGAGGCAGCCGGATTGACGATACCCATATCCATGCCCTCGCGGATGGCATAGTAAAGGAATACGGCATGCATCGCCTCGCGAATGTAATTATTGCCGCGGAAAGAGAAGGAAAGGTTACTCACTCCTCCACTGACATGCGCACCGGGCAGATTCTTCCGTATCCATCCGGCGGCACGGATAAAGTCTACAGCATAATTGTTGTGCTCGTCCATACCGGTTGCCACGGCAAGTACATTCGGGTCGAAAATTATATCATGGGGATTGAAACCTATCTTGTCCACCAAAAGACGGTATGCCCGTTCGCAGACCTCAATCTTACGTTCGTACGTGTCTGCCTGCCCTTTTTCATCAAAAGCCATCACCACGGCTGCCGCACCATATTGCTTTATGGTACGCGCATGCTCCAGGAATTTATCTTCCCCCTCCTTCAAGGAGATGGAGTTGACGATGGACTTGCCTTGCAAGCATTTCAATCCGGCCACAATCACTTCCCACTTAGAGGAGTCTATCATGACGGGAACACGGGCAATCTCCGGTTCCGAAGCTATCAGATGGAGGAAAGTCGTCATCTCCACTTGAGCATCCAGCAGTCCGTCGTCCATATTTATATCGATGACCTGCGCACCGTCTTCCACCTGCTGGCGGGCAATGCTGAGCGCCTCGTCATATTTCTTTTCATTAATCAGACGCAAGAATTTGCGCGAACCCGCAACATTACAGCGTTCACCCACATTCACGAAGTTATTTTCCGGCTTCACTTCCAGAAGTTCAAGCCCGGAGAGACAAAGATTTTCCGGTCTGGGAACCGGCTGATGGGGCGTTGCACCGGCAATCAGCGAGGAGTACTCGGCAATGTAGGCATCTGTCGTTCCGCAACAACCACCGATAATATTCACCAATCCCTCATGGATATACTCTTTTACTTCATGTGCCATATCGGCAGGAGTCTGGTCGTATGTGCCCAAACTGTTGGGCAGTCCGGCGTTGGGATAAGCACTGATATAATAAGGTGCACGGGCAGCAAGCTGCTCCAGGAAAGGTTTCAGCTGGCGGGCGCCAAAGGAGCAGTTCAACCCAACTGAAAAAATATCGGCATGTTGCACGGAGGCGAGAAAAGCATCCAAAGTTTGTCCCGACAGAGTACGCCCTCCAATATCAGAAACAGTCACAGAGAGCATCAAGGGTACATGAACTCCTACAGTTTCCATCGCCTGCCCGGCGGCAAAAATAGCAGCCTTGGCATTCAGTGTATCAAAAATGGTTTCTATCAGCAAAGCATCCACACCACCTTCGAGCAATGCTTCCATCTGCTCACGGTAGGCATCGGCCAGTTCATCGTAGCTCAAGGCACGAAAGGCCGGATTGTTCACATCGGGACTCATGGAGCAGGTCTTGTTCGTCGGTCCTACGGAGCCTGCCACAAAACGGGGTTTGTCGGGAGTAAGAGAAGTAAACTCATCTGCCACTTTGCGTGCCAGGCGCACTGCGGCAAGATTCATCTCACGCACATAGTCCTGCACATGATAATCGGCCATACTGACGCGGGTGGAACTGAATGTATTTGTTTCGATAATATCCGCACCTGCCGCCAGATACTTGCGGTGAATGTCTTGTATCACATCGGGGCGTGTCAGACAAAGCAGGTCATTGTTACCTTTCATCTGTCCGGGAATCTGCGAGAAGCGTTCATCCCGAAAATCTTCCTCTGTCAAGTTGTATTGCTGTATCATGGTGCCCATTGCACCATCCAGAATAAGGATGCGCTCACGCACCAAACTACCAAGTTTACTCATATTATCTTTTAAACATACGCGCCATATCGCGTTTGTCATCTTTTTCCTTCAGTGATTCGCGCTTATCATATTGCTTCTTACCTTTGGCAAGTGCCACCACAAGTTTGGCCAGCCCTTTTTCATTGATAAACAAGCGCACGGGAACAATGGTGAAACCCGGATCTTTCGTGCCGCGCATCAGTTTTTCAAGTTCCTTCTTATTCAACAAAAGCTTGCGCTCCCTACGTGCATTGTGATTGTTGTACGAACCATAGAAGTATTCGGCCACATGCATGTTCTTCACCCACAATTCGCCGTTGGCAAAGTAACAGAACGTATCGACTAAGCTTGCTTTCCCCAACCGGATGGACTTGATTTCTGTGCCCGTAAGCACAATGCCAGCCGTATAGGTGTCCGTCAGTTCGTAATCGAACGTAGCACGCTTATTCTTTATATTTACAGGAGCTTGTTTCATAACATTTATCAGTTTAGCACTACCGTCAGCTTATTGAATATCCATTCAATGGCCACCGGACAAGCTATTAACAAAATAGAAGAAAGAATGGTGAAACGCAAACGGTCTTTTTCCGCTATCTGCATCACCTTTTTGCTTCCTTCCCACACAACATACACGATATAGAATTGGAGCAACAGAGCCATAATGCCGAAATCAGGCAATATGCCGATAACAATCCTCAGCATGAACACCACTACCAGTGCATAACCTGCAAACTGTTGCGCCAAAGGAATATCACTGTCCAGCATAAACATGCGGACACGCAACCCATTGATGAGATAGGCTGCCAAAAAATATCCTCCAAACAAGGATACAGCCACCGCACAGCATTGTGTCATGGCATATTGAAAGCTTTGCGGCCCGTCCCATCCCATCTTCATCAAAGAGCCGATGAAAACGGACAACCCGCATAAACCAATCATAGGATAGACAAAAGTAGTAAATACTTTTCGTCTATCCTCTAAACTAATTTCCTCCCAGGCACGAGCCGGAGAGGAAATCAGTAGTATTGCTATATGAAATAAATCTTTGTAATTCAATATCAATTTATTGATTAGTAGACGCAATTTTGTATTCTACAGTATATTCCGTATAGTTTTCCGGTATTTCTGTATTGCTATTATTTCCACTTTCATGCGACTTAATAACTAATTTAGTAGGAAGATTTCCTGCTTTTTCTTTAAACCTTTCTAAAGCATTTTTTATATCATACCCATACCAATTAGAATAATAAACATCTGTCTTATCATCAGCACCTTTATCATGACGCAGATAGAAAACAAGGTCTGTGGCCCCTGCTTCAATTTCATCCAGTACACAAGCTAAAGCAAATTTATGCATCTTAAACTTATCGTTGTCATTTTGCAGTCTCCAAGCTATAGGAGTTACAAGTATATCCTTGTTATACAAAAATGGCTGAACTGACCCATTTTCCAATTTCAAAGTTATCACCGGTGCTGTTTCCGGCGCATCAACAACCAAGCTTTCTGCTGTCATTGATACGACAGCGTTTGCAAAAGAAATAGGCTGAAAATTCTTCAAAGTGAAGTTGGTAGTTTTAGATTTTTCATTCGTCTCAGGTTCTATGCTCTTTCCTAAGATGATTCCCATTCGAGAATCTGAAATCTTCAAACTTGAATTTGCCTCAAATTGAGTAACAGAAGCCGGTGTAGGTTGATAAGTGTTACCCGCAGCATCTTCAAAAGAGAGTAATCCCATATAGTTATTCACTAAAACCATGCCATAAATGTCATCATACTCTCCGTCATCTGAATTCAGACACGAAGTAAACGAAATGCCCATCAACAATGTCAAGGCAACCATCAAGAATTTTAATTGTTTCATCTTTCCTATAAATATTAGAGTTTGCAAATTTAGATAAAAGAATTGAGTAATATAGTACTCTCCTCGTTTTTTCATTGTTTTTAAGATTAAATGAAAGATTAATCTAAATACTGCAAGCCCCAATATCTATTTAACATTTATAAACAACCATAATTTAGATAATCACATTATTCTAAAACATATTCTCCTACCAATTTCCCTGTTGTTGGATTATATGTTCTAGCTTCAAAAGAAGAAAAGCAGTCTCCACTCCATTTTCCTTTAACTCTAAACGTTTTAGTATCCCCTATTTTCCTTAATGTAGCAACGTAAGTCAAACTACCTTTGTACATGATTAACACCGCATCAAGTTTTACAGTTTCACCTGGTTGAATCGGGATTTGTCCAGTTCTCGTTTTTGTTACCGTTTTACTATCACTTGTACCATAAGTCCAAGATTTATTTGTCTGCTGCTGTACAGAAACATTTACTCCAAGCGAAGAATCATCTCCTACCACATTAGGTATACCCACGTTCAATCCTCCTGAAATAGTGACACTTACTCCTTCTGTTTTTGAAAAATCAGATTTTTCTGTATAGCTTGTAGATAAAGAATAGTTCCATGTATCAACGCTTAAATGTTCATTTGTATATTCATCATGGTCACAAATCACTTCTGTAGGTTCAAAGCTATCAACCGTAGTCCGTACATACTCTAAACCAACAAGTTCATATTCACCAACAGGAACTATTTCCCATAAAGCGAGGCTTGAGGAATTATTCGTTTTAAACTTTACAGAGGAAGACGTTGAAGATTCTGATTGCAAATAATAAGAAGACAAACCAGTATTAAAGTTTCCATACATCGTATATATCATACAATTAGCATCAGCCAAACAATTAAAGCTTAAGCCAGGTCCAGCCAAAGGTGAATCAAAAGTTGATTTATTCCAATAACTCAAACGAAGATTATCAGGTATTTCTGAAGATAAATAGTTATTAGGAGTAACAACTCCATATGTATCGGATGTCACTCTATTATTTCCCCCAGCAACAACAATAGTTCTTCCATACTTCAGATACCATCTCTGCCTCAAAGATCCATCATCTTTATCTGTTAAACAAATTTCAGTACCTTTCTCTTTACAAGTAAGATACTTTTGTTTAGAGTTTCCAATATTCAAAATATTCACTGGAATTTCGGCAAGCTCACTTATCGGATCAAAATCCGCACTAGAACCTATCGCCCTTGTCATCACCTGCCACACACCACTACTTTCCACAAAGTTATCCAATTCCTCTTGCTCACAAGAAAATAGAGCTAACACTCCTACCAATAATAAACTAATCTTTTTCATAAGCATTACATTTTTTAGTTAACAATATATCATAATTCAAAACAGCCATATACATATGCCCCATTATCTCCTTTAATTTCTATACAATACTCCCCTGATACTCCAAAAGGAAGTTGCAAATATTTCCGAAGGGGAGATAAAATATTCTCGGAAGAAGAATAAATTACAGAACCACTTTGAGAAATGACAATTTCCACAACCCCGATTCCTTCCATAAAATCCAATTCTATGAAATAATTAAAGTCATCAACGAATACAACAAATGGTACTAATGGTACAACGGAACGGCTTCCATCTTCTTTTCCCGTAGTTAGAATTTCAAAAGGAATATCATTTGAATACAAAAAGACTGCCACCCTTCCAGAAGCAATACTTTTATTGGCCAAAGAATTAGCATCGACCTTTAATAAAGAAAATAGCAACAATACAGATAAGATAATTTTCAGTTTCATAGTCTTTCATTTTTTATTTATACAAAATTAGGGACTATTCAACAATAATTCAGCAATAACTATGCGGACAAAAATAGGGCAGGTAATAAATTATATATCAACACACTACAAAGAAACATATAGGACAAAAAAACGTTTTTTCTCAATACATCATTATCATTTGCTCTAAAGAATCATTCTTAGTAAGTCCTAAATCTGCTTTTAGTCTTTGTCTGTTTTTATATATGGATTTCATTTCACAATCAAAAACAATCATTAATTGCTTGTTAGAGAATCCCACTTTCAGCAACGCAGCCAACAATAATTCATTTTTTGTTAAATCAAACTCTTGTTTAAGTCGAGTAATAAAATTCGCATGAACCAAATCCAGAAAGTCAAATATATGTTGCCGTTCAGCAATAGTCATATTACTAATAATCAAATTTCCTTGCTTCAATTCCTCTAATACAAACAAGGCGTCAACACTCGAATTCTCACATACTCGCTTATTTTCTGCTATTAAACAAAGGATTTTTCTATTCAGGATTCCTATTTCCTCTTTTTTAGCCTGACGTTCTTGTAAGCTCACATTCTCCAATTCTGCAATTCTACAAGCATATCTATTAATAATTGCATTATTATTTCCAATAATCTCGACATTACGCAACAATTTTGTTCGATACCTTTTCCTAACCAGAAAGAAAGCGATGATGCCCAACCCTAATATGAATACAAATAAAAACAAATAAAAATAAGTCTGTTTCTCATTTTCCAGCCTTATCTGTTTATTTTCCAAAATAAGCTTATCATTTTCATACTTATTCTGCAAATCCAACAACTGCTTTTGCAGTTCAGCATTACGAGTCACCTCTAATAATGAATCAGACTTCTCTTTATACAAAAACGCTTTCAAATAATTACCATCTTTTTTATGCATATCAGCCAAATAGTAATATGCACCCGAAGACACAAAAATATTAGTTGCATTGATACAAGAAACAAAACAATCTTCAGCTTTTTTCTTTTGACCTACTTCAGAATAAACACGTCCCAAAGACAAACTATAACGATATTTATCATTTAAATTATCACAAACTTCCATTGCATTTGAAAAATACTCTATTGCTTGTGGATATCGTTTTTCATTATTGGCAATAAGTCCTAATAAATGTAGAAAAGATGCCTTCATACCACTAACAGTGTCACTCAACACAAGCCCTTTTTCAGCATACCAACCTGCACTATCATTATGATGTACCGAAAAATAGCCTCTTGCCGTATTCCTATAACCATATAAAATACGACGTCTATCACTCGCCAGTTCATAGTACCTGATAGAATGTTTAAAATTGTCTATAGAATTTTCATACAATCCTTGAACCGAGTTCAAATACCCTATATATTCCCAGACCATCCCTTGTACTTTATAATCCCTAGTTTCTTCCAAGAGACTCGATGCTTCCAGATAAGCCTGCATAGCATCTGAGAAGCGCTCCTTTAACAACATCACTTTTCCATAATAAAAGTAAGCCTTCCCTGCCTTCAATTTATCACCTTCCTGTTTATAATATTCTACCGCTATCATTATCAATGAGTCTGACTGCAAACTATCCAAATAGTTTTTATCCAAAGCCTGCGTTAAAAGCAAAGCATAATCTGCTCTCTGTTGTCCTCTCAAACATTCGGGACAATCAATTTGACTCAGAAGCGACAAGGCACTATCAGGAAATAATTCCATACACGCTTCCACACGGCTTAAGACATTATCGTCCTCTTTTTCTTGTACACATGAGATAAACAATACAAGAATCATCAATAAATTAATTCCATTTTTCATCCCGGCATTCATAGCTCGCATATTTTAGCTTTCAGATAGAACATCTCTCCAATACCGAGAGGCAAGAATGGGTATAGGCTAATATGACTTTCCTCGTTACTCTCTATCACACAATCTTGGCAAACAGCTCCAAATGTTCATCCACATAGCCGGCAACCAAAGCTGTATATTCCTCCTCTTTTTCCAAAAATTCATCTTCCAACTCATCGAAAGCCTCATATTGCTCGTACATTGCCATAAACTCCTCGTCCGTGCGTTCACGTTCCAAGTCGTCACGATGGCTATCGTATATTTTCTTGGCTGCATAAATCAACTTACTCAAATCGCCCACCCCCCACAAACGCATCACTTTGGCAAACGGATTGTCGAAAATATAACCGCCATAACCATTTTGAATCAGTTGGCAGAAGCCCCCTTCCATCACTTCATCACGGAATATCTGATAGGCCAACAATGAATGCTGTTCACCGGTAAGCAAAGGCATCGTCCCGGCAGTCATTTCTCCGCCTATTTCTTTCTTATAAGCATCGGTGAATACGCCGATAAATGTATCCATCCCTTCGCCGACAGCCTGGCGCAATGCCACATCTGTAACTTCTATCATAGTTTGTATTTTATTTAATTGTGCCACAAAGGTAAGACTTTGCAGTCATAGTCAAACACGGACTCCCCTTTATTTTCTTCGCCTTGCCAACCAGTTGGCAGGATTTTGCCTTACCATTGGCAAGACTTTGCCACCGTGTTGGCAAAACTTTGCCATAGGCATGGCAAAAGTTTGCCAAGACGCAAGCAAGGGGTTGGCAAAATTACTTCCTGATTGACAAGCACATACCCTATTGATTCACAAATCCTATCAGAGACGAGAAAAAACAGTCAACTGCAAACTCCACTTTACATTCCGCAGAAATTCAGCTTCTTATTACTTCTTTTTTTAAAAAAAGTCAAATTGAACAGTTGGCAGAAACGGGGAAAACAACTAACTTTGCACCCGACTAATAAAAGTGGACTACGTTTTTTTTAATTATATCACTTAAAAAAAGAGCTAATTATGACTTATTCACACGAAGTGGAACACATGTGTGTTGTGAAGAAAGGTCCTAATCACGGACCGGCTCCTATTCCCGAAGAAGGTAAATGGGTAAAAGCTAAAGAAATTGTTGACATCTCTGGTCTGACACACGGTATTGGCTGGTGTGCTCCTCAGCAAGGTGCATGTAAATTAACCCTCAATGTAAAGGAAGGCGTTATCCAGGAAGCTTTGGTTGAGACTATCGGTTGCTCCGGTATGACTCATTCTGCTGCTATGGCATCAGAAATCCTCCCGGGAAAGACTATCCTCGAAGCATTGAATACTGACCTCGTTTGCGATGCTATCAACACAGCTATGCGCGAACTCTTCCTGCAAATCGTTTACGGTCGTACTCAGTCTGCTTTCTCGGAAGGCGGCTTGATTATCGGTGCCGGTCTGGAAGACTTGGGTAAAGGTCTGCGCAGCCAGGTAGGTACACTGTACGGTACTTTGGCTAAAGGTCCCCGTTACCTGGAAATGGCCGAAGGTTACATCAAGAATGTATTCCTGGACAAGGACGACCAAATTTGCGGGTACGAGTTTGTTCACCTGGGCAAGTTCATGGATGAAATCAAGAAGGGAACTGACGCAAACGAAGCTTTGAAGAAAGTTACCGGTACTTACGGACGCGTAACAGCAGAACAAGGAGCAGTTAAACACATTGACCCACGTCACGAATAATATAAGGAGGAAAAGAATATGATTAGAGAAGTGAAATTTGAAAGTCAAGACCGTCGTATCAAGCAGATCATCGCTGCTCTGAACGAAAACGGCATCAAAGACATCGAAGAGGCTAACGCTATCTGCGAAGCTCATGGACTTGATCCTTATATGACGTGTGAAGAAACTCAGCCTATCTGTTTTGAAAATGCAAAGTGGGCCTACGTTGTAGGTTGTGCCATCGCTATCAAGAAGGGCTGCAAGAACGCTGCTGAAGCTGCCGAAGCTATCGGTATCGGCCTGCAGGCATTCTGTATCCCGGGTTCTGTAGCCGACGACCGTAAGGTTGGTATCGGTCATGGTAACCTGGCTGCCATGTTGCTGCGCGAGGAGACTAAGTGCTTCGCTTTCTTGGCAGGTCACGAGTCATTCGCTGCTGCCGAAGGTGCTATCAAAATTGCCGCTAAAGCAGACAAAGTACGTAAAGAACCTCTGCGTTGCATCCTGAACGGTCTCGGCAAGGACGCTGCACAGATTATCTCTCGTATCAACGGCTTTACATACGTTCAGACTCAATTCGATTACTATACAGGTGAACTGAAAGTAGTTCGTGAAATCGCATACAGCGACGGTCCCCGTGCCAAAGTAAAATGCTACGGTGCAGACGATGTTCGCGAAGGTGTGGCTATCATGTGGAAAGAAGGCGTGGATGTATCCATCACTGGTAACTCTACGAATCCGACCCGCTTTCAACACCCGGTTGCAGGTACTTATAAGAAAGAACGCGTATTGGCTGGCAAGCCGTACTTCTCAGTGGCATCCGGTGGTGGTACTGGTCGTACTCTGCACCCGGACAACATGGCTGCCGGACCGGCTTCTTACGGTATGACGGACACAATGGGTCGTATGCACTCAGACGCTCAGTTCGCCGGTTCATCTTCAGTTCCTGCTCACGTGGAAATGATGGGATTCCTGGGTATCGGTAACAACCCGATGGTAGGATGTACAGTGGCTTGTGCGGTTGACGTGGCTCAAGCTTTGAGCAAGTAATCATCTGATATACAGATTATATGTGAAGAGCTTTCCTTAGGGAAGGCTCTTCTTGTTTTAACAGACTTCCACGCTATCCTTGCTCTACTCACCTTTGCCTATCATCCTTTAATATCATCACTTTATCAATTGTGACGGTGTACTATATTATACTCTATAAATTCTCTATAAATTGCCACATTATTGCTAATTCTGTGACGTACTTGTGACGGGGTATCTATACCGTCACAACAAAGCAAGACATTCATAAGTCACTATGTATCAACTAATATCAAAATCATATTAAACACCTCCTATCTTATATTATTAATGGCATGTGACGAAATTACTTCAATCATACAACTTTATACTATTTGCTTTACACCTCTACCTTCAAATTCAAGAACATTTAGTTTACATTAGTTTCCCCTCTGTAATATGGTTAACTTCGTATCAGATTAATTCAATTATCAATTATCAAATTAATACAATTATGAGACTTACCAAGAAGAACTCTCCTAAAAGTTACACTATCTACTACCTACCACAAGAGATTAAAGAAACTATGGTTACAGAGGTCAGTTACCTGCCTATTACCAGAGAGAGACTGGAACAGTTCTTTAAAGATGCAGCAAGTAAGCGAAAGCCTAAATTAGTCAAGAAGCGGAAACAGTCAAGGCAGCAAGGGAGTTAATTCCATGCTGCCTTTATACTTCAATACTTATTTCCTTTTATAAGTCATTTTAGCATATTCTACCCCTCCATCATCCTCTTTCTCCATATATTCAAGAACTAACTTGCTGTTGGATATTTCAAGAACATTCAAATCAAGAGCATAAGTGGCATCAATAGGTCTAAGTGTCAGCAGCTTATTACTCAATGCCCATTTCCCTTCATCTAATTCCGAATTATCCAAATCATATTCAGTATATGTACCGTCAGCTCTGAATGTAAGATTACCAAAATATTCGCATTCATCTTTAGGTGCATGACTCCATTCTCTGTTTTCTTCAGGATATTCTGGCTCTATTTCATACCCTTCTTCGTAAGTTAGTACCCATTGACCTACAATGTTCTCTGTAGTAGGTGTACTTTCTTCTTCGTCATCATCACTACATGCTGCGAAGTTAACACTCATAATTACGGCTACGATAGCCATTCCAATAAATCTTAATGTTCTCATTTTAATTAATAAATTAAGTTAGTAATATAGTTTATAAATATTTATCCACTCCATTTGTACAGCGTACCGTCTTCCGTTCATCCAGCATTCTCATGTACTGCAAGTTCTTTGTCTTATTGTACATGAACTTATCCTCATGCCAAAGGTGGTAAACAATACCTGCGAACTTCAAATACCGTTTCCGGCAACCACTGTTCAGCAGACGCTTGCCCAAATCAATATCCTCACTTCCCCAACCCTCATAGAATTCATCATAACCGTTTACCTTGATAAAATCCTCACGGAAGAAGGACATGTTACAGCCCAATGCAGCCGAACGCTTTCTACGGTATCTCGGAGCCAAGAAGCGAGCCAGCCATATACAATGGATTGCATTCTCCGGCTTGCTTTCAATTCCTTTCGTCCAGACATGAATCGGGCGTACCATACCGGACTTACATATTTCCTCTGTCAGCTCTTTGCCCAAGTTTACCCTTCCACCTTTCACGTAAATGCCACGGCCAGCTTCACGGAGATGGTCGGCTATCAGCTTTGGATGCAGGAACACATCACCGTCTATCTCTATGATATAGTTTCCCGTACTACGGGCTACACACTTGTTGCGCATCATAGCCAATCGGAAACCTTTATCCTCATGCCACACATGTATGATTGGAAACGGTGCCTGCTCTTGCAGCCTTGCTATCAACGAGGCGGTCTCTTCCGTAGAGCCATCGTCTCCTATAATGACCTCATCGGGCAGGACTGTCTGCTTGAACAAGCTGAGTAAACATACTTGCAGAGCATCGCAACGGTTGTAAGTAGAGACTATTACGGAAATCTTCCCCAAGTCCTTTCTATTCATTACTACCAGATTTAAATAAGTTAATCAGATTAATTATTACCACTCTATACACTCTTGCCTTCTTTTATATGGATATATGGATGAAATGGCTTGAATAAGTGCACAGAGTACACAGCATAAAGCTGCACGCAATTTGATTGATTGCCACGTTAGAAATAGAACTGTCTGTTTTGTGAATATCTGTATCGTTGCCAGTGTTCCCTAACTGACCGTTATACAATAAAGAAGCGTGGGAACATTGAATATTACTACTGTGAGGCTCTGGACTGCCTAAGGTGAATAATAAACAATGCCCACGCCAGATATGTATATAGTTCACCCTACAGAGGTGAATATATAACACTGACGTGAGCGTCCTTGCCTATTATCTTCACCTTTTGAAATTGTCCAGATTTCACAGTAAGATAATATCTTAAACGCTCTTCGTTAACTAATATGTCCTTCCAACTTCCCAACGCATTAGGCTGTTAGAATTGCTGCAAAGTTACGAATTTACGTTTGATTGGCAAGAACTTATTGTTTATTAAATGCAGAAAGGCATTCCTACTCCATAAATCAAGGTTAGGAGCAAATTTGTAAAAGGTCTATATAAGTAGAATTTTATAAATTTACTCCCAACTTGAATTGTAGGCTTAAAAGGCAGTTCCGCTCCATTCTTAATAATTGGTGAGCGCAACCGCCAGTAATCAAAAGCTAAGGCAGTCATAAGTATTAAGTAGTTCTTCCTGCCTTAATCCCAAGTATCTCTTGGTAATTGATACACTGGAATGATTGAATAGCTCCATGAGTTTGACAAGTGCAAGCTCCGAACTTTCGCTGTTCATGTTATAGACCTGCCTGCCGAAAGTCTTTCTAAGGCTGTGGCATGAGAAGTTGCCTATATGCAGCCTATACTTCCTTTTAACCTCCTTGAGGATTACATTTATCCTCTGTATGGAATAGACCGTACCTTTCCGGCTAACCAATATAGGCGCGTCTATGCCTATAGGACTGATATGCTTGTAGCAGTCACAGATATGCTTCTGTAGCTGCATGTTAATTCTCACAGTCCTTTGCTTTCCCGTCTTGATTTCGATAACGGTAAATTCCTCCGCATTTAATATCTGATTCCAGCGTAAAGCCAGAATGTCAGATATTCTTAAGCCAGTAAAACAGCCCAGAGCAACAAGAAGCGAGATTTTATAATTCCCGTCTTTGGCTAACTTCCTTATCAAGTTCATTGCCTCGCTCCATTGCAGATAATCTGCGGTTGTACTTGAATATTTAAGTGACATAACGTTCAGTCTTATAATGAAATGAATAAAAGTGAATATCATTTTTAAGTTGGAATATCCAACTTATTGATAATCAAAGGAACATTCACTAATAATAGAAGTGAACATTTCTCCCATTAACAGTAAGAGGACACCTATACCTTGTTATATAGATGTCCTCCATACCAAGCTATCCTTTAACAATGGCATAGCCCAGCAGCAGGATATATCCTACCGCTATAAATGGAAACAATGCCATTGCAATGAAGAATACCAAAGTAGCCAGTAACACATAGAATAAATTCCGTAGCATAATCTCCAGTTTTGAGAAACCAGTAATAGGATATAATTCCAGATACAGCTAAGAGAGAAACCAGCTGTATCTTTCATCACCATGCAGAGCGGATGCAATGCCCGTTGCCAGTTCTGTAGCGTTGTAGGCTCTATCCAGAAAGCTGTCTATGTAGCTGCTCTTGTTGCTGCCAGTAAGCAGGTTGTAGAACTTCCACATGGATAGGTCACTGCCAAGACAGCCAAAGTTCTCATCATTAATGTAGGCTTTAGCCACACTGTTTACTTGTGTATCAGTAAGCAGCATTCTGGGGATAGCCTTCTGATAGCCTTGTGGCAAGCACTGATAAAGTCGCATTCTTCCAAGTAACTGGCAGAATTGATGTTCTGTCATACTGGTATTGCCAAGTGTCTGCATCAGATGTATGTGCTTGGCAGGGTCGTACTTGTTGAACATTTCCAATACGGCACGATATAATTCGTTGGTATTGGTTACTTCCAAACAAGTAAGATAACCGTCCGTAGATACACATAAATTGGTGCAGACATTACAAATGAAGCCTATGAACACCTTAAAACGCTCTGCACCCTTTTTACTGTACAGATTGGTATGGTTATAAGCCCTAACTCCACCTATGGTAAGGGTCAGCCTATTACCGTTCACCGTCTCGTAGATGGTAGGTATTTCAATCACGAAAGCGCAACGCTCGTAATAAATGGTCTTGTCACTCTCCAATAACTGATTGGCAGGCTTATGTATTGCTTCTGGAATACGACCTTTGATAACGTGTGACACCCTTATATCCGGCTGCCCTATCCGTTCACCGTTAAAGAAAGTATGTGCGGCATCCTGCACCGTTTCAATGAACGAGACGTGCGACAATGTAGCCTCGTTGTCTTTGGCGAATACTGGAATTATGCAGTCGTCCCTCAAATGCTGTAAAGTCGCTTCAACTGTATTAGCCTCTATGAACAGAGGTCGTTTCCCCTTTGTATCGTCCGTTACAACCGTTGCATCCTCTGCAAATTCGCCTAAATTGCTGTTCCTTCTCTGTGCCATGACTGGCATAATCTGTAATGCTTCCATAATCTGTAAATTATTAAGTTGATAATTAGAAATTTCTCCATCTGAACGCCATATAAACGATAATGTACAGCACTATGGCAAACATTGCCTGCGGTGCTGTAATGAACGGTACAACGAGTATTGCACCAACCGTCAGAATTGCCTTTAAATCTTCCATAAGCGATAATTTATTGGTTAGTAATAAGTGAATTAAAGGGAATAGCACGCTTTATAGCGTAATGCCCCATAGACTTCCGCAATTGTGCTCTGTAATACACAGACATTACTGTAGTAGCCAGTAATACCGTAGCCAAAGCGTTTGCGGTCTGGAATGCGATTGCGTTAAACCGTTCATTTCCCATCTAAGAGAGGTGAGGGACGTAGGAGTAACATGACAATAAAGCGCATAATATACACCTCATGCCTGCTTTCTGGCTGATAATTGCACTTTATGCAGTCTTGGTAACTGTATGGAAAGAGTTCCCGTATCTGGAAGGGAGGGGGTACTATTTAGACACTGCCTAATTTGAGTTGGGGTATAACAAGAAACTCCAGACCCGTTTAATAGTCTGGAGTTCAATCCTACTCAATCAATGCCTTAATTTCCTTTATGGTTCTATACCTTCTCAACGTCTGCCCAAGCTGTTTATATCCCTGCTCCAAGAATGGATATTTATCTGTTATCACCCTTAATTCCCGTTGCTCATTGTCCGTTAGGGAAAGCTTCTCCTTCAAGTCACAGAAGCGTTTGAGGCGGTCTCTGAATTGTGGCGGTTTGAGAGCATCCTTTACTGCACTGTCATCTGCGATACTCCACTCATACCCTTTGGTTACTGTCATCCCCAATTCCTTATAAGCCTCTTGCAGTGCTTCGGACGACCTATATACTATATGTGTAGTCCAGTGTTGGTAGAGCTTTAACTGGGCAACCATGTCATTGACTTCGTATCTGCCATCCTTCTTGATGATATATGTATGGACGCCCAGTCTTTCAAACTCCTTATCCTGCTGCTTTAATATCTTTATATCAGTCTCCCTATTCAGTTGCTCCACCCTTCTGCGAGCAGTAGCAAGTTCGTCCTCTATCCTCTCCTCCATCACATCAAACGGAACGTAGTAGTTGACAGCCTTTGCATTGAAGATATGGACTATCTTGTTTCTGAAAGGGTTGGACTTGGTTCTGATACGTCCTGCAATCTGGGGAATATCCATGTCAATGCTGATTAGGGTATGCTTGTTGTAGCCGTCACTGACGATAAAGCATATTGCCGTCTCTGAATAATAGTCCACTCCTTCAAATGCCTTGCAGGTCACGAATGTAAACCGTTTAACTGGGGCTGTTGAACTGGAGATTTCAAAGCCTTCCAGCTTGTAATGGTTCATCTCGTCGTCAGCGCATATAATCCTGCACTCATCATTGGTCAGCTTGGCTTGTTCAAGTATCTCCTTAATCTCCCTTACGCTGTTGACAAAGAAATATGCCTCCTCACTCTTAATCCCGTCCAACACAAAGTGACCGTTGTCTTTATAATGCTTGATAACATTAGCTGCTGTAGTGCTTGCTTTGACACATGGGCAGGGGTAGATTGTAATCTTATCCACTATCTGCCAGTTGGCAATATATTCCTTCATTTCGGCAAATACTTTGGGCTTAAATCGCTCTGGGATAGGAGTTGCAGTTAAGAAGCAATGAGACTTGAAGCATTTGAACTTCTCTATAATCTGATTTATTACCTTTGTCCTAAAGCCATACTGCTTTAACAAATTGTGGTACTCATCCACAAGTATCTTGAATTCAAGCGGATTAATGAGGTCAATCAGTTTATCCACCTTGTCATACGTACAGATTATCTTCTTAACTCCGTCCTTAGCAAGAAACTTGTTCAACTGGATTTGTACTATCTTAGTGAACTTGCCATATAAACCAAACAGTCTGTCATTAGTAGGACTTACGCCTGCTTGGATTTGTGACTTCTTCCAAGCAATGTCCCTGCCGTCTTTATCCTTAGGTGGGTAGCACTTATTGATTACCAGCTCTGTTGTAGGTACGGCAATAATGTAATTCTCGTCATTGGTAAGCGCTATTGTAGTAGCACCGCATCCCGTCTTTACCTTGTTGAAGATGCAATTCTTTGGGAAGTCGTCCATAATGAGGAAACCGTCCCGTTCTTGAATATCTAACTTTATCATAAGTTATCTTTTGTGATTTTAAATATGTTACCTGTGACCCTAATTATTGGACTTTAAATAATCCTAAACTCTGAATACTGGGGTAACTGACCGTTTTATATAGAGGGAATTCACCACTTTCTGGGAATTTCAACTCTATCATCATTTCTACTTGGTGATTGGAAAACAGCTATCTGTGACCCCAATAATCAGACTACAGATTACTCTCAACTTCAATTATTAGGGTAAACCACCTTATTATATGGGGGAAATTCACCACTCTGGAAGAATTGGGAGCAGAAGAGCCAACCTCTCACATTGGCTCCGGTTCTTATTAGCGGACTTCTTCCGCTTCCAGATAAGGAATGTCCTCATCTGCATCAGTGGAGGCTGTCCCAGTCCCTTCAACTGGAATGATAATAGGATTGCCATTCCGTTCTCTTATCTTCTTGAACTGCTCCATCACCAAACTCTCATCCAGATTTCCATGCGTATTGAACATTGCCGCCTTGTCATTCTGGGTGATGGTCTGGAATATCTTAATAGCTTCGTTGGCGTCTCCCGCAGTTGTTTTGATATTATTAAATTGCTGAATTAGGTGTCTCTTGGCAATATCCTTGTCATCAAAGCCTTTATCCTTGCAGATTTGGATGAACTTGTTGCCTATCTCCATATTATAGGCTGGAATGATAGGCTTCTTCACCTTCTTTCCTTTCTCATCCTTCCCAGAGCATAATAGAGAGAAGTCAGACTTTGATATGGCGTTATTATTGCCACAAAAGATAAGGTTCAGTGTTGAGATTGGATAACCGTCTGGGTTCTTCTCGCTCTTTATCAGTTCGTTATACCGTTGCAGGAATTCACTGTCTGGGTTAATATTGGCTGCACCACGTACATAATCTGGGGTAGTCCATTCCTTCTTGGTAATATTAATCTCGTTGATATATTCGGCAATGGTTTCATTCCCTTGCAATTCAACTTCAATGGCAGGGACATCTATCGTTTCCTTTCCGTTCTCCGCTGCCCATTCATTATAGAGGGCTGCGGCAATAACCCTATGCTGACCGTCCAATACAAGGAAATATTTGGCAGCATCTTCCGGCTTTATATCTTGCCCATTAATATCAACCAAGCTAATATCGCCAGTTTTAATTACATCTTCCGCCTTAATGACTTGTATCTGCTCTGCCTTTCTGTAGCCTTTGACCTTCATCATGGCTAATATCTTCTCTACATTGCCCAAGTTGATGGAACGATTAATACCCTTAGCGAAAGCTATGTTTCTTACTTCATTATTAGCTACAATATTAATTTGTAAATAAATTTTCTTCATAATTGTTTAAATTTAAATTAATAATTAAGTTTATAAATTGGTGCAATCTTCAACTTGGCGCCTTATCGTTTCTGATTACGTTGCAAAGTTGGGAAATACTTAGAAGGTGGGTTATAAAGAATAGAATGCGATTTGAAGGGTATTCTTTATATATAAGATAGCCAAATAGTTAGATATTATAAGGATATAAAAAACTACCACGTGATTACATGGTAGTCTGTGAGGATTGGCAGCATATTGCTTACCAGAGGTATTCTGTGGATTGATTATTGGGAGAGAAATTGTAGTCCTCTATCCGCTTGGGCTTCCATTGCGGTTTGTAGCCTTGCTTCACCAAGTAGGCTATAGCGGCATTGGTGTAGTTCTCGTCATTATTGAAACTGTCCGCTTCAAATAATATCTCCATGTAGCCTAAAGTCATACGTATCTGCTCGCTTCTGGTCTTTAAGGCTGAACACTTCTGCAAGAGATGGAATGTACCGTACATGATTAAGTTGCAGGCTGCATTATTGGCTTTCCTGCCTTTCCTTTCTGAATACACCTCCTTCAATTCCGCTTGCGCCTCTTCCAGACTGTCAACTCCCAAGTAAATATGCAGGTAGTTGTCAAGCAAGTCAGTCAGCCAATAGCAGGAGTTGTCAAGCCTAATCTTCTTTACCCCGTTATCAATGGTGATGGAATTTAGTGCCCTTACCTCCTCCTTTCTGGAAGGTGAGTATCTCTTGGTGTTCAATAACTCAAACAGCTTCAGCATTTCTGGACGGACTTGTTCCAGATACGGAAGTGTATTCTCTGAAATGGCAATCTCCGTATGAAGTTCATCCTTTACATGCTTGTCATATATGGCAGCTACAAACAGAAGGGATATTCCTATTACTTCATCTTCATCTGATACGCCATACTCCTCCAGAAGTTCCAATATTTCAGTCAGTATCTTATCATTGGATAGGGTTATGAATACTTCGTGCTCTGTATCCATGATGAAACTGGCAGCATCAAACAGTGTACTTGTTGAGGCTGGTCTGGGGGCATAGCGGTGATAGTCAAAAGCACCGTTATCCACCGCGTATTCATCCAGATACGGGAATGGCATACGATACTTGGAAACTATCTCCTCACCTGCCCCATTAGGGTAATGAAGGTGGTATGCTGCTTGTAGTTCATTTAAGAACATGGCACGTCTGTAGCCAAAGCATTCTGCCAGTATAGGCTCTAACGTCCTCAACTCTGGAATTGGTATTGAGTAGGTTATCATGTCATATCTGTATTAGTGCCGTAAAGATAAATAATGCCACTCCATTATGCAACAGAGCGGCATTATAAATTAGAGTAAATGCTTCATTACATCATTCCTTAGTACAGAATGTCCCCATTAACTTATCCATTTCTTCACCTATACACTTATCAACTAATTTAGCATAATGTTCAGTCATTCGTGTATTAGAATGTCCCAACATTTTAGACACCACAATTAAGGATATATTATTAGCTAAAGTAACCGTACTTGCAAATGTGTGTCTTGCTGTATGATAGGTTATTCGTTTATCTATGTGACATAGAATAGCTATATCCTTCAAATATAGATTTATATCCTTATCTGAATATATAGGCATTAAGGTATCTCCACCTGCATACTTATCAATCAACATTTTAGCATTAGGTAATAATGGAATACGAGCAAGAACACCAGTCTTTACCCTCTTCTTCTTAATCCACATTCTTCCTTGATTATCACGTTCTAAATGTTCAACCTTCAATGTTTTAACATCAATGTATGATAAGCCAGTATAACACGCAAATAAGAACATATCCCTCGTCCGCTCAAGTCTGGGTAAAGGAGAATTAAAGTTTATAATTCTGCGCAGTTCATCTTCATTCAAGAAATCAGGAGATACCTCTTGCCGCTCCAATTTATATGATGCAAATGGATTAAATGCAATCTTATTATTAGCAACAGCACGATTTACCACCTTCTTTAATAGTGATAAATACTTCACTGCCCCATTCTGAGATAATCCATGTTCTGATAGCAACCATATACGGTATTCTTCAATGAAATCACGATTTAATTCTCTTAAGAACATATCATCACGATTATATTTAGATTGAATAAATTTCTCAAGAAGTGATAAGCCATGCTTTGAATTAGCGTATGTCCCTTTAGATATTCCACAGCCAATCTGTTTATGCTGCATTTCATTATGTCTCTTATAAACGTTAAGAATAGTTTCTTCCTTTATCAGTTCCACCTTATTTAATAAGGCATCACGAAGTAACATAGCTGTTATAGCAAATCCATGCTTCACTAACTTAATCTCTTCCTCATAAATTCGTACTCTCAAACTCTTTAGAAATTCATTCAATACTACAGCCTCAGAATTCGTACCACGTACACACTGTTTATCTTTATTCCAATTCTCCAATGCAACTAACTTACCAGTTGAGAATACAGTTCTTTCATCACCCACAGCTATTAATACCTCAATTGGCGCTTTACCTGCCTTATTCATTTTACTTGCCCTAACAGTAAATGATAATGTATAGTTACTCTTATTTATCATATTCCATAATTTGTGACGTCACAGTGACGGAATACATAAATTACCGTCACAGACATCTATTTAATTCAATATCAAATAGAGTATAATACACTATATTACAATATATTACAACAACATATACATTTCTAAACCGTCACAAGTTTACGTATGACCGATACTATGGGACGTATGCACTCAGACGCTCAGTTCGCCGGTTCATCTTCAGTTCCTGCTCACGTGGAAATGATGGGATTCCTGGGTATCGGTAACAACCCGATGGTAGGATGTACAGTGGCTTGTGCGGTTGACGTGGCTCAAGCTTTGAGCAAGTAAGTAGCAAGTAAATAATTACATAGAAAAAGAGGATAGCCTTCATTGGCTATCCTCTTTTTCTATCTACCCACAATCGCCACCTTTATCACCCCCTCCAGCCTATTCTCAAAAATACGGTAGGCTTCGTCAATTTCCTCCAACGAGAAACGATGTGTGATAAGCGGTGTGGTATCTATCTGTCCCGCCGCTATCAGGCGCAGTATCTCGGCACAATCGCACCCATCCACACCACCGGTCTTGAAGACAAGATTCTTGCCATACATCTCCGGCAAGGGCAATAACTGAGGCTGGTCATAAAGCGCCACAATGGTGACAATGGCATTGGGACGGGCACACTCCCATGCCAAGCGGAAAGTATCTTCCGTGCCGGCAACTTCAAGTACGACATCTGCCCCACCATGGTCGCTATGCTTCCTCACAAAGTCTTTGCAGTTTTCCGGCCCAATGACCAGCACCTCCGGATAATGCTCGCGGACAAAACGGATTCTTTCGGCCGACTGCTCGCAGACAATAATGCGACGGGGCTTCTTCAGCATGGAACAAAGCAGGGTACAAATACCCGTCGGCCCGGCACCGATGATGAGTACAGTGTCTTCCTCGGTTATTTCGGAGATACGGGCAGCCCAGAAGCCGGTGGCCAACACATCGCCTACCAAGAGCGCCTGCTCGTCGCTTACCGTATCGGGAATACGGTTCAGTCCCTGGTCGGCATAAGGCACACGTACATATTCCGCCTGGCCGCCATCGATACGGCACCCCAAAGCCCAACCGCCATTAGTGTCGGTACAGTTGTTCACATATCCGTGACGACAAAAGAAACATTTACCACAAAAAGTCTCCACATTCACAGTCACACGGTCGCCGGGCTTTACCGACTCAACTTCGGCACCCACCTGCTCTACGATGCCCACCATTTCGTGTCCTACCGTAATTCCGGGTACGGCGCGCGGTACACTTCCATGCTTTATATGCAAGTCACTGGTGCATATGCTACCCAGTGTCACCCGCACAATAGCATCACGTGCATCTTCCAATACCGGTATCGGTTTCTCAAGCAATCCGAACTTTCCGTGTTCAATATAAGTATATGCCAACATAATATATGCTTTTTTGAGTTATCACTTCTAAACGCGAAGTTGCCAGAAAGCAACAGCCGCTGCGGCCGCCACGTTCAGCGAATCTACACCGTGCGCCATGGGGATACGAACCACATAGTCGGCTCCCGCAATCGCTTCGTGCGAAAGACCATCTCCCTCAGTACCCATCACAATAGCCAACCGGGGCTCGGTCTTCAAAACGGGATTGTCTATGGAAATGGAATTGTCCGTAAGCGCCATGGCCGCCGTGCGGAAACCCAACTCACCGAGCGTATCCAGAGGACCGTCCATCCACGTCCACGGCACAAGAAAAACCGTTCCCATTGAAACCCGGACCGCACGACGGTTCAGAGGATCGCAGGAATTACGCGTCAACAGCACAGCATCCATGCCAAGAGCTGCCGCCGAACGGAAGATGGCCCCAATATTGGTGGTATCCACCACCCCGTCGATAACCACAATACGCCGGGCTCCCCGGCAGACGTCCTCCATACTCTTCGGAACCGGACGGCGCATGGCACAAAGAACACCACGTGTCAAAACGTAGCCAGTCAGCTCGGCAAGCAATTCCCTACCGCTTGTGTAGACGGGTATATCGCCACAACGCTCAATGATTTCAGCAGCATCCCCATAAATGTGCTTGTGCTCACACAAAAGGGCCAAAGGCTCGTAGCCGACATCCAGAGCCACCTTGATAACCTTAGGACTCTCAGCTATAAACAGCCCTTTGTCCGGCTCAAAGCGGTTGCGCAACTGGGCTTCGGTAAGGGTACTGAATATCTCCACACCGGGATGGGTCAAAGATGATATTTCGATAACAGGCATCGGATGATTTACTATTTGACGATTACTATTTACAATTCATGGCAGAAAGCCCTATAACCCCTTTATTGTCTTCATCAGTTGTTCTCCCAGTCCGATGGTGTATCCTTGCGATACAAAGACCACCCGATTGAAAGTATCGGCTATGATGAATATCGGCAGGCTCTCTTTATGCTTCAACTTCATGCTTTCTGCAATCTGCGCAGCGATACCGTCCGTATCTATACCATAAATAATGGTAGAGGGCAAATCGGGGAATGACTCGCGGGCGAACTTGCCGGCTTTGGCCTCATTAGGGAACAGCAACACCATCTTACGCCCCCACTTCTCCAAATCAGCCTTGAATGAAGCGATGTCGCGCAACGCATGATTGGTTGGCTCTTGATTGACACCCAGAATGCCTACGACAAAGTAACCGCGCCCACAAGCCTGCAGCAGACTCTGCCGGGCTGCGGAGCCGGCGTCCGGCAGCGGAGTGAAGAGAGACTCCGAATTAAAGTTCCCGATAACCTGCACCTCATCCTCGCTCTCGCGCATCACCAATTCAATTTCCGTTGTCTTCTCCGGCAGAATATTGAAAAAGGTGGTTTTAGAAAGTACCGCACCGCTGGCAAGGCGTGTACCGGTCACCAAAACATAATCTCCGGCCTCCAGAGCTGTTCCTTCCTTCAGAAGATTGCTCCATGTAGTACCGCCGCCCATATCTGCATCGCCTTCGTCATAGGAAAGCAATTGCAAACTGCCCTGCGGGGTCTGTTTGGAAAGAGTGAAATGAGAATAGTATTTCGGGTTATCCAACGAACGGATAGGCTTATAGGAAGCCACCAACTTTCCCTTCGAAGCAATTCCTTCTGCCATAAAGACCGGCTCTTCCGGATGATGGTTCAAGTCCACATCCATCGCACCATCATCCCCTATCAACTGTACTTTGCCGGTCACTCCGTTGATACGGGCAGGGATTGCCATGCTGCGTGCCATGGAGACGAAGAAAATGTCACGACTATGGGCATCAGCCACACGGGCCTTCCAGACCCCTTCCGGAGAAATGGGAGCCCCTCCCAAATTACAGTCATTGTCTACCCGGATATTTTGGGCCACCCATGCCACCAGTTTCATCGGCTCTGCCTTGTATGCCTCAGCATCTTCCTTTGAGACGGCTTTCTTGAAAAATCCTTTATAGGGGGTCAGTATCTCGTTGCTTACGCGTGGATTGCGCACATATCTGCGGAAATGGTCGGCATTCTTGCACATACGGGATTGCATGTGGTCCATCAGAACTTCCAGTGTAACGTCGCGGAGGTCTTTTGCCGAAATCCGTTGGAGCAGGTCCAGACCTCCTCTTTTGGACTTTTCAGAGCGCAACCGTGCCATGAAGTCGACAATGACCCGATGGTTTCCTCTGGAAGCGACCAGTATCCGTGAAACGGCATCTTCGTCGAGCTTGTACCGCCGGGCAAAATAACGCGCCGTCTCATCCGTCATGAACATAGACACATAAGCGTTGCGGATGGAATCTTCATGGACCATGCGGCGGTCATTCGCCGCACGCTGTTCGGGCGTAACCGCCGGCAACTCCGCATTTTCGGGGGGCGGCACAAGTTCAAAATCTACCGCATGGCCGCCGCCGGCAGTCTTATCCATCTTCACAACCAGTTCATGGTCCTTACCGAAAGACAGTTTGGCATAGCCGAATTTTCCGTCTTTGGAAGCCCATACCAGCATGTCACCCTTACCGGCCGTCAAAAAAGCCTTTCCCTCTGCATCGGTCTGCTTCCGGGCTACGGTATAGAACTCCGCATAATTATAGAGCTTGAACTCCACACAAGCATCAGACACCGGATTTCCATGTCCGTCCATGACCGTAACTGTGGCCTTAGCCGTCGGTGCATAGTTACCGATTACATTGATTTCCGTATAAGTAGGAGTGACAGACATCACTTCCTCCGCTCCTTCATAACGTCCGAAGACCTTGGTATGCATCAGCATACCGCGACTGGCCGGAGCATTGAACCAACCAAGGTTGAGTACCGGTTCGGGTTCGCAGGCTCCAAGAAAATACCATTTCCCGTCCGCCCATGCTTCTACCCATGCATGATTGTCGTCGGTATGCGCCCACCGGGGTGTGTAGACCTGACGAGCAGGGATACCCACCGAACGCAAGGCGGCAACCAGCAAGGTAGATTCCTCGCCACAACGCCCGTATGCCGTGCGTACCGTTGCCAAAGGCGAACTGGTACGGGCATCGGAGGGAGTATAGATAGCCTTCTCGTGGCACCAGTGGTTCACCTCCAGAATGGCATCATAGAGGGACAGAGACTTGACACGATTCTTCAGTTCTTCGTAAAACACTACCCGTGCACTGTCCAGATGCTCATTGTTGACCCGCACCGGAAGTACAAAATGACGAAACAAATCCTCAGGAATAACTTTTCCCCAAGGCATCTCATCGGCAGCCTTTTGGGAGGCTCGCACATTCATCAGATGAAATTCTCCGGAATAATCGGCAATGTCTGCCAAAGGCATATAGGCATAAAGGAACTCCAAAGCTTCGCGTTCGTACGACGTCAAGTCCGTATCGAATATGGCAAACAAATCGCCCTGCGGCAACCTTTCTTTTTTTTGATTGAAGTCTTGCTCCACACGTTGGCGGTAAGAAGTGTCTGTAATGAAAGAACGTTTGCCGCAAGAGGCAAGCAAACATACCAGTCCGAGAAATCCCAGAAGTCGTGCAACTCGTTTCATAACGCAATTATTAAGGTTGAGCCACAAAAATAGTGTAAATCGTCCGCAAAAGAAAATTAATTCCCGTTTTACTTACATAATCACTCTACTTCAGATGTATCACCAAAGTCGTGTCTCCGGAAAAAGTGAAGCTGCATTTGTCATAAGACGGCAGACCCATAACGCCTTGAGCATCATTGCTGAACCCGTACTTCTCTGTAGGAATGCCGAAAACGGCAGTATCCAGTTTCCCGTTTCCGTTCTCGTCTTGAAACAACGAAATGGCATACGTACCCGTAGGTAACCCCTGGCAAGGAATGGAGAGCGACGTATCTTTCACATCTATCCGGAAGGCGGTCAAGGGTTTCTTCATGAATGTTTCTTCCGAATTGTAGATGGCGACATAGAGATGCCCCTCCACCTTTTCAATGTCACACACTTCAATAGTCAGGTTCTGGGCAAAGAGCAGCTGGGCGGCACTTTGCATTACAAATACTAAAAAAATAATCATTGCTTTCATCTTTGTTTATTTTAAAAGGGTTATTGTCTAAAAATTGGATACATCGTAGGCGGCCTTCTTGCCTAAAGTCACATATACTCCTACATAGAAAAAATGGTCGCTGGAAGCCAGGACAGCCTTGTTATCCACCTTACCGAACTCATTCTTCCGGCAAAGGATATTGCTGGCGGAAGCATGGATGATTACCTTCTTGCTTGCCAGGAAGGTCACACCCAAATCCAGACTGTTATAAGGCTTCACTTCATCGTTCATCAGACCCGGCAGCATGGGGTTATGATAAGGACGTCCGCTACTGAAACGGTCGGTCACGCTGACAATGGAACGCAGGCGAGGCAAGGAATACTTCACCACCCAGGCTGCATTATGCCGTGTGGCATACTGAGGAGTAGTCAGTTCCGGATACTCCCGATATTTACGTTTGGCTATATTATAGGTATAGGATAACTGGTATTCCAGATTCTTGAAGGACGCTCTATCACGGAAGAACAAGTCTATGCCTTTGCTGTGTCCATAACCGTTGGAGGTCAAGAATACAGCTTTCGTATCGGCATCCGTTTCCTCCAATGCCAGACGGTCATAATCCTTATAATAAAGTTCAGCTTTACAGAAACGCCCTTCATAGTCGTACTGAACGCCCAAATTGTACTGCATACATACTTCCGACATCAACTGCGGCCGACGCACCAGACAGTTGTTCTCGGGCAACTGTGTGTATCGCCCTACAATCCCCGACAACATCATGTTTCCCCAATAATAGTTCGCCGCCAGCCGGGGAGAGAAATTCATCTTACGGTTCGGAGAAGTGTATTCCGTGCGAAAAGAAAACTCCATCTTCAATTGTTCCATCGGATAATAAGCCATCGAAAAGAAACCCGCACCAATGGTAGGCGACATGCGATTGCTGTCATCCGTCCCGCACAACAGATAATGATTCCTGTAATTGCGGATATAGCTCTCTATCCCCATATCCAGGCGGAATACCGATGACAACCGTTTGGAAACTTTAGCCTTCAGATGCGTCTCTTGCTGACGTTCCAGCCAGTTATCACCCGAAACAACTGCTCCTCCGATTCTCCGGTTATAGTAAGAATAGGCCGCCCCTGCAAACCAACTCCACTCTCCGGAAGTATGCCTGCGAAAGGTTGCATTTACATAGATATTGTCTTCACCCAGCCCGAACAATCTGCGGTTATCCCCTTCGTAAGTGGAAAAGTCCGTCCGGTCGTATTGTGCGTAAACCTTCCATACCACTCTTTCATCAGGAGTATAACGGAACTGGACAGCTCCGGAAAACATCCGGTAAGGCTCCTCGAAATCCCTCCTGCCCGAATAAACCTTGTCATACAAACCCAGGTTCTGATAATTCAAGTCAACAGACAAGGATCCTCTGTCAAAAGTCTTTGTGCCCCCTCCACCAACACCGACAACGGAAGCGTTCACTCCGACTTTATCGACCTTGCTGTAATCTTTTGTTTCCAATGGCAAGACTGCCGAAAGCGCTTCTCCATATTCTTGTGAAGCGCCTCCCGAAGCAAGGTTTACCCCACTGAACATAAATGTAGAGTAACGGCTGCGAGCAGGGGTATTTATTCCGTTCGAAGTATAGGGATTCAGTACATGCATTCCATCAATAAAAGTCTGCGTCTCGTAACTGCCTCCACCACGTACCAGCAATTCACCGGTTTCACCCTGCACTTGCGTACCGGGCAAAGTCTGCAATGCCTTGTATAAATCACCGTTCGCACCGCCCACCGTGACCAGTTCCACCGGATGCATATCGCTCCAACGGCTGTTGGCAGCAGGAGTTCTGGCTCCTTTTACCACTACTTCTTCCAAAGCGACACTGTCTATATTAAAATTCAGACGTACTGTATCGGTCACTGATTTCTGCGCTACGGAAGGCTGTGTATAAAGTAATACGCCCAATATCCCAAAGACTGTTTCCCGTTTCATATCTTTACATTCGTTGTGTTTCCTGCCGCAAACATAAAGGAAGGGTATAAGACAAAAAAATATCCGGGACAGACAGCCCGGATATGTGACAACCAACAAACTCTTTGTGACGAACAACGTATTTCTGTGACGAGTGACTAACTCTTTGTCCGGTTTTCAATCAATGCTTTCACCTCTTTGGCGTATGCGCGTGAAACCGGAACCTCCTCTTCGCAACCCTCCAGATTCAGCTTATATCCCTGAGAGTTTCCATCTACTTTCACCACCATCCGGATGTTTACAAGAAAGGCCCTATGGCAACGGATAATAAAAGGGCAAGCAGAGACAGCTTCCTCTGCCTGCTTCATGGTGGCACGCAACAATCTCCATGTAATTTTCTTTTCTTTATCCGAATCTGAACGGTAACCTACTTTTACGTAATTCCCCTTTGCCTCTGCATAAAGGAAATCTCCGGCCTTTACTTCCAGCATTTCTTTGGTGCCACCGGCAAACACCAACGCTTCTTCCGAGGAAAACACCTTGTCTTCCAAGCTCGCTATCCCAACTTCCGGGGATATTCTCCTTGAAAGGTGACCGTTCATCTCCATAGCTTCTTTCAGATTGCGGGTCAGTTGCAAATTGCGGTTCCACATCAGAAAAAATATGGTAGGAAAAGGTGCCAGCACCATTACCCAAGACAAAGCCAGAAAGAACAACCGCTTGTCCAACCACATTCCCATCAACCATGATTGATAGGCCCAAATCCCCACTGCTATCAGCAACAACATCAGCAGCAAATTCAACACATGCTTACCCAATGTCCAGTTCTGCTCCTTGTAATAAGCAGGAAATAATGCCGGAAGCAAATAGGTGAAAACTCCCGAAGCACCTGCCGCAATCAATGCAGAACCGGCAACCACCCCAAACACACTTCCCTTTATCCGGGAAATACCGAACGGCTGAAGTATATATAATATCAGAAAAATAATGGCCGAAGGTATCACTACTGCCTTCCAGCGTTGATAAAACGTAGGATAAGGACTCCGCCAAAGTTCCACCAATTTCCCCATAAGTATATAGTCTCTCTTGTTTACATGGTAATATATGCAAAGATAATACATTTACTCAACACATGCTCATACAGATACTATATTATCAATCTGTTTTATCACACGACAAGGATTTCCCACTGCCACACAATTCGCAGGAATAGAACGGGTAACCACACTCCCCGCCCCGATAACGCTGTTCCTCCCGATGGTGACACCAGGCAAAATGACAACCCCTCCACCAATCCATACTCCATCCTCTATTCGTACAGGTAAGGCATACGTACGGCAGATTTCTTGTTCTTCCGGACAGTCCTGCACCATACGTTCATCTACTTTGGTAGAATGGGTTGCCGTATATATCTGTACATTAGAGGCTATTAAGACGTTGCTACCTATGTCAATACGATTGTTGTCCACAAAGGTACAATTCATGTTGACAATTACCTTGTCGCCCATAAAAATATGCTTGCCACATTCACAATGGAAGTCAATATCCACATGCACATTCTTGCCTACATGTCCCAACATCTCACACAACAACTCCCTCCTGCGCTTGCTATCGGCATAATCTGTGGCATTGAATTGTGCCAGGAGACGTTTTGTACGCAAAATCATCTCCACTATTTTCGGATCCCTGCTTCCTATAAAAGGTTCGCCAGCCATGCACTTTTCATATTCTGTTTTCATACGCATCCTGTTTTTGCGGACAAAAATACAAAACTCTAATGTATAGGAATTTATCCTATGTTAAAAAATACCCCTTTGCCCTGATACGACTCAATGATTGTTGTGTAATGCCAAGGAAAGAAGCGATATGTCCCAAAGTCACTCTATGAAAAAGGGCCGGACACTCACTCATTAATTTTTCATAACGCTCATACGCAGACAAGTTGAGGCGAGATATATGAATATCTTGTAAGCGAAGAAAATTTTCCTGTTGTAACACCCTCATCCAATTTGCAATATCTATATCTGACTTATACAACTCATTAAGCGTTTCAATGGAAATAGAATAGACCAGTGTTTCTTCCAATGTTTCCACGTATTCAAAGCCTGCTTTGTTCCTATATAAATCCCACGAGCCACAAGCTACATCACCTTCCATAGAGAACCATGTCGTTATTTCTTTTCCATCGTGCAAGGTGTACGAGCGTGTCATTCCCTTCTCTATGAAGTGGACTTGCCTATCAAATTGTCCTGCACGGATAATAAGTGTTTTGACAGGAAACACTTGCTTTTCAAAACCATGTGCCAATGTCGCCAATGCTTCATCTGAAACCGGATAATAAACTCTTATTGTTCTGACAATATTCTCCATACTAAAATATCCCTTTTTACAAAGGTATAAAACAAGGAAGAGTTTGCGAAACTTGCGTAACATATTTGTCATATATAGATTGCAAAATCTAGTATTTCTAAAGAAAATAAAGGATGAATGGCTATTTTTTATGTTATAAAACACATTTCTCGCAAACATTTCGTATCTTTGCAACGTTATAAGATAAAAGAAAAGATGTAAAAACCCGCTTTCCGAAACGCGGAGAGCACAAAAAGATGAGAATTATGAAAAAGAATGCAAATGAAATTTTTATGTTACAGTACCAAATCAAACGCTATCAGGCAATGGGTAATGGAACAATGTGTCAAACACTGAACGGTAAACTACAAAAGCTGCTTGCAAAGCAGTCACTCGTAACCATGTAAAAAAACACCTTTAAATACAATGAATAAAGGGCAGGGAACTTTTCAGTTCTCTGCCCTTTTTCTTTTTTATCCATCTATACTAATGGTTAGCACCAACAACAAACTCACTTTGCATCCTTATCTCCCTACCGTCAACCGAAATTCCTTGTAGGGTAATTATATATATTCCGTTCATATCCGAAGTATAAAAGTTGAGTGTACCCATAGCGGAAGTTATCTCCGGATTCCAATAAAGTGTATGCCGAAAATCCGGTAAGCGAGAACCGGCTTGTTTCTCTGAATTGTATGATGGAGCAACAAATGCGATTCTCTTTTGTGGAAACTCATAAGAAAACATCTGTGAATTCTTATCCAAACGTATATCAGGCAATGTTCCCCGATGGGTTATAAACGAAACAATTCCATCATACAACTCCCCGCCAAAAGTATATTTGCCAGTATAACGATGTATATAGTGTATCAAACGGGCATCATAGTTCAGAATGGTTTCATGGTCATCAAACGGAATCCCGTCTAACAACACCAGTGTTTTCATATTACTGAATCTCCTTATATCCGGTTGCAGTATCCGGATGACATCTTTACCTTCCAGCTGACTGATACGTATTCCCTTGACAAATTCCACAAAAACATCCCTCACAGTCCTGAAACGAACATACTCATCCAGATTATAAGTGGAAGCGGGAACAAAATCATAAAGTTGTTGCAATATACTCTTGCTATACGAAGAATCTACCGGCAAAAGAGAATGTAATTGCGCGCTGAAACCACGCTCTATCAAGTCTTCTTTCCGAAATGACACACAGACTTTAGGAAGTTTTTCCGCCAACACCCCGACAAAAGGAGAAATAAGCTCCAATCGGCAGGGACTTTCCTCCTCCGGTAATGCAGTTAATACAATCTCCTGCATATCCGTTATTCCGGTCGTATAAAAAGCATAAATAGCGTCAGCCTTAGGCTGTCCGCCAAAGACACGAATATCCTTGCCCACACATGCCAGACGTGCATTTACATTGTCAGCAGGCGCTCCCATCAGCCTGCCGGTTACAATATGCCCTTCACACTCTGCAGCAAATGACCGTTCCGGAACACTTGTATAGTTCTTCTGCCCGTCGGCTGATATTGGAAACCCCTTTAGCACATAGTCTTTTCGTACTACGGACAAAGTAAGCTCCTTGACATCAGCAGGCAGATTAGGTAATGTCAAGGCTACTTTACTCCGGTTCCCATAGACCGATTTATCTGTCCATAAGTCCGCTCCGGAAAGCTGATTGCCGGGAGCTTGTGAAACGGTAATGGAATCCGTGAAAAGTTCCACATTATCCTCCTCTGTTGTCTGAACAGTATTAAGCAAGGCTATATACTTCTTTGGGAAACAAGCCATAGGATAGTTCCTCATATAACGCGTATATGCCGTCAGTTGGTAAGCTCCGGTATGCATGACTTGCGGAAGTCTGATACGTCCCCATCCATTCCCGTTCTGCAAGTCGATTTTACCTTGTGCGTATACCAGCTTCGTGTCACTTATCTCTACATAAGCTACTTTGCTTAATACGCTTCCACGAGACAAGGAATCCGTCACACAAACTTTTATCCACAAATCTTCTCCAGCCACATAGCAGTCCTTGTCTGTATAAATACGCATATTCTCAACAATTTGAGCGTGTAATCCCAATACAAGAACCCAACCTATAATACAAAATATCACTCTCTTCATATCATTTCAATATTAATTCATTTCATCCGGCCAGAAGGAAGGCTTTTCCAAGCTGGCACCTAAATAGCGTACGTCTGTACAACCTCCGGAAACCCATGCATAACCTACCATCAATGGATAAGCAATAGCATATCCCATCACATATAAATCCATGTACGAATCTGCCCAACCTCTAAATTCTTGGCAATAACCGTCAGGAAACCTATAATATATATCATCGGCAGAAATGAAAATACGATATTTTGCCACATTCATGCTAACTCCCACATAACCAACTACATTTTTGCCTGAATTGTTGCAAATAATATTCGTAGGAAGTTCTGAAGGCTGAGGAATAAACAATCCACCCATTTCTTCATTGATTTTTATTTTCTCCTGATAATATTCGTACTCGCCCCTCGAAATCTTACGCTGTTTCACCAAAGTGCTATAATGATGAAAGACACGGTTATTATCCGCCTTTATAGAATAGAGCCACTTATCCTTCAATTGAGTATCCTTATTTGTTCCTATATTACCTACTATGATTTTAGCCGACTTATCATGACACCATCCCCGTGCATATGGTGTAGCATCAAAATCAACCACCTCATCAGTGGTAGGGTCATAACGGAACTTGGGATTATATACTGCCCTCACTTCCCAATCTTCCTCGTAACTCCAGAAATAACATCCGCCATCTTCACTCCGCATAGAAAAGCGGATAGAGATGTCACCGTATTTTTCCGGTTGCTCGTAGGTAACGTCATTTATTGTTTCTGTCTCCAATGGATATTGAGGCTCCGAAGTATAAATATCCCCTTCATACACAATTTTCAGACTATAGCTGGCATCTTTATTCAAAGAGCCAATTACAACTTGGTATTTTCCATCTCCCAAAGAAGTGCCATTAAAACAAGAACCATCACTTCCTACTACACTGACTTCTGCATCTATCTTGTTATAATCCTGAGGAATTCCTTCTACATTCAAAGGAAAGGAACAGCTCAAGGAAAAAACAACTGTACTATCTGATATGATGTTACCTTCAACTATAAGCACCCTCGTACTACTCTCCGGCAAGTGCGCATTGAATTTATCCACACAACTGCCAATAGTGAGCCACAACAAGCATATCCATGTTACTATATATTTTGCATTATTCATCGCTTTTTCTTATTAAAACAGATTGATTTCAACTGGCCAGAAGGAAGGCTTTTCCAAGCTGGCACCTAAATAGCGTACGTCTGTACAACCTCCAGAAACCCATGCATAACCTTTGAATCCCGTACGTGGGTCCGGGTCCGGATATGCAATGGTATACCCCATCAAGTATAAATCTAAAAATGTATACTCTTCTTTCAGCCCTTTCGCTCCCTGACAATACCCCTCAGGAAGCCTATATTGTATATCATCTGTAGAAATGAAAATGCGATATTCCGCCACATTCAAACTGACACCAACATATCCAATGGCCTGTTTATTTGAGCTTTCACATCTAATGTTCGACGGCAATTCCGAAGGCTGGGGAACAAACAACCCGCCCATCTCCTCATTAAGCTTTATTTTCTCCTGATAATATTCATATTCACCCTTCGAAATCTTACGTTGTTTCACTATAGTACTGTAATAGCAAGAAAAACGAATATCGTCTGCTTCAATGGAATAGAGACACTTATCCTTTACACGATTATCCTTGTTTATTTCCATATTACCTATTATTATCTCGGACGATTCACTATGACACCATCCGCGTGAGTATGGTCTAGCATCATAATCAACGATCTTATCTGTTTCGGGGTCATAAGCACACATAGGATTGTATACGGCCCTCACCTCCCAATCTTCTTCATAACTCCAAGAATAACATGCAGCATCTTTGCTTTGCATAGAGAAACGGATACTGACATCACCATACTCCCCTTGCTGTTCGTAGGTGACATCGTCTATGCTTTCCGTTCCTATCGGATATTGAGGTTCGGAAGTATAGATATCTCCCTCATAGACAATCTTCAAGCTATAGCGGACATCCCTATGCAATGTTCCGACAGCAACCCGGTACTTTCCATTACCCAACGCAACACCCCTAAAACTGGAGCCATCCTCACCGGTTCCACGAACTTCAGCATCCACCTTATTGAAATCAGGAGGAACCCCTTCCACATCCAAGGAAAAGGAACGGCTCAAAGAAAACACGACAGCACTATCCGATATTATACTACCTTCAACTATGAGAAGGCCGATACAACTTTCCGGCAAGTGGGCATTGAACTTATCCACACAATTACTAAGGAACAACCATAACGGACATATACATATCACCCAATATACTTTATTCTTCATACCCTTTCAGAATTTAATATTATAAGTAACAAAAGGAATGGGAGCACCGAATATGGACATCTTGTATCCTTGAATCCTACCCTCCTCGGACACAAAATAGACAGAGTACACATTCTTCCTTCCGGTCAGGTTATAGATACCGAAAGAAAGGGAACTGTGGGTCAACAATGTCAGGTGGTGACTGGGTTCAATATTGAACGACAAATCCATACGGAAATAGTCGGGAACACGATAACTGTTACGGTCGGTATAGTAAACCTGCATTTTCTTCAAACCCTGGTCGTAGTATTGCCCGGCAGGAATTGTGGTGGGACGGCCCGTACTGTAATCCATATTGAAAGACATGCTGTAACGGCGGGTAAACTTGTAATTGCCTACAAACTTGAAGTCATGCGGCTTGTCATACTCGGTCGGATACCATTCTCCACCATTGATGGGACGGGCTATGCGCGGATCATTCTGACGCAAGAAAGTGCGCGAATAAGTATAGCTCATCCACCCGTTCAGTTTTCCAGCCGGTTTTTTCACCTGGAATTCCACGCCGTAAGCATATCCCTCCGTATTGATGACATCCGTCTCCAGATGGTGGTTCATCAGGATTTGGGCGGAACTGCGATAATCCAGATAATCAATCAGCTTTTTGTAATATCCTTCTACAGATAATTCCAGAAGTTGCCCCGGCGTATTATAGTAGGCGCCTGCCGCCACCTGCCAGCCACGTTGAGGCTTGATATTGGGGTCGCTCAGCTTCCAGGTATCTGTAGGAGACATAACGGCAGTATTCGATACCTTATGGATATACTGCCTCATCGTATTGAAACCGGCCTTTACGGAAAAATCATCTGTAAAGGCATAACGTGCCGACACTCTGAATTCCGGTCCGTGATAGGTCTTGATGACCTTTCCATTCCCCGCCGTGATAGAATCCGCCACCGAAGACATGGAGGGCAGTATACCTTCCTGATATGTATAGTAAGTGCGCGGTCCCAAAGCATTGAGCATGGAATAGCGTATACCCGCATTGATGGAGAGCCTGGAAGTTATATCCCATTCATCCCCTATATAAACGGCACTTTCCAGTGCTTTATCCTTTTGCAGTTCATCATATCTTACCAGCGAATTAGGCCCCACCGGCTCGTAGGTCCCGGAATTCACATTATACAGCTGGCTCATCAAACCGAAGTTCACCGCATGGCTATTGCCGGCTTGATAAAGAAAGTCCGCTTTTCCAAACCATTGGTTAATGGCAAAAGACAGCCGTGCGGCAGACGCTTCCTCCACCGTTTCATCATTTCGGTAATCGTAGTGGTCATAACCGAAAGAGAAGTTTCCGGTCAGCTTTTCTGCAAAGACGGTCCTCCAGTTTGCCGAGAAATTCATATTGTTGTAGGCATACTTCTCATTGTCATTAAAGGCAAAACGGTCGTGACTATAATAGCCATAGACATTCAGCTTGTTGCGCTCGTTCAGCGTATGCGAGAAGACAGTCCCCAAATCATAGAAACCGGCTTTCCCATCACGATACCCGCTTTTGTTGGGCAATGTCTTCATTATCCAGTCCGAATAGGTCGTACGTCCACTCAGCAGAAGGGAAGTCTTTTCCTTAATGATGGGAATCTCGAGATTCAACTTACTGGTCACAAGCCCGATACCTGCAGAACCAGTAAACTTTTCCTTGTTCGCCTCCTTGCTGGTGATGTTCAGTACGGAAGCGATACGCCCGCCATACTGGCTGGGGATACTGCTCTTATAAAGTTCCGCATCCTTTATCATGTCCGAATTAAAAGCCGTGAAAAAACCGAAAAGATGATTGGGGTTATAAATCGTTCCGTTATTGAAAAGAAGCAGGTTCTGGTCAGCGGCACTCCCACGCACATTGTAACCGCTTGATGCCTCCCCCACTGTCTTGATGCCGGGAAGTGTCTGTATCATCTTCAGCACATCCACCTCACCCATAGCCGTAGGAATGTTTTTCAGCAGGGCAGGCTGCAGCTTCTCCATTCCCAACTGCACACTTTTCACGTTCTGTATACGCCCCGAAACAATAAGCACCTCATCCAACATATGGTCTTCCTCTTCCAACTCGATATGGACAATGCCTTCACCATAAAGCATAAATTGCCGATGGGTCACTTTGATATTCATCCCACTGATTTCAAGAATATTATAGCCTGCAGGCAGGTCAATGGTAAATTCCCCCTGACGGTTGGTCGTCGTAGCTACCCACGGCTCTCGATGAATGATGTTGATACCATCCAGATTCTGGCCGGTCTTAAAGTCAGAAACTCTTCCGGTCAAAGTTATCATATCTCCGGGGGCAGGCTTGTACTTGTTTCCTATCTCATAGACCTTGTTTTCTGAAGAAGACTTCACAATAGGAATGTATGAAGGCAATAGTTCCTCATCCGTCTCCAACTTTTCCCCCATCAATACCGGTGGCAGCGAGGTGGTCAGAAAAACCTCCGGCAAGACAAATATTCTGTCACCATAAACCGTCACCTTATAGATAGTAGCTGCCAAAGCCTCTCTCAAGTACTCGGCAGTGGGGTTCTTCACCTCTGCCCGCTTCACTTTAAAAGGAACCGTTATCGTTGTATAAATACGGCAAGACGTGCCCTTTTCTACTGCATCCATCAATTCGAATATGGAAATGCTGTCCATAGCCATCTGTTGCTGTGCAAACATGCCGAAAGGCGACAATAGGAGGAAAAAGGCTACTGTATATTTAAGATTATGTGCTTTCATATTATTTTCCATGAATTAAGGAATCAATATATTCCGTTAACCGGGTCATTGCCCGGACACCGCCATCTTCCTTGAAGTCCAGCCGCTCTTTCCGGCAATAAGCCTTCAACTGCTTCTTGTATGTAGGAAAAAGTTTCAAGAAACCCGAACGGGAAGTTATCACATAATCGGTTCCGCCACTGCGAAGACTGAAATAGCTCTTTTTCTTGAACCGGCTGTAATAAAGATCGTTTTTCTTCACCTGAGACTCCATTGTGGATACGATATACTGTGTCAGGCACATTTGCGGACTATCATATAGCAACGCAGCGAAACAGTCACCCTGCGGTACAAACTTCTGTCCTTCTATGACAAAATAATCCACTTTCCGCATATCTACCTGCAAGGTTATCCGTTTCTCCGGAGTAACCACAATCAGACTCTTTTTATAGGTATCATAACGGAGCTGCAAATCCGAGTAAAGCCATCTGCCATAACAGACAGCCCCCTCGCGAAATTCATCCGTATTCCAATAGGGATGGTTAAGATACTTCTGCTGGTTATAATTTTCCTCTGCCTTACCGGAGTAAAGAGCAGCATAATCTCCTGCCGCTTTTCTGAATTCATCAAAAACGGCTTGTTGTGCACAAACCAAAGATGGAAAACATAGGACGCATAGTAGCGTGTAAAGGTGTGTTTTTCGCATATATGTGAAGTGTTATAGGTGAGGATAATCACAAATATAACATTTCACTTTTAAAAATAAAATTATTATTATATATAATTCAAATAAAAACAAAAAATAGAACCATAATCGGATGCTAAACACAAAGCTAAACATTTAGCATGCAAGCAGAAGCACATTACAATAAGATTAAAGCGCCATTCATCCTCTACCATCAATTATACTTACATATATTTATAAAAAACGATACAGCACAATCGCTCAAGCCGCAACAATATCCTTCCCGAAAGGAGTCAATGCCAGCCCTGCCAGCTTAAAGTGTTGGATACCGAAAGGAATGCCTATAATGGTGATGCACAGCAATAACCCGAATCCCAAGTGCGAAAGGCAAATCCAAATGCCGCCCAAGAATATCCAAAGAATATTCATCAGCACATAGAGGCAACCGTTGGAACGTTCCCCGCTACGAACCTCTTTGCCGAAAGGCCACAAGGCAAGGCTTGCCATTTTCAAGGTCTGCATGCCAAAAGGGATGCCAATAATGGTGAACATCATCAATAAACTTGCAATAAGATACTCCACAGCAGTGATGATACCTCCAAACATCAACCACAAAATATTCATAAAACAGCCCATAGCTTTCCTTTTTTTAATACTGAACACAAATATAGCATTATTTATTTGAATGTTCCGTCTCCCAGTCACTAAATTCAAAACTCAGCTGTTCCCAGACTCCTTTCTCCTCCCCCTCTTCACGGGGGTTGGAAACGGAAAGCCCAATCAAACGGATAGGATGATGTTCATAATCCACTTCCTGCAGCAATTGCTTTGCCAAAGGCAGAATCACGTCAAGGGCAACCAGCTCCTTTGTTTGGGTCATACTGCGGGTAATCTGGCTAAAATCATGAAACTTGATTTTCAGCGTCAGCGTATTCCCGCGGAAATTGGCGTGCTCCAGTCGCCCCACCAGCTCCACTGCCGCATGGTACAGCTCTATAATGACGGATGAACGCTTGCTGATGTCCTTCTCCAACGTATGTTCGCAACCCACAGACTTGCGGATGCGGACAGCCTCTACCGGACGGGTATCGATGCCACGGGCAAAATCATAATAGACTGTCCCCACTTTGCCAAATTCGCGGGTCAGCATCTCCAAAGACTGCATGCGCAGCTGTTCCCCGTTGTGAATCCCCAAGGTGTGCATCTTCTTCGCCGTTACCGGTCCCACTCCCCAGAAACTTTCAATGGGCAGCCGGGCAACAAAGTCCAGTGCCTGGGCAGGATGTATGGTGCAAAGCCCATCCGGCTTGCGGTAGTCCGAGGCTATCTTGGCAAGAAACTTATTATAGGATATGCCGGCGGAAGCCACCAGATTCAACCTCTCCCGCACCTTCCGCTTTATCTCCTTCGCGATGTCTACAGCCAATGGAATGCCCGGTTTATTCTCCGTCACATCCAAAAAAGCCTCGTCCAGCGAAATGGGCTCGATGACATCCGTATATTCATGAAAGATTTCGTGTATCTGGCGGGAAACGGATTTGTAGACTTCCATCCGTCCCGGGATAAAGATAAGTTGGGGGCACAGCTGCTTTGCCTTCAGTGACGACATGGCAGAACGCACCCCGAAACGCCGTGCCTCGTAACTGGCTGCCGCCACCACTCCCCGTTCCTCCGCATGGCCCACGGCAATGGGCTTGCCCCGCAATGCAGGATTATCACGCTGTTCTACGGAGGCGTAGAATGCGTCCATATCGATGTGTATAATTTTTCGTCCAGTCATTCTTCTTTCAACTCCCCGATACAAAGATACACTAATTTTTCTTCATCCGAAGTATCCGCCGATAGACATAAATGAAGGCTGGTATTAAAAAGGCATCTGCAAAAATCCATGCAGTAGGGTCACCAAAACAAACAGCCAGACAACCGAAGGCTGGAACAGCCAGTAGGCTGACCAGTATCCGGGCAATCATCTCCAAGACACCGGAAAGCATGGCAAGATTGGTATATCCCACCCCCTGGATAGTGTATCGCAGGATGCAGAGCAGTCTCCAAACCGGGAAAAAAGAAACGGAAATGTATAGGAACAACTCCGTATTCTTCCATTTCTCTGGATGTTGCCATAAATCTAATACCTCCGAAATTGGGTGTAAAAATAGGGAAAGATAGCGTTTAACTCGCGAATTACCTCTATCAGCTACCGGAAATCTTCGGGATGAACATCTCCGATATTGCCGATACGGAAAGTGTCGGCTTGCGAAATCTTTCCCGGACATTCCGGAAATTTTCACTTTGCAACCAAGTTGCATCTCCTTTCCGCTACCTTTGCTGCAGAAAATAGAAAATAAGAGGAAACAATATGAGTTGCAAATGCTGCTGCACACACGGACATACAGCGATACAAGAAAAAAGAAACAGTCTGCTGAAAGATTATTGGAGAATCATCCTCTCCACCCTATTACTTTTCGGAAGTCTCATCCTGAATGCTACTGACGCCACCTTCTTCAAGGGAGAGTATGTACCTTTTATATGGTACTTGCTTGCCTATCTCCCCGTAGGCCTCCCGGTGATGAGGGAAGCCTGGGAAAGCATCCTGCAAAAGAACGTGTTCAGCGAATTCACCCTTATGTCCATCGCCACCCTCGGCGCCTTCTATATAGGCGAATATCCCGAAGGCGTTGCCGTCATGCTCTTCTACTCCTTGGGAGAGCTCTTTCAGGACAAAGCCGTAGACAAAGCCAAGCGTAACATCAGCGCCCTGCTCGACGTACGTCCCGAAACGGCAACGGTCATCAGAAACGGCAGTACGCTTGTCGAAGCTCCCCAACGTGTGCAGGTAGGCGAAACCATCGAAGTAAAAGCCGGAGAGCGCGTCCCCCTGGACGGAACGATGCTGGACGAAGTTGCCGCCTTCAACACCTCTGCACTGACGGGAGAAAGTGTTCCCCGCAACATCCGCCAGGGCGGGGAAGTGCTTGCCGGAATGATTGCGACCGACAAAGTCGTACGCATCCAAGTCACCAAACCCTTCGAGAAAAGTGCTCTTTCCCGTATATTGGAACTGGTGCAGAATGCCTCCGAGCGCAAAGCGCCGGCAGAACTTTTCATCCGTAAGTTTGCCCGTATCTATACGCCCGCCGTCACCGGACTGGCGGCATTGATTGTACTGCTCCCCTTCCTCTATTCGCTGGCAGATGCACAATTCTCGTTCATCTTCAATGACTGGCTATACAGGGCATTGGTCTTTCTGGTTATCTCCTGCCCGTGCGCCCTCGTCGTAAGCATTCCGTTAGGCTACTTCGGAGGAATCGGCGCCGCCTCCCGCCTGGGTGTCCTCTTCAAAGGTGGCAACTACCTCGATGCCATCACCCAAGTCAACACGGTGGTATTCGACAAGACGGGTACGCTGACCAAAGGCACCTTCGATGTACAATCCTGCCAGGCACAACCGGGAGTTACGGAAGAGAAGTTGATACAGCTTGCCGCCTCGGCAGAGCGAAACAGTACGCACCCCATAGCCAAAGCCATCATAAGCTATGCCAAACAAAGAGATATAGAGCTGATTGCCACAACGGACGTTACGGAGATTGCCGGCCACGGACTGCAAGCCACTATGGATGGAACGCGTGTCCTGGTGGGGAACACCCGCCTGCTGACTAAGTTCGGGATAGAATATCCCGATGAATTGTCATCAATTGTCGATACGATTGTGGCCTGCGCCATCGGAACAAAATATGCCGGTTATCTGTTGCTATCAGACACATTAAAGGAAGATGCCGTCAACGCCGTCAAAGAATTAAAAGCTTTAAATATCAATAATATTCAGATATTATCGGGAGACAAACAAGCCATTGTTACTAACTTTGCAGAAAAGCTAGGCATCACCCAGGCATACGGAAACCTGCTGCCGGACGGAAAGGTGAAGCACATCGAGGCACTCCGCAGCAACCCTGCCAACCGAATAGCCTTTGTGGGCGACGGCATCAATGATGCCCCGGTTCTTGCCCTTAGCCATGTGGGCATCGCCATGGGCGGACTTGGCAGCGATGCCGCCATCGAAACCGCCGATGTAGTGATACAGACAGACCAGCCTTCGAGAGTGGCCACCGCCATTCATGCGGGCAGGCAAACCCGCCGGATTGTCTGGCAGAACATCTCGCTGGCTTTCGGAGTGAAGCTGCTTGTCCTCATCCTCGGTGCCGGTGGAATCGCCACACTTTGGGAAGCTGTCTTTGCCGACGTAGGCGTCGCCCTCATTGCGATAGTGAACGCCATACGCATACAGAAACTTATTAAATAGAAAAAATGGAAGAAAAGAAATATTTGGACCTATTGGCCAAAAGGGACATACAGCCCACTGCCATCCGCATCCTGGTATTGCGCACCATGATGCAGGCAGGCCGTTCCGTCTCATTGCTCGACCTTGAAACCATGCTGGATACGGTGGACAAATCCACCATCTTCCGTACCCTTACCCTATTCCTCTCCCATCATCTGATACACAGTATAGATGACGGGACGGGTTCCTTCAAGTATGCCGTGTGCAGCGACAGTTGCTCTTGCGACGTAAGCGACCTGCACACCCATTTCCATTGCGAGAAATGCAACAAAACCTTCTGCTTCACCAACATTCCCACTCCGGTGGTGAAGCTGCCTCAAGGATTTACACTGAACAGCATCAACTATGTACTGAAAGGCATTTGTCCGGACTGTGCAGCAGAAGTCAACCGGGAGGCTTAGTTAAAAAATAAAAATCCATGCAGTCATTCATGTTCTTCTCTATCCTTAAGAAATAACATTGAGACAAACACATGGATACAAAAGCTCTTGTCACTTTATGCCAGAAGGGAAACGGGCAGGCCTTGAGCCTGCTCTACGAAAACTATTCAGAGAAAATGCTGAAAGTATGCCTACGCTATATTCCCGACCCAACGATAGCCCAAGATCTTCTTCACGACGGTTTTGTCATCATATTCACTTCCATTCATTCGCTGCGCAACCCGGAGAAACTGGAATACTGGATGAAAAAGATTATGAGAAACCTGGCACTGCAATACCTCAACCATGCCAATGCCAACCCCACCATCCCATTGACAGATATTCCGGAAGAGGAAGAGCCTGCTGAAAATCCTTTTTGTCCGGATTTCATTTCGTACGATAAGATGCTGGATATAGTGGAGAGCCTTCCGGAAGGCTACTGCAAGGTATTTAAACTGGCAGTACTGGAAGGATTGTCCCACAAAGAAATCGGAGATTTACTGGGTATAGCGCCACACTCCTCTTCCTCCCAATTGTTCCGGGCGAAAATTTTACTTAAAAAGATGCTGGCAGGATACCGTGTATTCATTGTTTTGACAGTATTGCTTCTCTTTCCAACGCTGTATGACTATCTGTACAGAGAGAAAAAGAGTATCAGGGAAAACCGTTTGTCCAAAGTTTCTTCCAGGCAAGCCGGGAGTACGCAACAAACAAAGAAAACCGATACTCCCCGAACCGACGAACAATGCTATACCAAAGAAAATCTGAACAAAAGGGAACGAATCATCCCTCCCGTTCCAGTTTCCACAGAATGGCCCCTTGCCATACCCACAATGAAAGATAGTATCCACAAATATCCCATACCTTCTCCATTCACCGGACAGACCATCACCAACCGACAGATGGCTTTCGTCTTCTCCCCTTCCCTGATGCCGCCAACCCGCAAGAAGAAATCCGGAAAATGGAAGTTGATGCTGGCAGGTTCACTCGGACCGCAACTGGCACAGAACTTATATAAGCTGATTGCCACTCCACATACCGACGGCATTTCAAGTGACTTCCCTCAACAAGTCAGCACGTGGGAAGAGTATTATTCTTATCTGCACACCCGCTATCAGCAGGGTACTCTGGGAAAAGATTCCATCGGACTCATGCAGATTGCCCAGAATAACAGCGGCAGGATTGTTGAGAACCAGCAACATCATGCCCCCATCGTCGTGGGACTCTCTCTCAGCAAGAAATTGAATGAGCGTTGGAGTCTGGAAACCGGATTGCAATATACGCTTCTCAGGTCGGAGTTCACTACCGGCGAAGCATTCCGCATTCAAGACAACCAGAAGCTACATTATATCGGCATCCCTCTCCGGCTTTCCTACCGTTTCTGGCATTACAAACGTTTCTCCGGTTATGCCACGGCAGGCATGCAGGTGGATATCCCCATAAAAGGGACACTCCAAAGCTTCCACGTCACAGACAGTATTCCACACAAGCTCGGCAGTCATCCGGTAAGTGCTCCCTGGCAGTGGTCGGTCAACACAAGTATAGGCATACAATATCACCTCACACCCCAGGCAGGCATCTATCTGGAGCCGACTGTAAACTATTACATCCCCGACGGCAGCCAACTGCGCACCATCCGAAAGGAACATCCGTTCACATTCACCCTCCCGGTAGGCCTCCGCATTTCCTGGTAAAAAAACGATGTGCCACGCAGTCTTTTACCCGACTGATTATCTATTTATATGGATAATCAAACTCAAGAAGGAACAAAGAACATGCAGAAACGACATACCGACCGGGAAAGCTACTTTGGTGAACAGTCACAGACCAGCAAGAACTATTATATCCCCTACATAAAGGAAGTCATCGGACACATCCCCGATAAAGTGCTGGAAGTGGGCTGTGGAGAGGGAGGCAATCTGCTCCCCTTTGCCGAAGCCGGTTGCCGGGTGATGGGCGTAGACATTGATGCCACGCGAATAGAACAAGCCAGAACCTTCTTCGCCCAAAGGCATCAGCAGGGACAGTTCATTGCCACCGACATTTTCCAGCTTAAGGACAAGGCTACGAATTTTCCCCTAATTCTTCTACACGATGTGATAGAGCATATCAGAGACAAAGAACGGTTCCTCTCCGGCCTACAAAAACATTTGTCTGCCGATGGAGCTATATTTGTAGGGTTTCCCGCCTGGCAAATGCCATTCGGAGGCCACCAGCAGATAGCACACAGCCGCATTGTTTCACACTTCCCTTTTCTCCACCTCCTTCCCCGCACTTTATACAAATGGATATTAAGACTATGCGGCGAGCAGGAACACGCAATTACGGAGCTACTGGATATAAAGAGCACCGGATGCACCATAGAACTGTTCAATCGTATCGCCCGGCAAGCCAACTATCAAATCATTGACCGGAGACTGTACCTTATAAACCCACATTATAAAATCAAATTCGGCTTGTCCCCACGAAGGCTCAACGGAGTTATTGCTGCTATCCCGTACATAAGAAACTTCTTTTGTACAAGTTGCTTTTACATATTAAAGAAAGGGACTAAAACTGTTAATCACTACTGATTTCCCAGCTTTAGAATTGATTCCGAACCATCAATTTAAGATTATATATTCAGAAGAAACCATTAAATTTCTGAATAGCCCTGATGAAAGAGGGTGTGTAGAAACCCTCATAAACTAAAAAATCACCCTCGCTGCAGATGGTTGTAGCGAAGGTGATTTCAATAAAAGGGGAACTTGCACTTCCTCCCTTTTAATGTTTTTACATCGTTACTTGGTTCATTACAGCCTCGTCAGGTGTCGTTCCTATTTCATCGGCAAATAATATGTGGGTGATAGACCCTCTCGGGGTCGGAGTTTCGATTTTAATTCTTTGACCTTGGTACATCTCCGGAATATCCACCAGCTTACATCTATGGGCTTCGTTATTGCCAAAACTGACATAATAATCTTCCCCTATTACCAGCTTTACAGGTTTACGTTGAGAGAAATGAGTCGGACAAACAGAGCTATCCACTTTTATATCTATCACAAAACCAAGAGCGGATGTTACCTTAGATAGTATATCAATGCTCACATTATAAGCCCCTTTCTCTATCTTGGCTATATTAACACGATTAACGCCACAAAGATTAGCCAATTCCTCTTGGGTCATATTTCTCTTCTTGCGAAGAATGGCTAACCGGTTACCAATCCGTTCACGTTCTTTCAAAATCTTCTCTGTACATTTTCCTTCGTGAATTTTCATAAATCTGTTGCAGAATTTAAAGTGTTGCCCCCACTTCTAATAGTTATTGGTTTTTGAACAGACAAAAGTAGATATTAATTTTGAATTGTAGCACATTTACTACAACTGTTTTCTAAATGAATATAAAAGGTAGGGGGAGTAGAAGAAAAGAAAAAGCCCCTGAATTACTGGAATTCAAGGACTTACAAACTTCTTTTTACTATTTCCGTGGAGCTGGAGGGAATCGAACCCTCGTCCAAACGAGGAAATCATAAGCTTTCTACATGCTTATCTTTGCCTAAATTTTCGTGCAGCGGCAGAACCAAAGCCATCAACCGTTGCCTTATCCTCTAAATTTTCACCCGCGCCACGAGGCTGACACGAACTATCCCCGATTTGACTGCACCACTTTATCGGAATGCTTCGGAGCAACAGCTTCCGAGTGATGTCACGTCCCAGCACCTGGTGCCGGGATTAAGCTTCAATCTACTATACTTCGATTAAGCAGCGAGAGCGTAACGAGTTTCGCCAGATAAAATTTTGAGGACTGAGATTAAAGTGCAAATCAACGACGCACTGCATGCTTACTTACCATTTCTGCCCGCTGTCAAATCCAGTCAACCCCATGACTTTGTAACGGTCTGAAATTTAAAAGATTGCGTAACTCATTGCTAAGTAGGGAGGGTGAAAAAGGGATAAATGCTACTTTATTTTTCATCCTCTACCGCTTTCTTTGGCCCAAAGATACATATTCTTTTATTAGCAATCACCATATATTTACAAATATTAGCTAATACTGACTTTTCGTGATAAAAACAATAATCTTCCATACATAGAATATGTGCACCCCATTGTCATCAATGTTCAAACAGCTACCAAAGCCAGTATCCGTTGACGGAATTACCCCCTGCAAGAGGGAATATCTATCTTCTGTAATGGATATTTGCACAAAAGAGATGGGAAGTTAACGGAAAAAGTCTCTGAAGTTAACTGAAAAACCGGAAAGAATTAAGGAAGCAATCTATCCCAAACTTTGGTTTTTCCATACCCAACCTTGGGATGTCTAAACCAAGGTTGGGTTTAGACATCCCAAGGTTGAAAAGAAAGTTCTTCCGTACAAGCAACAATTCCGCCAACAGATTCCTATTATATAAATACACCCTCGTTTAACAGATGTAGCCGTAATACTTGTATACACCGCGATTGCATCTACTTTTCAGGTTATTATAGTGTTCTCTCTTTCTTTTTAAAAGTGAATGATATGTTTCGTCTAATAATGATTTGAATTCCCCGGTAGCGTCTTGGAGGATATTTTTAGTAAGAGGAAGACCCTTCGGACAATAAAAGCCGATACTTCGGACTATTTTATCCCTTTATTTCACACATTAGCCGTATTTTTGTCAACAAAAGAAACAATAATAACCAAGAGATTTTTAGAACATATCATGAAGAACCTTATTGCCCTAACCCTGCTGCTTGGAGGAAGCACACTGCTCTGCGCACAAAAGCCTGCCAAAACACCGGCAACCTACAAGCCGGTGAAAAGTGAAATGTACCGCAAAGGTTGGATAGACTTCAACAAAAACGGAGTGAAAGACGTGTACGAAGACCCCTCCGCCCCGCTCGAAGCACGCATCGAAAACCTGCTGCAACAGATGACGCTGGACGAAAAGACCTGCCAAATGGTCACCCTCTACGGCTACAAACGCGTACTGAAAGACGACCTCCCCACCCCCGAATGGAAAGAGCTGCTCTGGAAAGACGGTATCGGCGCCATCGACGAACACCTGAACGGCTTCCAGCAATGGGGGCTGCCTCCCTCGGACAATGCCTACGTCTGGCCCGCCTCGCGCCACGCCTGGGCACTGAACGAGGTGCAACGGTTCTTTGTGGAAGATACCCGTCTCGGCATCCCCGTAGACTTTACCAACGAAGGCATACGCGGCGTGGAAAGCTACCGCGCCACCAACTTCCCCACCCAACTGGGACTGGGACATACCTGGAACCGTGAACTGATTCGCCAAGTAGGACTCATCACCGGACGCGAAGCCCGCATGCTGGGCTACACCAACGTCTACGCCCCCATCCTCGACGTAGGACGCGACCAGCGCTGGGGACGCTACGAAGAAGTTTACGGCGAATCTCCCTACCTCGTAGCCGAACTGGGCATCGAAATGGTGCGCGGCTTGCAGCACAACCACCAAGTGGCCGCCACCGGCAAGCACTTTGCCGCTTACAGTAACAACAAAGGCGCCCGCGAAGGCATGGCACGCGTGGACCCGCAAATGTCGCCGCGCGAAGTGGAGAACATACACATCTACCCCTTCAAACGCGTCATCCGGGAAGCTGGCATGCTGGGCGTAATGAGTTCGTACAACGATTACGACGGCATCCCCGTGCAGGGCAGCTACTACTGGCTCACCACCCGCCTGCGTGGCGAAATGGGATTCCGTGGCTACGTCGTATCCGACAGTGACGCCGTAGAATACCTCTACACCAAGCACGGCACCGCCAAAGACATGAAAGAAGCCGTCCGCCAAAGCGTGGAAGCCGGGCTGAACGTACGCTGTACCTTCCGCTCGCCCGACTCCTTCGTCCTTCCCCTCCGCGAACTAGTGAAGGAAGGCGGACTGAGCGAAGAAGTCATTAACGACCGTGTGCGCGACATCCTCCGGGTAAAGTTCCTCATCGGTCTGTTCGATGCCCCCTACCAGACAGACCTTGCCGGTGCCGACCGTGAAGTGGAAAAAGAAGAGAACGAAGCCATCGCCTTGCAGGCATCCCACGAGTCCGTCGTTCTGCTGAAGAATGCCGATGAGCTGTTGCCCTTAGACATCAACTCCACCAAGAAGATTGCCGTCTGTGGTCCCAATGCCAATGAAGAAGGCTACGCGCTGACCCATTACGGCCCACTTGCCGTAGAAGTGACCACTGTGCTGGAAGGCATTCAAGAAAAGACAAAAGGCAAGGCAGAGGTGCTCTACACCAAAGGCTGCGACCTAGTGGATGCCCACTGGCCCGAAAGTGAAATCATAGACTATCCTCTGACCGACGACGAGCAAGCCGAGATAGACAAAGCCGTAGAAAATGCCCGCCAAGCTGATGTTGCCGTCGTAGTATTGGGCGGCGGACAACGCACCTGCGGCGAAAACAAATCGCGCACCAGCCTCGACCTGCCCGGCCGGCAGTTGCAACTGCTTCAAGCCATACAAGCCACGGGCAAGCCCGTCGTACTGATACTCATCAACGGACGCCCGCTCTCCATCAACTGGGCAGACAAGTTCGTCCCCGCTATCCTCGAAGCCTGGTATCCCGGCTCCAAAGGCGGAACAGCCCTGGCCGACATCCTCTTCGGCGACTACAACCCCGGTGGAAAGCTGACGGTGACCTTCCCCAAGACCGTAGGGCAAATCCCCTTCAACTTCCCCTGCAAACCTTCTTCACAGATAGACGGCGGTAAGAATCCGGGACCTACGGGCAACATGTCACGCATCAACGGAGCACTCTACCCCTTCGGTTACGGCTTGAGCTACACCACCTTCGAGTACTCCGACCTCGACATCACCCCCCGAGTCATCACCCCGAACGAGTCTGCCACCGTCCGCCTGAAGGTGACCAACACCGGCAAACGTGCCGGAGATGAAGTAGTGCAGCTCTATATCCGCGACGTACTGAGCAGCATCACCACCTACGAAAAGAATCTTGCAGGCTTCCAGCGCATCCACCTCGAACCGGGCGAAGCCCAGGAGCTGTCCTTCACCATCGACCGCAAGCACCTGGAGCTTCTGGACGCCGACATGAAATGGGTGGTGGAACCCGGCGACTTCGTGCTCATGGCCGGCGCCTCTTCCGAAGACATCCGCCTGAACGGAACGCTGACCGTAGAAGACTACCAGACCCGTGCCAAAGCCATTGAAGCCCAAAAACCAGCAAAGCGTGTGAGTGCCAGCACCAACCCAGAGGATGCCGAAAACGTGCTCGACGAAAAAATCAATACCGCATGGCAAGGAAATAAGGGAGATTATATTACCTTTGCCTTGAAGAACGGAGCCAAGGTAGATAAAGTTGCCATTGCCTTTACACGTGACAACAACCTGCCGGCAACCTTCGAAATCCAGCTCTCGGGCGGTGGCGGACAGTTCCTCACCGTATATTCGGGCACCGTCAGCGAATACGGCAAACTGATTTCCTATCCGTTCAAAGGCACTACCGCCAGCGACCTCCGCATCGTGCTGAACGATGACCGCGTCAGTATTGCCGAAGTTAAATTTTAATGTGCTAATGTGCCAATATGCTAATGTACCAATGACCATGCAGCATATACAGCGCAGCCAATTAGCACATTAGCATATTGGCACATTAACACATTAAATTAATGAAAACACTTCTTTTCTGTATGCTCGGATTAGGTTTGACAGCATGTGGCTCTTCTCCAAAGGGCACTAACGGTGACCAGGACGAACTCGCCATGCTAATAGGTACTTACACGAATGGCTCAAGCAAGGGTATCTATACCTTCCGCTTTAATCAGGAGACGGGAACAGCCGTTCCGCTCAGTTCAGCGGCATTGCCCAATCCCTCCTACCTCGTCCCCTCGGAAGATGGCGAATTTGTCTATGCCGTCAGTGAAATGAACGACAGCACAGCAGCCCTCAGCTCCCTTGCCTTCGACCGGGAAACGGGAGAACTGCGCCTGCTGAACACCGTTCCCACCTTCGGCGCCGACCCCTGCTACGTGGCCACCAATGGCCGGGAAGTGTTGACTGCCAACTACAGCGGTGGAACCATGTCCGTCTTTCCTTTACAGAAAGACGGCACTTTGGCTCCTGCAGACACGCTCTTTCAAGGCTCTGCCACCGGTCCCGACGCCATACGGCAAGCCACTCCCCACATCCATTGCACAGTCTTTTCACCGGACGGAAAGTATATCTTCGCCACCGACTTCAGTGCCGACCGCATCCTGCGCTTTGTGATGCACCCCGACGACCCTATTCCTCATGCTTCTCTGGAAGCCGTTGACATTGAAGCGGATTCCGGCCCGCGCCATCTGACATTCAGCCCTAACGGGAAGTTTGCCTATCTCATCACCGAACTGTCCGGTAAGGTCATTGCCTTCAGTTACGACGACGGCTGCCTGGAACAGATACAGACTATCACAGCCGACACCGTAGCCGCCCGTGGAAGTGCAGACATCCACCTCAGTCCGGATGGGAAATACCTCTACGCCAGTAACCGTCTGAAAGAAGACGGCATCGCCATCTTTGCCGTGAATCCCGAAAATGGAACCTTGGCAAAGGTAGGTTATCAGCCCACCGGCATCCATCCCCGCAACTTCAACATCACGCCCAACGGCAAATACTTGCTTGCCGCCTGCCGCGACAGCAATGTCATTCAGGTATACAAACGAAACGAAGCTACCGGACTTTTGGAAGACACTCATCAGGACATTGTAGTCGACATGCCGGTTTGCGTACAGTTCGTCAGCTCTGTTAATAATTTATAAAGCAATATTTAGCAAAGATAACTTCATTAACTTTGTCCCTTAGCTAAATCAGTCTAAACGAATGTACATTATGAAGAAGAATATATTGATGCTCTCAGCTCTGTTCTTGTCTACCACTGCCCTGGCGCAAACAGACGTAACTACCGGTGTGATGCGTGGCAAAGACTACGGAGTGACCTATATGTTACCCAAAACAGAAATAGAAATCGTATTGCAAGCCACCAAGCATACCTACACTCCCGGAGAATTTTGCAGATATGCCGACCGCTATCTGCGTCTCAACAACGTGTCTGCCGAACCCGAGGAGTTCTGGACACTGGATAAGATAGAAACCCGCATAGCCGGTGTACCGGATAAGGACAACGTCTATTTCGTGAAGATGAAAGACAAGACCGTAGCACCCCTTATGGAGCTTACCGAAGACGGAATTGTCCGCTCCATCAACATTCCGTTCAGCGGTAAGCCTGCTGCCAAGACGCCCGAAGCCAAAGCCACCGAAAGCAGCATTGACCCACGCAGTTTTCTGACGGAAGAAATACTGATGTCCAACTCCAGTGCCAAGATGGCCGAGCTGGTGGCCAAGGAAATATACAGCATCCGCGAAAGCAAGAATGCCCTCCTGCGCGGCGAAGCAGACAATATGCCCAAGGACGGCGCCCAACTCAAGCTGATGCTTGACAATCTGAACCAGCAGGAAACGGCTATGACGGAAATGTTCTCGGGCAAAATAAAGAAAGAACCCAAGACATTCACCATCCGGCTGACGCCTAAAGAGATGAAAGATGAGGTGGCTTTCCGTTTTTCCCGAAAGCTGGGAGTGGTGGCCAATAATGACCTTGCCGGTGAACCGTATTATATCAGCGTCACCGACCTCAAAAGTCCCGATGTATCTGCCACCGAGGAAGGCAAAAAGAAAGTGGACGGTGTAGCCTATAACCTTCCGGGCAAGGCACAAGTGACATTGATGTATAACAATAAGAAATTGTTTGACGACCAACTTCCCATTACCCAATTCGGCACCGTAGAATACCTCGCACCGGTACTGTTCAACAAGAATTCTACCATCAAAGTGCTGTTTGATACGGCAACGGGAGGATTGATAAAAGTGGATAGGGAATAAAGGAATTCTAATTCCGGATTGTCAACTGGATAAATCCATCCTTACGCAACTGCATTACGTAGGCGGTGACCCGGGGAATATAATTCTCTTCCTCCCCAAAGTGCCTGGCAAGTAGAGAGATGATTTCGCGCACGGTACGATGTCCATCTATCAGATTCCAGACAGCTGTACCGTGTTCTTCCAGCCTCACATGGATGTCAGGAGACATCCCCTTCGGCAATAAAAAACGACGCATCCATTCGTATTTAAACCGTGGGTAGGCGAGTACGGCGCACTCACCTTCCCATTCGGTTGTTATATGTCCACAGCGGACCGGAACAGCGTCCAACAGACTTACTTTTCCTTCGGGTATTTCCATCATACGGTATCCGCTTTTCCTATTATTTCTGAATATTAGGCTCTTCCAGCTTATAACCATACTTCTTGTCTGCCTTCTTCAGCAGTAGAGCCACTATAAGGGACAAGCAGGCAATACCGGTAAAAATGCACATAGGCACCGTATAGTCATACATATTCGTTCCATCTGGTTTCTTGCCGGATATACAATAGGCATCAAGCACCCACCCTATCAATGTAGGAATACCCCAAAGACCGATATTCTGGATAAAGAAAATCAATGCGTATGCCGTACCCAACTGGCTTACCGGGAATATCTTGGCCACAGCCGGCCACATGGCAGAAGGTACCAGCGAGAAAGCGATACCCAAAATTATCATCAGCACAATAGCTACCAGCCAATAGTTTATATCGGGAATAGCATAAATGAAATGCACACATATCAGCATGGCCGAGCCCAGCAGCATGATAGATGCGGACTTGCCCCGCTTGTCAATGAAACCACCAAAGACCGGAGTCAGAATCAGCGCTCCCAATGCCGGAAGTCCAGCAAATGTACCGGCCACATTCTCATTGATACCGTATTTGATAATCATCAACTCGGAAGCAAACTTCTGGAATGGGAATACACAAGAGTAGAACAATACACACAGCAATGCTATCAGCCAGAAACCGGGATTGACCAGAATATTCTTCACATCCTTAAAAGAGAACTTCTCTTCCTCATCTTCCGTACCGGCAGCAATGGCAGCAGCTTCCATCTGTTTGTCCAGCTTCTTGTCCATCACTGCAAAGACGAAGAAAGCAATCATACCGCCCAACAACAGAACCAAACCCAACAACACCGGTGTGGAAATACCGAAAGCGCGGGCCAAAGGAATGGCTACGGCATAACCGGCTTGCGAACCGATACGTGCTAAAGCGACTTGTACCCCCATAGCCGTGGCAAGCTCTTTCCCCTTAAACCACTTGGCTATGATTTTGGAAACTGTAATACCGGCGACCTCCGCTCCTACTCCAAAAATGGAATAACCGGCAAAAGCAACAAACACACCCGTTTTATAGCCAAATATTTCATTGATTCCGAATAAAGTCGCGTCGGCACCGGCAAGTCCCGTCATTGCATAGTATTCAAGTGCTGTACCACCTACCATCAGGATAGTTGCCAACTTTCCGGTGAAACGGATACCAAAGCGGTCGAGGATTAATCCTCCCCAAATCAACATCAGGAAAAAAACATTCAGAAAACTATAACCACCGGTAAAGAATCCGAAATCGGTACTCGACCAAGCCAAGTCCGTTTCCAACATTGTCTTCAACGGTGCTACCACGTCGTTTACATAATAAGCTGCCATCATCGTGAAGGCAACAATCACCAATGCCCCCCAACGGGTAGCCTTGGAATCATTCAATTTAAGTTTGAGTTGTTCTGTCATTGTACTATTTGGATTTCAATTTATTAATCAGATTGCATAAATTGCTGACAAAGGTAAATAAATACTTCATCAAAACGAAAAAAGGCTGACACCTTTTCAGTATCAACCTTTCTCTTATTTTTCCAAGCGGGAGTCATCCGCAATATCCTTATCTTATTCTGCTGCAGGGGCTTCTGCTGCAGGAGCAGGAGCTTCAGCCGGAGTTGTAGCTGCAGGGGCCTCCGATTGCGGAGCTTCTGTACCTACGGGCATGTTATAAGGATTAGTTTTTTCTTCTTGTTGCGCCTGTTCCAGAATCACATCACCGCCCTTGCCTGTGGAAGAAGGAATAGTGTAAGCAGAAACAATACTGAAGACTACCATGACAGCTGCCAGAGTCCAGGTTGCTTTTTCCAAAAAGTCCGTAGTCTTGCGCACACCCATAATTTGGTTGGATGATGAAAAGCCTGATGCCAGACCACCTCCTTTAGAATTTTGAATCAATACAATGAAGCACATCAGCACAGATGCAATCAGCATTAAGATAACTAATAATAAATACATTTTGTTATTTTGATTTAGCGTTAATAATCAATTTCTCCAAAAATCTGATTTGGTCTGCAAAGTAAGCATTTTTTTTTGGATAATTCAAACTTAATTTTTTAATAATTTCAAGCGCCTTGTCATATCGGTGCTGTTTTATATAGATTTTGGCTAAAGTTTCCGTAAAACAGCTATCGTCCAACTCTTCCGTTACCGGCGATACTGAGGGTTCTTCCTCTTCTTCAGTCTCTTCCTCCTTCTCTACAAGAAACTCCCTTCTCGTATCCGAGGCATCCGAAGACTCACTCTTTTGGATAAAGTCATCTATCAATTCATGCCCGCGCAGTTTAGGCACTTCCGACTCATCTTCTGCATCCACACCGGGTTCTTCCTGCATTAAATAGGCCGTATAATCCACCGCATAATCCAGCTCCGTATGCTGTGAATGCTCTTCGGGAACAGTAGCCAGAAATGCGTCAATCAAGGAAAGGGTACGGTCCACACTCGGCTCTTTCTCCAAATCGCCGGAAAACAGCGACGAGACCTTCCGGGATTTCAAAGTATAGCGGTCACCCTCTATAAAGTAAAACAGCACACGACGGTCTGCCACATACAACACAGCCTTGCGCAACTCCGCGCCAAAGTTGATGTCGTGCAGCAGATAGAGGTTTTTCAGATAGAGCAAACGGAGCGACTGGAAATAAGGATAGCGTGCCACCAATGTGCGAAGCTCGTACAAAGTATCCCTATTCAGCGTCTCGGGATGCTGAATCCATTGTTGCAAATGGGTAGGCGTCATGAGTTTACCAGTTAGCTACAGTTGCATTGAAAATCTGTTCGGCAATGTCTTTCACCATCAAGGTTATCAGCTGGTCCTGCACTTCGGTCAGCAATTTTGAGGAATCATAGGTCTGGAAAGCCGAGAACTGCTGTTCAAAGTCCTCCTCATGGTTCGTGTTATTGGTGTAGCGCACGTTGACAGTCAGCGTCACCTTCACCTTCGAAGAGTAGCCGCTGGCATCCACCGATTCATTATATTGATTGTAGCCGGTTATTTCTCCGTCTATTTCCAGGTCTCCTCCGGAATTCACCAGTTGCAGGCGAGTCTGCTGAATGAACATATCCTTCATTTTCTGGTTAAATTCTGTTGCCAGCGGTGCATATACATACTCTGCCCGGTTCTGGAAATCGGCAATGGAAATCGTTTTTACCTTTGTATAGTCGATAGAGCTTATCGGAGCAAGTCCCAACTTCATACTACATGAATTCACCAGAAATAACAAGCTTACCAACAAGGAAGCAAATGCCGCTTTTTTAATCCAATCCATATTCTTTTATCTTTCTGTATAACGTACGCTCAGAGATATTCAAATCCTGAGCCGCACTCTTACGCTTGCCGTGATGTTTTTCAAGCGCCTTACGTATCATTTCTTTCTCCACTTCATCCAGGGAGAGTGACTCCTCCACATATTCTTCCGTATCCTGGAAATCATCGTCCACCGGAGTAACCGGCTTTACCGAAGGATGTATAATGGTGGGGACACTGGATGTTACCGGAGGTACCACCGCCGGAGTAGCCGGCGTATAGTAGGCCGATGTGGCAACCGCCGGATTGGCTACCGTTCCCCTTTCAGCCATAATCTCATGCACCAGCTTTTTCAAGTCCGTTACATCCTGGCGCATATCAAACAGAACCTGGTAGAGAATTTCCCGTTCACTCCCGAAGCTCTTGTCCTCCTTCACTCCAAACAAGGCAGGCAGGCGCTGCATATTGTTCTGCTCAGGCAGATAGCCCTTCAGTATGGATGCATTGATTTCACGATTGGTCTCAATGATGGATATCTGCTCGGTGATATTCTTCAACTGGCGCACATTACCCGGCCATGAGTAGCCCAGCAACACTTGCTTGCCGTCTTCCGTCAGCTGAATGGCAGGCATACGGTACTTTTCTGCAAAGTCCGAAGCAAACTTTCGGAACAGCAGCACCACGTCTTCACCGCGTTCGCGCAATGGAGGGACCTGAATAGGAACTGTGTTCAAACGGTAATACAAGTCTTCACGAAAACGTCCGTCAGCAATGGCTTGTGTCAAGTTTACATTGGTAGCGGCAACAATACGCACATCGGTCTTTTCCACCTTAGAAGAGCCTACTTTGATGAATTCACCGCTCTCGAGCACACGCAACAAGCGTGCCTGGGTAGGCAAAGGCAATTCGCCGACTTCATCAAGGAAGATTGTTCCGCCGTTGGCCTCACCGAAATACCCCTTCCGTTCGCCGATAGCCCCGGTAAATGCGCCCTTCTCATGACCGAACAGTTCCGAGTCAATCGTCCCTTCGGGAATGGCTCCACAGTTCACGGCAATGTACTGTCCATGCTTGCGCCGACTGTACTGGTGTATTATCTGCGGAAAGCTCTCCTTTCCCACACCACTCTCTCCGGTAATCAGTACAGACAAGTCGGTGGGCGCTACCTGGATAGCGATATCAATGGCACGCATCAGCGCTTCATTGTTGCCGATAATGCCGAAACGTAATTTTACTTGTTGTATTTCCGCTTTTGTCATTCTACAAATCTTCTTCTACACTATCGAGTTTCAGTTTGTCGCTATCGTCACGTTTCTCGTAATATTGCTTGCGCAGCGGATTTGCATGTGCCTCTTTCTCACGCTGGCGGTTACGGAACACATCTATTGCCACATAGATAGCCTGCCGGAATGAATCTTCAGAGGCGATTCCTTTCCCGGCAATATCGTAGGCCGTGCCATGAGCAGGCGAAGTGCGTATCACCGGCAAACCGGCAGTATAGTTCACGCCCTCGTCCATAGCCAATGCCTTGAACGGTGCCAGCCCCTGGTCGTGATACATGGCCAGGATACCATCAAAATGGGTAAAGTTATCTGAGCCCATAAACCCGTCTGCCGGATAAGGACCATAGCAAAGCATACCCTTAGCAGCCATTTCGTTGATGGCCGGAATGATAATCTCCTGCTCTTCAGTTCCCAGCAATCCGCCGTCTCCTGCATGCGGATTCAGCGAAAGCACTGCAATACGCGGTGCGCTGATAGCAAAATCCTGCTTCAAGGAGCGGTTGAATATCTTCAGTTTTTCTTGTATCAGTTCTTTGGTGATGCTTCCGGCTATCTCTTTAACGGGAATATGTCCGGTCACCAATGCTACCCGGAAGTCATCTTTCATCAGAATCATAAGGGCCTTCTCGCCATCTCCCAATTTTTGCTCTATATACTCCGTATGTCCGGGGAAGGCAAACTCCTCCGACTGGATGGTATGCTTGTTGATGGGAGCTGTGACAATCACGTCTATCATTCCCTCCTTATATTCCTCAATGGCTTTTTCCAGTGCACCAAGTGCAGCTTTACCAGCTTCAACGTCAGGTTTAGAGAACTCAACCTTTACTTCATCATCCGTACAGTTCACTACACTCAAGCGATTGGGAACCGCTTCGGAGGCGGAGTTGACGATACTGAAGTTGGTAGGCAAGTCCAATGATTTACGATGATAAGCTGCCACTTTAGGCGAACCGTAGATAATCGGCGTGCACAATTCCAGCATCACCGGGTCTGCAAACGTCTTTAAAATCACTTCATACCCTACACCATTAATGTCGCCTTGTGTAATGCCGACTCTTATTTTGTTGTCTTCCATTTTTATTACTTATTATTAGTAGTATCTTTTGAGGTTACGCCTACCGGAATTTCCGCACCTTCCTGCTTGCTGCCGGGCAGTTTCAAGGTATAGAGCGAAGCCTCCATCTGACGTACCAGATTACGTTTCATTTTATCAGGTGAATAAATAAATATTTCAGATACGATAATACGCTGATTGGCCTTGTCCAAACGTACATGCGATACGAACGGACCGCCCATGAAGTCACCCTTTATGCGCCACAAGCCGCGGGCCTCCAGTGCATAGTCTCCCTGCACACTGATGGGGCGTACATCGGTCATCAGAGAATCCGTCGACATATACATGCCTTCACGGGCACCAGGGATATTAACCTTCATCACGGAATCGCGTTTATGAACAAAATATTCTTTAGTAAACGTATCCTTATCCGTATAAGGATAAGAGTAGATTACAAAGTTCTGGTCGCCGGTAGCTGCATTCGTACCTGCCCAGAAGAAGTTCTCACCCTCCTTGGTAGATGTCAGTTCGCCCGGCACCCATACATCGCAATCGAACTGGCTTTTCACCTTCGTTGCTATATAGTCGCTATGCTTGTCCTTCAATACTGAAATCTGACGATTCATTTCCGCATGGGTAAAGAAATCGATGATTACCTGCCTATTCTCCTCCACAAATTTCTCGAACGAAGCCTCGTCCGGTGCCTGAATAGTGAGAATAGACTGAGGAGCAGCATATACATTCCTTGCATACTTGAATTTAGGCTGGGTATAGAGGTCCTTGTTCACATCGACAATAATGATATTACGAATCAGTTTTAAAGTGGCATCATAATTGGAAGGGGCAGTATACATGATTCGGAATGAACGTTCTGACTGGGGAAGCCCCGGAACATCAGAATCAAGCACATCGAAAAGCGCCCTACCGGCAGGACGTTCCCACAAGCCGGGCTCCACCACTACCAGAACTTCATACGCACGACCACTGGAGGTCGGAGTAAACACACCCTTTTTACCACCACCGCAAGCGGAAAAAAGTGTCAGTACGAGAACCATACTTAAATAAAACAAGTGCTTTCTCATATCTCTATCATTTTAGTTTTTCACAAAGCTACGAAGAATGCGTAATATCCTCCCTACCTAAGTTAATAATTTATATTAATTCTTCTTTATTCTCCTCCTGCTTGGCAGTGGACAACATGCCACAAGCGGCAAATATATCCTCTCCACGCGATGACCGTATAGTGGTAAACAGACCGTGCGAAGTCAGATAATCACGGAACGCAGTCATGGTTTCCATATCAGCCCCTTCAAGATTCACTCCAGGTATGGCATGAAAACGAATCAGGTTAATCCGGCAGTCCAGCCCGCGTAGCAGCTTCAGAAGTTCCTTTGCATACGGTAACGAGTCATTCACTCCTTTGAAAACAATATATTCAAAAGATAGTCTGCGCTGTTTGCTAAAATCATAGTTTCTTAACAATTCCACAATCTCCGTGATGGAGAACGCCTTCTCTGCCGGCATCAGTTCGCGGCGTTGCAAAAGTATCGGCGAATGAAGGCTGATAGCCAGATGGCAGTCCGATTCCTCAATAAAACGCTGCAAGCCCTTCTTCAATCCCACAGAAGAAAGTGTAACACGCTTGGGACTCCACGCATACCCATAAGAGGCGGTCATTATTTCCAGCGCTTTCAATACCTCGTCCAGATTATCAAGTGGTTCACCCATGCCCATCATTACCACATTGGTAAGCTTGTCCCTTTCGGGCAACGAATTGATTTGATTAATAATCTGGTTGGATGTCAGATTGGCAGTAAAACCTTGTTTGCCGGTCATACAGAACTTGCAATTCATCTTACAGCCCACCTGCGAGGAGACACAAAGCGTAGTCCTGTCTTCGTCGGGTATATAGACAGCTTCCACGAAATGCCCCTCGCCTGCCCGGTACAAGTATTTCACCGTACCGTCTACAGAGCGCATGGCATCTACCGGCGCTTCGGCACCTACCTCATAGATTTCTTTCAGCAATTCCCGATGCTTCAACGAAAGATTGCTCATTTCGTCTATAGAAGTCACCTTCTTGTCATACAGCCAGGAAGCTATCTGCTTGGCAGAGAAACCGGGCATTCCCAGATTCTTCACCACATTCTGCAATTCAGAGAGCGTCAAGCCCAATAGAGGTCGTTTCTGCATATCGTTTTTCATTAAAAACAAAACTCTTTCAAGAATGCAAAGGTAGGAATAAAGTTGCACAAAGACAACGGAGAGTATAGAAAATGAAATGTACAGAGAATGAAAAAGCCGCCCGGGAGTACCGAACGGCTTTTCAATATGGGTTTTCTATTCTTAGAAGAATAAATAACGTTGGTCTTTTACGTTGGCTTTCAGATACAAGTCACTGATGAACTGGCTTGCCATGCGTGCGTGCATGTTAGCCAAGTTAGCCTCTTCAGTTTCCTTGTTGAATGTTTCGTTCAGCTTCTCTTTTGCATAAGGTTGCAGAACGAATACACCACCGTTACCCTTGATAGGAGCACTCAGCTTGTTCACTTCGGCAATAGAAGCGTATGCGCCTACCAGAGGTTCGCTGCTACGCAATGCCGGGATATAGGCAGGAGCAGAGAAAGTAACGTGCTTTACAGAATCACTAACAGCATTTGCCATATTCTTGTACTGCTCGAACGAAGTTGCATTGGCAGCCTTCATATCAGCCATAATCTTCTCTGCTTTCTTGTCACGGAGAATTTCAGCTCTCAACTGGTCCTTTACCAAAGCCAGTGGGCGATAACCTTCAGGAACAATACTTGCAACACCTACTACCAGCATACGGTCGCTCTCGCCACATTCGTACAAACCGGAAACTTCACCGGCTTTTGCCTCAAACGCCCATTTCAAAGCATCTTTGGTTCCTCTGATACCACCGATACCATGTTCAGAGCTGTACAAGTCGGCTCTATCCAGCAACTTGTAACCGGCATCTTCCGCATTGGCAATCATTTTCTCTAAAGTATTGTTTGCAGCGATGAACTGGCTAAACTCATTGTATGCCTTGCTGTAAGTTTCCTTGCTGAATTCTACCGGACGCTTGATTACGGCTACCTTATATTTATCCTTGACAGCCTTCTTGTTGGTTACTTGCAAAATGACATTTGCTTGTCCCAACGCCAGATTGGTCAGTTCGTTCTGTCCCAAAGTTGTGACAGCGGTAATGTATTTCAAGTTGTCACCGTCAATCTGTGCGCCTTCGTAGTTAGCAGAAGAAATCCAGGTAGGTTCACCGGTCTGACCGTACTTCTTCGCAACTTCAGCAAAGCTGGCACCACCCTTAATAGCATTGTAGATGCTGTCGGCCAAAGTCTTCGTCTTTTCAGCATCTTCGGCAACTACCTGAATCTGACGGAACTCGATAGAGTCCGGCATGGCAGCAGTAGCCAATTTCTTGAAAGAGTTGAGGGTATTGTCAGATACGTTATAATAAGGCCCGAACACACCACCCACCGCAACAGAGTCCAAACGGGCTGTCACATCAGCAGGCAGAGACTTAGTAGTGTAGAACAAGTCTGTATAAGGAGCTTCGGAACCGGTAGAACGGATGAAGGTAGTATAGTCAGAAGGATTGGCAGTAAGTTGTTCGGTGTATTCTTCCATTTCCTTCTGGAGAGCAGCTCTGTCTTCTGCACTTGCAGTAACTTGCACATCAATGAACTTGATATTGCGAGTTTCCACATATTGCTTGAACTGTTCTTTCTTCTTGTCGTATGCAGCTTTCAAATCGGAATCCTTGATAACGATGGTAGAGTCAACGATAGAAGAATAGGGAACTGCAGCAAGCAGCAGGTCTGACTGCTCTACTCTTGCATCAAAAGCGTCCTGAGCTTCTACCGGGTTGGAGAAAAGAGATTTTGTAATCAAAGCCTGATACTTCTCCTGAAGACGTGCCTGGATAAGGGACTTTTCGAGGAAAGACCAGAACTTGTACATGGATTCATAGTATTCTGCATATTGTGAAGGCATCTGTGCCTTATTCATTTTTGAATAGTCCACCAAGAACTTCTTCAACATATCCTTATCAAACGCACCGGTCTGAGGATTACGGAACGGAGTCTGTTGCAGCATCGGATGCACACCGGCATTAATGATAGCCTGAATCTCAGCCTTCGATACAACCAGACCGAGTTTCTTTGCTTCCTTTTCAATCAGCTTATTATTGACGTATGTTCTCCATACTTCATCTTTGATTTGGTTTGTCTGCTCATCGCTCAATGCACTGTTGCCACTGGAGAACTTGATGACTTCTGTATATTCTTCTACCAATGCTTGAAAATCCTGAGCGGAAATTGATTCCCCGTTCACTTCACCTACGTCTTGTGACTGGTGTGGCTGAAGCACTTTCCACGCGTCACCTGCGATGAAAGCAAACAGCGCCAAACCAATAACAATCACCAATAAAGGTCCTTTAGACCGAATGTTTTGTAATGTTGCCATTTTAGTTAATATGATTTATTTGTTTATTATTATTTTCCTAACATGTTCATTTTAGCGCACGAAGATACAAAAAATGCTAATACGCATCCATTTATTCTTTAAAAAATTACGCCTAAATGAAATTATTCAATGACTTTCAGTCTTACCAACTCAATTTTAGTGGCTGTTACCTTGATTATTTTAAACTGATAATTATCCACTTCAATCACTTCATGCAGCTTCGGGAAACTTTGATAACGGTTCAGAATCAGACCGCCCACTGTCAGATAATCATCCGATTCCGGCAGGTCGAGCCCGAAAGTCTCATTTACCTTTTCTATTTCCAGACGGGCCGAAAGCACATATTCACGTTCACCCAGCTGCTTACATACATAGGACGTATTATCATGCTCATCCTCAATATCGCCGAAAATTTCTTCCACCAAATCCTCCAAAGAGACGATACCTGCCGTACCACCGAATTCGTCCACCACTACAGCAATCGTTTTTTTCTGCTGCATGAACAGTTTCATCAGTTTGTGGGCCGACATCGTTTCGGGTACAATAGGCACTTCCTTCACGTTATTCCTCCAGTCCACCGGATTCCTGAACATCTCCGACGAGTGAATATATCCCACCACATTATCTATATTTCCATCATATACTATGATTTTGGAAATACCCGACTCCACAAAAAGACATTTCAATTCTTCCAATGTAGTGGTCAGATCTACAGCTACCACCTCTGTACGCGGTACAATACAGTCGCGTATCTTTATATTCGAAAAGTCAAGCGCATTTTGGAATATCTTTACCTCTGCATCCAGTTCTTCTTCACTTTCCGCATTCTCTATGCTCGACTGGATGAAGTAATCCAAATCCACTTTGCCAAAAGCCTTGGCCGACGCCTCCTTGTTTACTTTCATCCCAAATATCCGAAGGAACAGATACGACAATCCCGATGCAAACTTTGAAACAGGAAACAGAATGACATAACATATGAATAAAGGAATGGCACATACCCTCAGCATCAGATTGGGATTGATTTTAAACAAAGTCTTCGGCAAGAACTCACCGGTTACCAAAATAATAAGAGTGGAAATTACAGTTTGCACCAACACCATTACAAAATGATTGGAAATAATTCCGGCAAGAAGATTCACCTCTATGATTTGTGCCATCAAGATACCATAAATGACAAGCGCGATGTTATTACCCACCAGCATGGTCGAGATGAAGTTATTCGGGTTGCGAAGGAAATAGGAAATGATACTGGAAGTGACGCCTGACTTCCTTTCCATCTCAAAACGCAGTTTATCTACGGAAACAAAGGCAATCTCCATTCCTGAAAAGAAAGCGGAGAAAGCCATGGTTATCAATAAAAAAATAACGGTATCCATTTTATCAATTTATGGTATCAGTCTGCAAGCTGTCTGCTGCGGCAGCTTCCTCGTCAACATAGAAGATGCCCTCCGGCTTGCGAATCGTGTAAACGGTCATCTGCTGGTTGGATTCAAAGCCATGTCCCGTAATGATACGGTCAGGCTGTTCGATACGGATAAACTCATCCGAATAAATTCTTTGTGTCCGCTGGTCCCAATACAGCAGCTCTGTATCAAACTGCTCACCTTTCAAATTCTGTATATGCACATTCCCCATCAGTTTCCATAACTCTTCCTTATTAAAGAAGTAGGCTGTATCAGCCTTGATACTCGCCTCCACTTGGAAGATAGAGTCGAACTTCTCCAAATAGACCCCCTTTTCAAAAGCCCAGTAAGGAGGATTCTTCCGGTCAAAGACCAGCCACTCTTCCGTATTGATGCGGTAACGCGTTACACCGGAATCAGAAACCAGTGTAGTCACCCCGCGGGTATCCATCACTGCCATAGAGTCACGCTCGGTAATGGCATCTCCCAGCTCCTTCTTCTTCCCGGAACACGAAGAAAATAAAAGAAGCATAACCATTGCCCCAAGGACAATGGTTATGCTCGCATTTTTATGATAAACAATGTTGATGGGTTGTAGCAACATGATTTTATCTGATAGTTGTAGATTCACCTATCCATCCACCGATAGTGATACGGTCACCAGCTTTGTAACCCAACATAAAGAGGTCTTTAGCCTGGGGAGTGTGGCGGGAATAAGTACTAATCAATTCGTTAGCACGTTCTGTAACTGAAGGATCTACAGCTTTAGCTCTCTGCAGCTTGTCAATTACTACAAAGTAAGTACACTTATTCAGAGCAGGCTCATCGGTCCAGTTAGGATTGGAGCCGTAAAGCTGTGCCAGTAAAATATAAGGCTCTCCATAGTTCTCCTTAAAGCTCATAGCCTTTTGGCAGTAGCTTCTTGCCTGAGAGAGTTTCTTGGCCTGCATCAAGGCTGCGGCAGTAGCGTATGCCATTTCAGCCTTCTTGTCATTATCTGTTTCTTTAGCCAATGCTTCATCAAAATACTTCACGGCATTGTCATAGTCACCTTTCTTATAGTACATGTATGCTACACCTACAGCTGCATCGGCAGTCGGGTCAATCTGATACATGTACTCAGATGCCTTGAAGTAAACTTCGCTTTCGTTGCACTTCATCAATTTCAGGATGTTCAATGCCTTCTTCAAGAAAGCGGAGTCAGTCTTGCTTGCTTCCACCTTAGGACCATAGATATTCTGCAAAGATTCACAATCAGCTACACCACTCTGAATGAACATGGCCACGAGGTTATCCTTGATAGCTTGCAAGTTAGCCTTCTTAGCTTCCTTGGTTTCAGCAGCAAGTGCGTCATCTGCATACTTGGAAGCATCAATATAATCCTGGAAGAACTGGTCGGTATGATTATCATCAGCCTTTACCTTCTGCATGGAAGTATCCAGGAAATAGTGCAACACCGCACCTTTGGAACCACCCTTTTCAGCATGAACAGATTCTTTCAGCCAATTATAAGCCGTATTAAGGTCCGGAGCAGGAGCGAACTGAAGATAATCCACAGCTTTGGCACCCAAGGCATCAGCCACACTCGGCACGCCCTTCATTCCCTTACCAATGAATTCAGGAATGTACTTCATTCTCAAATCATATACATCCATCAACTCATCAAAATACTTCTTGTAATCAGCAGAATTTCTATCCTTAATCTGACTCAAGAAACCCACTAAAATCTTCTGAGCATCTGTAAATGTGTAATACCGCAGTGTAGGACAATCCTTCAATACAGCCATACAAGGAGCGTATGCATCCTTAAAGTTACCAGCTCTCACTGCTTCATGAGAGATACTACTGTTCGAATTACAATTTTCAGTCTGTGCGAAAGTGCTGGTCACTCCACCCGAAAGGAGCAAGACAGCCACAAGCGTCTTAATTTTCATTGTATTTAAATTTTAGTTGTTATATTTTTTGTCTATTCAATTTCCATTAATCCACTTTACGCTTGAAGAACCAGCGTTCGTTAAAGGTTACTCCGATACAAATACGCAATGTATTTTCGTTCAAGAACGCTGCTTGGGTTCCTTTAGTCCGCACGTATTGTGCAGAAAGACTCAATACGGAACGGGTTCTCGGTATGGGCAATCCAAAACCGGCAGTAACGCCATATTCATCAGCGGCACGTACACCGTCTATCTTATAATAAGGTTTGGAATAATAAGCTCCCAAACGATACTTCACATGAGACAAATAACTTCGTCCCATAGGATTCGGCAGATACTCTGCACCAACGGATATTCTTCCACGGTCGCAAAACGCCTCGTCATTGTTCATATAACTCACTTTACTCCAATTCTGGAACATTACATCCGCGCCTACAGTCAGTCGGTTGTCGTACACGTAGGTCACACCTGCGCCAAATGTTGTCGGAATGCCACAAGTAACGACAGTATCCCTTGTTACCGAAGTAGCTCCCGTATTGCTATTACCAGTCTGCGTAACTTCGTACGCATCGTTACTCAGATCATGCCCCGGAGAAAAGACAACTCCCAACGTTGCAACATGTTTTTTCCCAAACTGGTGAGTGTACTGCGCTCCAAAATCCAACTTATAACTCTTTACAGCCACATTAGACTGTATTGTAATAGGAAATACACTTGAACTGGACGGAAAGGTCTCCGCAGCGGTTCTTGTTATATCTCCCCAAAGATACGAAAAATTCGCACCGACAGAAAGATTTTTAATTATTTTAAAACCGGCACCTAAATAAAGCTGGTGCAAGCCTCCTTCTCCCGAATAGCTTACCGTAGTAGATTTGTCTGGAAATTCCGTATCTTCCCGATATTCTCCCATACTGTATCCAACGTTTGAATAAGGCAGCAACCCCAAGCTTATGGCAGCCCATTTACTTGCACGAAACTGCATCGTGATATAGTCAAAACTGGAATTCTTGGCATTTCGTTTCAGAGTACCGTTACTGAGATTTGTATTCTGTAGAGAGACTGCTCCATCGAAGATAAAAGTCAGCGAATCTACCGCCGTATAGGATGCAGGATTAGCAAAGTTAGTCTGATACTTGTCCCGTAAACCATAGGCAATACCACCCATCGCCCTGCTGTTACTTGAGCCTTGTTCAGATAACTGTCCATATCCATATCGTGTATAGGGAGAATTTGTATTATTTTGAGCGACTGCCGCTCCTGATAATATCGTGAGCAAGAGCACTAACAGTGTTTGTCTATAGCCTGTCATTATTATAGTTTAAAATTCTATTTAATCCTTTCAACACTAAAAATCTGTCTGCAAAGATGATACTTTTTAAGTTTGTATCAAAAGAAAAATCATCCCCGCCCGTTAAAAAAACCAAAAGTTCAGGATATTTATGCTTCATAGCCGTAACGTAACCTGAAATTTCATATTCAATACCCTTCAGTACTCCGGCACGGATAGCTGTATCGGTATCCTTCCCCATGGGCACCATCCGCCCCTCAAGAGCCACCATTGGAAGCCGTCCGGTAAACTGATGAAGCGCCTTGAAACGCATCTGCAGGCCGGGAGAGATATTCCCGCCATGATAGCGGGCAGCAGCATCAACAAACTCATAAGTGATACAGGTACCGGCATCAATCACCAGTATATCCCTGCCAGGAAATTGCTCATTGGCTCCTACCACCGCCGCCATACGATCATACCCCAGCGTCCGGGGAGTTTCATAGAGGTTTTCTACCGGAAGAGAAGTCTTTTCATTGAGCCACAGAATGGGGACAGCCATATCTTCCAGTTGCGACAACACCTCTCTACTCAAATCAATGACAGTAGCCACTATCGCTTTTTCAATCGTATATGTACGGCATACTTCAGGCAACCGTTCCAACGTCAGATTGGAGTCATACACCACCTCCACGATACGTTCACCATCAAACACCGCCATCTTGGCGATTGTATTTCCTATATCAATAATGAGATTCACCGTATTGCATAAATTTAGCGGCGCAAAGATATAACATTAATATTGAAATTCAGCAGAAACCATCTCTTTATTAGAAGAACAACTGCACAAGAATTCTTATTCACATCCACACCAAACAACCACAATGCCACTTTTACATTCTGTTGAGATTTATTAAAGCCGCAACATCATACCACAACCACCTGATTATCAATACAACTAAATGCGCTACATTCAGTATACGACTGAGCCCTATTCAGTATACGATTGAATGGCATTCAGTATACGACTGAATCAGGTTCAATATACCACTATTTCTTGCACCCGTATCGTTTGTAAATAGAAAATATCTACCACTCGTACTCGACAGTTGATTCAAAACAACCAATAATGCGAATTAAGAATTGTATCAAGTTCATAATTAAAAAAGATTCTTCGGACACAGATGACCGGAATAACGCGAATAACCGCTTTAGTTCCTAATCACAAATTGGGATAATATTAGTTTTTTCCGTAAGTTTGCAGCATGAAACGAAGCCTACTTATACATATATATATAGTAATCTTTTTCTTCTGTTTGCCTTCAGCAAATGCCCAGGTGACACAACAGCAAAAGACTGCTGCAACAGACTCCGTACGCGTCAGCCTACTGACTTGCGCTGCAGGAGGAGAGATTTATTCCCTATTCGGACACACTGCCATACGGTACGAGAACTATACACGTGGCATTGACGCCGTCTTCAATTACGGCATGTTCAACTTCAACGCCCCTAACTTCATCTTCCGTTTTGCCTTGGGAGAAACGGATTATCAACTTGGAGTAACCGATTATGAGCATTTCGCCGCCGAATACAACTATCTGGGACGCGATGTCTGGCAACAAACGTTAAATCTAACAGAAGAGGAAAAAGAACGCCTGATAGCACTATTGACAGAGAACTACCGCCCTGAAAACCGAGTATACCGCTACAATTTTTTCTACGACAATTGTGCCACCCGCCCGCGGGACCAGATAGAGCGTGCCATCAACGGCACTCTGCAATACGCTGACAATATGACTGCTAACAGTACGGGAATCTCTTTCAGGGATTTGCTGCATAAATACAGTGAAGGCCATTTGTGGTCACGTTTCGGCATGGACCTATGCATGGGCAGCAAAGCAGACGAACCCATCAACCGGCGGCTGGCAATGTTCGTCCCCTTCTACATGCAGGAGTATTTCAATAAAGCGCAGATTGTGGACAAAGAAGGACAAGCACGGCCACTGGTTGCCAAAGAAGAAAAAATCGTAGTAACGGGTAAAACACCAGCCGACTTCGTCAGCAGAGGCATCACACCGATGCAGTCGGCTTCGCTATTACTGATACTTGTAGCAGGCATCAGCATTTACGGCATACGAAGAGGGAAAACTCTTTGGGGCATAGACCTCATACTCTTCTTGGTTGCCGGAATGGCTGGATGTATACTGGCATTTTTAGCACTATTCTCACAGCATCCGGCAGTAAGTCCCAATTATATATTATTTGTATTCCATCCATTTCACCTTTTCTGCCTTCCATTCATGCTATCCAGGGTACGAAAAAGGGGAATAAGCCGCTATATGCTGGTTGATTTTGTAGTTTTAACACTTTTTATAGGGCTTTGGACAATAATTCCGCAGAGAATTCCGCCAGCAGTATTACCTTTGGCACTGTGTTTGCTGATACGTTCTGCAAGCAACCTCATTCTAACATACAAACGAAAGTAATGAAAAAAGGACTGATAACTTCCATACTCGCACTTACATTCAGTGGTCTGCAAGCCCAACCGCTGCCTGCCTCCCCAAAGCTGGTGGTAACATTGACCATTGACCAGTTGCGTACAGACTATATGGAAGCATTTTCGTCCTTATACGGAGAAAAGGGGTTTAAGCGCTTACTGCGTGAAGGTAAAGTATTCCGTCAAGCAGAATTTCCTTTTTGCGGAACGGACCGAGCCTCGGCCATTGCCGCCATCTATACCGGGACAACACCGTCCATGAACGGCATCATTGCAGAGCAGTGGCTGGATGCAGGTACACTACGCCCCATAAACTGTGTAGAAGACCCCAACTTCATGGGCAACTATACCGACGAAAGCACTTCCCCCTCCCAATTACTGACCTCTACTATTGCCGACGAGCTGAAAATAGCTACCCGCAACAAAGGTCTGGTCTATGCCATCGCGCCTTTCCGCGATGCCGCCATATTGGGTGCCGGGCACGCGGGGAACGGTGCTTTCTGGCTTAATAACAATACCGGAAAATGGTGCAGTACGACTTATTATAATGAATTTCCGTGGTGGCTGAGCCAATACAACGACCGGAAATCTCCTGACTACCGTATCAAGGATATGGTATGGACACCTGCACTTCCTTTTACCAACTATACATTTCTGCCCGAATGGCGCAACGAGCCATTCAAATACAAGCTGGATGGTGAACGGACAAACAAGTTCCGCCGCTTGATAACCAGCCCTTTCATCAATGAGGAAGTCAACCTGCTGACCGAAGAGCTGCTGAATAAGAGCACTATCGGACAAGATGACGTGCCCGACCTATTATCGCTGACTTACTACGCAGGAAATTATAACCACCGAAGTACGCAGGAATGTGCCATGGAAATGCAAGACACCTACGTGCGACTGGACCGTAGTATAGCTTCCTTATTAGAGCTCATAGAACGTAAAGTTGGGCTCCACAACGTACTTTTCTGCATCACCTCCACCGGCTATGCCGACCCGGAAGCAGCCGACCCGGGCGTATACCGGATACCGGGTGGTGAATTCTACCTGAACCGCTGTGCCGCCCTGCTAAACATGTACCTCATGGCATCCTATGGCGAGGGACAATATGTGGAAGCTTATTATGACCAACAAATCTATCTCAACCATAAACTTATTGAGAACAAGCAGTTGAGCCTGACTGAAATTCAAGAAAAATCTACCGAATTTCTGGTTCAGTTTAGTGGCGTGAGCGAAGTATATTCAGCTCATCGCCTGCTTTTGGGCCCCTGGTCACCGCAAATAGAACGTATACGCAATAGTTTTCATCGCAAGCGCTCTGGCGATTTGCTCATTGAAATACTCCCGGGCTGGACTATCATGCAGGAAAATAGTACTGATAACCGTGTAGTACGTACGGCCGATATTCCTGCTCCCCTCATTTTATTGGGAGGAGGAATGAAGGCTGAAACCATCCGTACCCCCATCAGTATTGACCGCATTGCCCCTACCTTGGCAAGTGTAATGCGCATCCGCGCCCCTAATGCAAGTACAGCATCTCCCCTTGACTTTTGATTCTAAAATAATCTGTGCAAATCTGGATAATCTGTATAGAAATCAGTAACTTTGCACGCTCAACTAACTCAGCAATAATAATAAAAACAAATATATAATGGGATTTAATGAATTTTTAAGCTCGATTTTCGGCAACAAATCCACACGCGACATGAAAGAAATACAACCGTGGGTGGAGAAAATCAAAGCCGCTTACCCGGAAGTAGCCAAACTCGACAACGACGCCCTACGCGCCAAGACAGAAGAACTGAAAGCCTACATCCACGATTCGGCAGCCGAACAACGCGCCAAAGTGGAAGAACTGAAAGCCAGCGTTGAAGATACCGAACTGGAAAAACGCGAAGACCTCTTCAACCAAATCGACAAAATCGAGAAAGAGATATTGGAGATTTATGAAAAAGCGCTGGACGAAGTATTACCCACCGCTTTCTCTATTGTAAAGGAAACAGCCAAACGATTCTCTGAAAATGAAGAAATAGTGGTTACAGCTACCGATTTTGACCGCCAACTGGCTGCCACTAAAGACTTTGTACGCATCGAAGGCGATAAAGCCATCTACCAGAACCATTGGATAGCAGGTGGTAACGATACTGTATGGAACATGGTACATTATGATGTACAGCTATTCGGTGGTGTGGTTCTACATAAAGGTAAGATTGCCGAAATGGCAACCGGTGAAGGTAAGACATTGGTAGCTACCCTACCGGTATTCCTCAATGCCCTGACTGGTAACGGCGTGCACGTGGTAACAGTGAACGACTATCTGGCAAAACGTGACTCCGAATGGATGGGTCCTCTTTACATGTTCCACGGTTTGAGTGTAGATTGCATCGACAAGCACCAGCCCAACTCTGATGCCCGTCGCAAAGCTTATCTGGCAGATATCACGTTCGGTACAAACAATGAATTCGGTTTCGACTACCTGCGTGACAACATGGCTATCAGCCCCAAAGACCTGGTACAACGCCAACATAATTATGCCATTGTCGATGAGGTGGACTCAGTATTGATTGATGATGCCCGTACTCCGCTGATTATCTCCGGACCGGTTCCCAAAGGCGATGACCAACTCTTCGAACAGCTCCGCCCGCAAGTGGAACGTCTGGTAGAAGCTCAGAAAAAACTGGCTACCCAATACCTGGCCGATGCCAAGCGCCTGATTGCATCGAACGATAAGAAAGACCAGGAAGAAGGCTTCCTCGCTTTGTACCGCAGTCACAAGTGCCTGCCCAAGAACAAGGCACTCATCAAGTTCCTCAGCGAACAAGGCATCAAGGCCGGTATGCTGAAGACCGAAGAAATCTACATGGAGCAGAACAACAAGCGCATGCACGAGGTGACTGACCCGCTGTACTTCGTTATCGAAGAGAAAATGAACAGCGTGGATTTGACTGACAAGGGCGTAGACTTGATTAGTAGCAATGTAGAGGACCCCACTTTCTTCGTACTCCCCGATATCACAGCGCAACTCTCTGCCTTGGAAAACGAAACAGAGCTGACAGACGAACAGCGCCTTGAAAAGAAGGATGCCCTGATGACCAACTATGCCATCAAAAGCGAACGTGTGCATACCATCAACCAACTGTTGAAGGCATACACCATGTTCGAGAAAGATGACGAATATGTGGTAATTGACGGCCAAGTGAAAATTGTGGATGAGCAGACGGGACGTATCATGGAAGGACGTCGTTATTCTGACGGTTTGCACCAAGCCATCGAAGCCAAAGAAGGCGTGAAAGTAGAAGCTGCCACCCAGACTTTTGCCACCATTACATTACAGAACTATTTCCGTATGTACCACAAACTATCCGGTATGACCGGTACGGCAGAAACAGAAGCCGGCGAGTTGTGGGACATCTACAAACTGGATGTAGTGGTTATTCCGACTAACCGCCCCATTGCCCGTAATGACATGAATGACCGCGTTTACAAGACAAAACGTGAAAAATATAAAGCAGTCATCGAAGAGATAGAAAAAATGGTGGCAGCAGGACGCCCCGTACTGGTGGGTACCACTTCTGTTGAAATCTCTGAAATGTTGAGCAAAATGCTTACCATGCGTAAGATTGAACATAGTGTATTGAATGCCAAACTGCATCAGAAGGAAGCGGATATTGTGGCTACTGCCGGTTTGAAATGTGCTGTAACCATCGCTACCAATATGGCCGGCCGTGGTACCGACATCAAGCTGAGTCCGGAAGTGAAAGCTGCAGGCGGTCTTGCCATCATCGGTACAGAACGCCACGAATCACGCCGTGTGGACCGTCAGTTACGTGGTCGTGCAGGACGTCAAGGCGACCCGGGTTCTTCTGTATTCTTCGTATCTTTGGAAGATGACCTGATGCGTTTGTTCTCCAGTGACCGCATTGCCAGTGTAATGGACAAACTGGGTTTCAAAGAAGGTGAAATGATTGAACACGGCATGATTTCCAAGTCCATTGAACGTGCACAAAAGAAAGTTGAGGAAAACAACTTCGGCATCCGTAAGCGTCTGTTGGAATATGACGACGTGATGAACAAGCAACGTACAGTAGTCTACACCAAACGCCGCCACGCTTTGATGGGCGAACGTATCGGCATGGATATCGTGAACATGATTTGGGACCGTTGTGCCAATGCCATTGAAGCGCCCGACTACGAAAACTGCAAGATGGATGTGCTCCAGACACTTGCCATGGAAGTACCTTTCACCGAAGAGGAATTCCGTAATGAGAAGAAAGAAAAACTGGCAGACAGAACTTTTGACGCTGCCATGGAACTCTTCAAACGCAAGACAGAACGTATGGCACAGATAGCCTATCCGGTCATCAAACAAGTATACGAAACGCAGGGACACATGTACGAAAACATACTTATCCCCATCACAGACGGAAAACGTATGTATAACATCTCCTGCAACCTGAAGAGAGCTTATGAGACAGAATGTAAGGAGGTGGTGAAGTCATTCGAGAAATCCATCTTGCTGCACGTCATCGACGAAGCATGGAAAGAAAACCTGCGCGAGCTGGACGAGCTGAAACACTCCGTGCAGAATGCAAGTTACGAGCAGAAAGACCCGCTGCTGATTTACAAGCTGGAATCTGTGAACTTGTTTGATGCCATGGTGAATAAGATTAATAATCAGACTATCTCTATCTTAATGCGTGGACAAATCCCGGTACAAGAGGCTCCGGCTGAAGCCCCTGAGGCTCCCCAGGCTCCCCGCCAAGTAGAGGTGCGCCAGGCTGCTCCGGAACAACGCCAGGATATGAGCAAGTATCGCGAACAGAAGGTTGATTTGAATGACCCGAACCAGCAGGCCGCTGCGGCACAAGATACACGTGAACAACCAAGACGCGAACCTATCCGTGCCGAGAAGACCGTAGGACGCAATGATCCTTGTCCTTGCGGAAGCGGTAAGAAATACAAAAACTGCCACGGACGGAATGCATAAAGCAAAGCTATAAAATGATAAGGCGATAGGGTGATAAGATGATACCGTCAGGTATCTTTTATCACCCTATCACTTTTTCTCCTACCACATTATCACATTTTTTATTCGTTCCAGCTTTTGAATATTCAGCTAAAAGAGTACTTTTGCTCCAAAGAACAAAACCAAAGACTATGACCAAATATCACTATTGTCTGTTATTGATGGGGTCTCTGCTGTTAGGCAGCTGCCAGAGTGTAGAACAACTGTCCATTGATTATATGCTTCCGGCAGAAGTCAGTTTCCCGGCAACACTGAAACGTGTGGCTGTTGTCAACAACATGCCAAACGTACCGGACAACAAACTCATCATCACTGAGGAAGAACAGAAAAAAAGCGAGAATGAGGTGGCACGCCTCACCAACTACTACAATGGAGACGCCGCAATAACAACCGAATCCCTTGCAGAGGCCCTTGCCAACGAAAACTACTTTGAAGAGGTTGTGATATGCGACTCTGCCCTCCGGAGTAAAGACATCAATCCCCGCGAAAGCACATTATCGAGAGATGAAGTACTGGAACTTACACAGAATTTGGACGTAGATTTCCTGATAGCCCTGGAAAACATACAAATGCGTTCCAATCGCAAGATAAGTTATATGCCCGACTGGGGTGTGTTCCTCGGCACAGTGGATGTAAAGGTATATACTACCGTCAGAATATATTTACCTAACCGCAAAGGTCCTATGGTGACCGTCAACAGCAATGACAGTATTTTCTGGGAAGAGGCAGGAAATGGTGAAGCGTCAGTACGTTCCCGCCTCATCAGCGAAGAAGACATGGTGAAGCAAGCATCTGAATTTGCAGGAACGGTTCCGGTAAGACATCTACTCCCCTATTGGAAAACCAGTAACCGCTATCTCTTCAGTGGTGGTTCTGTAAATATGCGTGACGCAGCCGTATATGCCAAAGAAGAAAATTGGAGTAAAGCAGTAGAGCTCTGGAAGCAGACCTACGAAACAAAAAAAGGAAAACAGAAAATGTATGCAGCCTATAACACCGCTTTGGGCTACGAAATGCAAGACAGCATAGATACTGCCTTGGAATGGGCATTAAAAGCGCAAACCCTTGCCCGTGAGAAAAGCAAGACAGACAAAAAAGAGACAGGCGAAATACATGATGGAACCATCTCCTATTATATCTTTATCAGCATGTATGTAGACGAATTGGAGAAACGAAAAGAGGGAATGGCACGCCTGAACATGCAAATGAACAGATTTGATGATGATTTTTAGTCAAATGATGCAGAGATAACCGTTTTTTTTATACCTTTGAACAACCATTAAGAAAAGAAAGTTATTATGAAGCTCAGTCAATCGTCATTAGCACTCTTGGAGGACACTCTTAAAAAAGCAATCGGCAAATACACCTGCGGTTGCGAACAGACTATCGTTACAGACATTCATCTGCAACCGAATCAGAATTCGGGCGAACTGTCTATCTTTGATGATGAAGATGAAGAGCTTGCCAATACTTCCATTGAAGAATGGATGACATACGAGGGGGATGATTTCTACGAAAATGTAGAGCGTATCTTGTCCTCACTGCTCTGCAACATGAAAAATGAAGGAAAGTTCGACAAGCTGACTATTCTGAAACCATTCTCTTTTGTACTGGTGGATGATGATAGAGAAACAATAGCAGAACTGTTGCTGATGGATGATGATACTCTATTGGTCAATGAAGAGCTACTGAAAGGATTGGATGAGGAACTGGATTCTTTTCTGAAAGAGCTGCTGGAAAAATAATATTCCAAACAATCAGCCTATAAGGAAAAGAGACCTTCTTATAATAAATTAGCCCCTGCGATATAAAACGACCGCAGGGGCTAATTCTTTTTTACCTATACAATACCTAACGTATCTTAATTCCATAGAAAGAACTTGAGGTGGTAACAAAAAGCATATCCTTCTGCCTTCCACCAATTGCCAAGGAAATCGGGCGTTCTTCTATCTGAATACGTCTCTGCTCTTTACCAGATTTGTCATAGACAAATATTTCACCATCAGCAACATAAACATTCCCGTCAGCATCAGTCACATTACTGTATTGGCCATAAGGACATATTATTCCTTGTTCTGTCAAACGGCCATCCACACCAACAGAAAGTTGTACTGTCGTTTTATTCATCTCATTTACAATATAAACCGGTTCTGACTGACCGGGCACTGTAACAGTCAAAGCACAAGAACGCCCCAAATCATAGGTATCCGGAATAATTGTCACGCCATCCGGAGCGACAAAACTATACTCAGGCATACTGGCAACCACCTTGTCAAAGTCACCTCTCCAACGACTGGAAGGGTGAATGACTTTCTGTATATTCTTCATACTGGCTGTAACGACACGTGGCATAGGCTTCATCGTAGCATCCACGTTATCCGGATTAAAAGAATACCCCCAAGCACTCCAGCCACTGTTACCCCAACCACTGTACATCGGATTATCATCCGGCAAGCGCACTACCGTTTCCTGCTTGCCGTTCACCAGATAACCCGGCTGAGGGTCATAGCGGAAAATAACCAGTAGATTGTCTTGCGTATCAGTAGCCAATGTAAAAGGCTTCCAGGGATAATCGGCTATCAAAGTAATCTGCTCCGTGTCTGCCGACCATTTATAGATTTTCTTCAGACGGTTTTCACAGAAGTAGATATTTCCTTTACTGTCGGTAGTAGCTCCGGAGGCTAGTTCAAAACCGGTAGCCAGCTTCACTGGCTTGTCCATGACCGTGCAGGAAGGGCGAAGGCTCTTCTCGCTACCCGAAACAGTGAGACGGGCAAAGTCCCACGAATAAACGGGCAACTTCTTATTCATATCATATATAGGAAACTCTATGACTGGCAATATCTGCGTATAATTGTGCATATTACGGAAAGTGATATTCTTGCAATCCCATATGCGGAAACCTATCCTCTTCGGCATAAAGGCACGGATAACGCGATACATCCACACATTTACCATTTCGATATTTTGACAATTGGACATTTCTGCCATATAACAATCAGGCCCTTCACGACCTTCTTCCTCAAACTGGAAAGCATAAATTTTCCAGTTGGCCACATTATGGAAACGGGCTTCAGTACGGACATGATGCTCCAAAGACATGGCATAAATACGTCCCGGAGTCTTCGTTTCGCTAATATAAAGCCCACTGGCAGCATACGTACTGGCTGTCCAAACATCCTTAATTGTCCCACCGCCATTGTTTGTAATCCACAAACTCCAATACTGGTTGTCCCAAGCCATATCCTTACCGGTCTCCATGACCGGAGAAGACGGGGAACTAATTCGACGCTCGCCCCTGCGGTAAGACGACTGTCCGGAAACATTCGGAGCCGGTTTGCGCAAGGTGCCGTGCCCGCCTACAAACTTCACATCATTCAAGTACGAACGCTCACCCGCCATCCATTTACAGCCGACAGCACGGTAATTATACGCACCGGTATTAATACCTATACCATTCAGCATGTCGTCGCCGCCTTCGGAAGATTCAACCAAAGGCACAGGCACGCCGAAACCACTGAATGCAGGCTCGCTTTCCTTCAACAGAAATTGAGTCCCAAAAGGATGCAGCCCAATCAGCTTAGTACCGGGAGACAGCTTCAACGTTCTCGTCAGGCGATACCAACCCTGGGGCACATAGATGTTTTTATGCAAAGAGACAGCTTTCTCAAAAACTTCCGTATCATCAGTCTCGCCATCACCTTTTGCCCCTAAGTCTCGGATATTGACCCATGTCTCCATTGCCGGAAGAACCGGAAGGTCCTTGCCAAGTGTAACCGGCAGTTTTGCCACCGGCTCTATTTCACATATTTCCCTGAAAGAAGAAGCATCATTCAAATCCTGATACACCAGACCGTAAGTAAACTCCTTGACTCTGTACATTTTTGCTTTTCCGGCAACTTTCTTTCCACTTTGAGCATAGCCCACCAGTACGGGAACATTCCTGCAATCCACATTCACCAGATTCAATTGCGAAAAAGTATTTCCCTCTACGCTTACCCTGACACCGGCTTCCGAAATATTCTCCCACAACGAATTCTCCACATGAAGGCGGTCTGCCAGATTCTCTGCCATTTCAAAGGCAACGGGCGTATTCTTCACATGCATATTGACGATGGCAAACCCCACCTCTTTTGAATAGACAGCCGCCTTTCTCTGCCCCTCAAAGTAAGTATCGACCATCATCATAGGCCATCCCGGAGAAGTCCTGGAGGAAATTATCCCATATTCACCGCCATAGAACCTGACGTCTTCCAGTTCATTGCCAACATCATACATGCCGGCTTTCCCCGAACCAATCCGAATGTCGCAATGATTGATAAATCCATGCTGGGCAAAATGCGCACGAATGGCGACGGCTTGAGGATTACCTTTGTCTATACGGAAATCTACATTGGACACCGCACTATAGAAAGTACCTGCACCGGCATCCGAAGGCTTCCTGCCCTCTTGTGCCAGCCCTCCCGTAAACCATATCATATAATTTTGAGTAGTCTGGAAACCGGGTGTATCGGCTCCCAAATAAATCACCGGCCGTTTCTTCCCATAACCAATCAGCCGAATGGATGAGGGAATTTGAATCGTCTTGCTAATGCGATAATTTCCTTCCGGCAGAAACAGTATCCCAAAGTTCTTTTCGCGCTTCACCTGATTGATTGCCTCTTGAAGTGCATCGGTCACGTCGGACTTTCCATCAGCCTTGAAGCCGTAATTCTCCGGGGTAAAGTAGAATGCTTCCGGATCGTCCGGTCTTTGCGTATAGGTGGAACCACCCTCTGCCGCCCACCCGGACGGCATATTACCGATAATCCAACAGACTATCAGCAGGTATCTCATTATTTGATAATTTCTCATTACACAGTTTGTTTTAATATGGATTTTCCTTATTTAATACGTACACCAAAGAACTTGGAACGGCCTGTGACAAACAATGTATTGCCATCCTTACCGCCAAACTGTAATGTGGACGGACGTTCGGGAACACGAATCATCCCTTTCTTCTTGCCATCCTTATCAAAAATATAAATTTCCCCATCCGCTATATAGAGGTTTCCTTCCTTATCTACCGCTGAACCAAATTCGCCCTGCTCCACAAAATAGCTCAAGTTGGAGAGCGTGCCGTCATTGGCCACATCCATCTTCACCATTCTGCGGTCATATTCATCAGAGGTATAGAAAGGCTTTCCCGGATAGGCTTCCAGCAGGGAAGAACTACGTGACAAGTCGAAATAATGAGGAATGATGGTTTTTCCATCCGGTGCCAGGAAGCACATTTCAGGAACATAGACCGACACCGCATTGAAATCGTGGAAGTCTCTCCAACGGTTAGAAGGATAAAGAGCCTTATACACGTTCTTCACTTGACCCATCGGAACACGCGGCAACAGTTTGATGGTCTCTTCCGGATTTTCCGGGTCAATGGAGTAGACTCTCATTGTATATGCGGAATTACCATATCCGCTGAAAGAAGTACCTTTTGTATCAGGCATTACCGGCATTTCCTCCGGCTTACCATTAATCAGATATCCCGGCTGCGCATCATATCTGAACAATACCAATAGATTATCTTCTGAATCAAAAGCCAGGTTGGAGGGTTTCCACGGGAAATCTGCCAGCAGCGACAAGCTGTTTGTCTCTACCGACCACTTAAAGATACGACGCATCCGATGGTCGCAGAAGTAAATGTTACCTTTACTGTCGCGCGCAATGCCTTCGGCAAATTCCAAATCGGAAGCCAATTGGTTCACCTTACCTATTTCATTGCCTAACGATTGCTGATGAGGTTCTTTTCCGGTTACAATCAAGCGAGAAAGTTCCCACGGGCGGATGTCAATGTCTTTGTTGACATCGAACACTGCAATGTTATTCGTATATTTAATCTGAGAATAGTTATGCAGGTTCAGAAATGCGATGTTCTCGCAATTGCGGATACGTACAGAACTGTGATACGGTTCATTGACACGGATAACGCGGAACATATACAAGTTTGCAAAGGTCACATCTTTGCAGTCGTCCATCTCTATCGGTTGGCAATCGGTACTTTCGCGGCTCTCTTCCTCGGTTTGCATGCAATACACCTTCCAGTTGGACACCTTGCTGAAACGTACTTCATTTCTTACATGATGCTCGATGGACATGGCATAGATACGCCCCGGAGTAGAAGTATTGTTGGCATAGAAACCATTGGTGGCATATGTGCTTGCTGTCCAGATATCTTTAAAGGTGCCACCACCGTTGTTGGTCACCCACAGACTCCAATACTGGTTGTCCCAAGCAAGATCCATGCCCGAAGCCGCTACCGGATTATCGGGAGAACTGATACGAGCCGGTCTGTTCCACCGGCCACGTGGTTCCTCAACACCCGGTTTAGGTTTCCATAAACCGCCATGCCCGCCTACAAACTTCACGTCATTCATATAAGAATCTGCATTTGCCATCCACTTCACACCTACAGCACGATAGTTATAACCGCCGGTATTGATACCAATGCCCACCAGCATATTTGCACCGCCTTCCGAAGATTCTACCATCGCTTTCGGACCGCCAAAACCACTGAATGCAGCAGTACTTTCGTCCAGCCGGAACTGAGTGCCAAAAGGATGCAGGCCTATCAACTTGGTATCGGGCTTCATCTTCAAAGTTTCGGTAATGCGATACCAGCCCTGGGGCACATAGATATTATCGTACTTGTCAATAGCCTCCTGGATGGCCTTCGTATCATCCGTTTCCCCATCTCCCTTTGCACCGAATTCGCGCAGATTCACCCATGTTGCCATTGCAGGCAGTGCAGGGATGTCCATCAGTTGGGCAACCGGCATCTTCTGTATCGGTTCAATATCAACCAACGTTTCATATTCCGGCATATCCACCATGTTATCCATCTGCAAGCCGTGGTCGTATGACTTTACCTTATAGATTTTATGAGCAACATGGGTGGCCGTATTGCTACGGGTATATTTCGCCAAGGTCGGTACATTCTTACAATATACATTGCGAAAGGTTATCTGATTGTTGCTGTTGTTCTCGTTGGTAATCACCACTGCCGGACCACTTACATTTTCAAAATAGCTGTTTTCCAAAAATAACTTGTCGCAATAATTAGGGTCAATATCAAATACAGCCGGAACATTCTTGGCATACAGATTCACCATTGCCAAACCGGACTCCTGACAACGAAGAGCAGCTACACGTTGTCCCTCAAAATAAGAGTCGACCATCATTACCGGCCATCCGGGAGAGGCTTTTGTCGTATAAATGCCATAATCTCCCCCGTAAAAAGCAACGTTTTCCAACTCATTGCCCACATCGAACAGACCAGCCTTGCCTTTACCTATGTATACGGCCACATAACTGATAAAACTGTGTTGGGCAAAGTGTGTGCGTAGCGCCACTGCATGCGGATTACCATCTTCTATGCGCAAGTTGATATTCGACATGGCACTGTAGAACGTACTGGCACCGGCATCACGGGGTTTCTCACCTTCCTTGACAACGGCTCCCGTAAACCAGAACATGTATTTAGCTTTTCCTTTATCATCAGCTACTTCCTCCTGAAAACCCGGAGAATTCTTAGCCAGAATAAATTCCGGGCGATTCTTTCCATAGCCAATCAAACGAATAGCCGTAGGAATATAAATGGTCTTGCTGATTTTATATTTACCTTCAGGGATAAAAAGGATTCCGAAATTCTTTTCTTTCTTCACTTGATTAATCGCTGCCTGCAAAGCATCCGATACATCCATCTTTCCATCCGCCTTTATAGGATAGTTCTCGGGAGTGAAATAAAAAGCTTCGGAGTCATTGGGTTTTAGAGGATAAATCGAATTCAATTGTACAGCATACAACTGAGTACATATCATCCCCAGCAAAATTAAAATAATCGTGTTCAATTTCTTCATGGTCTTATTTTTAATGTATGGATAAAAAAAGACGTTCTGCCGTCAAGCAGAACGTCTCCCTCTGCTATAAATTACAATTTTATAACTACTACCGGCGCATAATTATGCCGTACAGTGCCCACACCCGAAACATCAGCCAGAGCGCCAATACGGAAATAATAATTCTTGCTGTATTTCAAGACATCAGCATTTTGTCCCAGATCGATGGACAATGTATAAATATCAGCGCTATTTATAGCAGTACTCGGACTAAACACTTGCTTATCAGTCCCTCCATTCAACGTCAATTTCACATTGTTACCTACCCACATATCTGAAAAAGCAAACAACTGAATCTCTTTCAATTTCACTTCTTGTTTACCAGCTTCCAACGAGAATGTAGCAGTAATTACATTGCCATTCTTTTCTACTTTTGGACTTTTGACGCGAATATAAGGAATAACCTTGAAATCATACACATTATCCCCTGACTTAACAACAAAATCCTTCACTTCAAATGGATAAAAATTCCCATTTTCAAAACGAACATCATAAGTGGCAGCAAAAACCATATTGTTACGATATTCTCCGGTATTTGTGATATACCAGGTTTGATCCGTAGCATTAGTAAATCCATGCTCCCTCACTTTAATTGCATTACCGTTTTCCATATCAGAACCTACAAGTTCACCTGTCTGTTCGTCAAGGATAGAACCATGTATGGAAGCATCCGGTCCCTCATAATTATCAATTTCACAAGATGTCAATGCAAATAAGAAGCATGACACAAATAACAATATCTTTTTCATAACTTTCTACTTAATATTATTCAAATTAATGACCTGGATTCTGAACTAAACCATTCGTGGCAATATTAGGTATGCCCCTATAGTAGTTGATGTTCTGGAAAGTACGCCCTCCTCTTGTTTCGTCACCAAAGTAGTTCACCCTTGCAAAGACATATTTAGGCTCTGCACCACGCAAGTCAAGCATCGGCACCAAAGCTTTACGAATTCTATTATTGCTGAACTCAGTATGGAATTCCCTACGACGATTCATATCCCAAAAACGCTTTCCTTCAAACGCCATCTCCACACGACGTTCCTTCAAAACACTCTCTAATGTCAAAGATATCCGGTCGGTATGTCCGGCTCTACGTCGCAAAGCATTCAAATAGTTCTCAGCCAATTCCTTATCGCCAAATCCACTACCATTTTCCACAACAGCCTCAGCATAATTCAGGTAGACTTCTGCCAAACGCATATCAATATAAGAGGTAGTGGACGAAAGACGGTCGGGAGACATGCTCTCGCCCTCGGGCATATACTTACGAACTCCAAAACCTGTAGCAGTCCAATTAGCATCCTCACCACTGTTCACATTATTAAATCCAGAGAACATGGTTTCACCTTCGGCTCCTAAAGCATAATATGTTGTTCCATTTTTCTGAGTAGACTCGTTTGAATAAGCCACATAGCTATTATTGTCCTTAATAAATCCGCCCTGGATAATAATCTCAGTGCCGGCATAAGATGAACCCGGCACAACCACACTTGCCAACAGACGTGCATCCTTGTTGGCAAACGGTTCATACAAATCGTTATATTTAACAAAAGGTACCGACATCAAGGTGTTCACTACAGAAGCATTATTCATATTATGGAAATTAGCGATATAAGCATCTTCATTCCCATCCGTACGAGTTACAATCTTTGCACTTTTTCCCGTGCCGTCATCCGTATAATCTTCAAACAAATCAACGATTTCCAACATCGGATTGAAACGTCCATATTTCAGAGCGCCCGGATTGACTTGAGGAAGGATATTAAACTGAGCATAGCTATGTCCCTGATTAGTATTGGTTGTTCCATTAAGATACGCTTTACTGAAAATGATCTCTTCATTCTGGTCATTCAGGAACAAGGCCTGGAAGTTTGATGCAGCCTCCTTAACAGTAGCCGGAGCAGGCTTATAAAGAGATTTACCGGAATTCTCTATAAGGAACTTAGATGCTTCAATACATTCTTTATAGAATGCATCGGCATCGGCAGAAGTCATTCCACCCACCAGTTTCTGAGTGACAGCCTCACCAGCCAAAGGTGCCAGATTCCAATACTTGGCTACAGAAGCTGCATGAAGTGCAACTCTTGACTTCAACGCATAAGCTGCCCACTTGGTTACGCGATACAAATCCGAACCAGAAGTCGCATCGGGCAAGGTAGCAGCAGCAAGGGTACACTCATTCAATACAAATTTCCAAGTATCCAACTCTGTACTGCGGGGAACTGCCACAGCACCCGGTCCACCATCGGCATAATCATCGTCCTGCACTTTGTCAATCAGAGGAACGCCGCCATATCTTTTTACAAGCCCATAATACATATAAGCACGTGCAAAATGGGCTTCACCAGTCATACGATCCGCATCTGCAACAGAAATTGTTCCTGCTTCTTTGGCTTTTTCTACATTCTGCATAAAAATATTCACCTGACGAATATCTCCATAGGGCCAATAATTGAATCCTTCATAACCTATATCCACTCCTCCGTCACTACGGGTAGCTTCGTCGGTAAGAAATGCTAAATTAGTAGTTTCATTCACACCATCATAACCGCGTTGATTAAAACCAGCATTCGGACGATAATTAAAATCTTCCATAGGAATCATGGTATATATGTTTGCCAATAGTGCCTTTACACCACCTTCTGTCTCCAATAACTGATCGGGAGACACTTTATCCAGCGGTTCAAGTTCCAAGAAGGCATTACAACCGGACAATCCCATCAATGCACATAATGAGAATATCGATAAAATATTTTTTTTCATGGTATTTCAGAATTAAAAGTTTATGTTTAACCCAAAGTTATAAGTTCTCATCAACGGATATGCCAAGTTGGCTCCCCAATCCCTTTCCTCACGTTCGGGATCAGCATCCTTCAAAGCCTTGTTACAGAACGTAAGCAGATTTGAACCATTGACAAAGATACGGGCACTGTTCAACCCGATTCTTTTCATAAATGATTTTGGCAGATTGTAACCGATCTCCATACTCTTCAAACGGAGATAAGTAGCTTGCGGAAGCCAAACGGAAATACCATAATTCCATCTACTACCATTATCCGAAGTATTGGAGAAATTGTGGCGTAATGCCGGATAATAACCGGCTACCCATTGTGTGGCAGGATTATACGGATCATCTGTTATATTTGCAGGATGCCAACGATCTACATACTTCGCAATTAAATAAGATTTATTTGTCTTGCCACCATATCCCCAAACATCATCATTAGCATATCCGATGGAGTAACCGGAAGCTCCTTGAAACAGCATATTGAGATCAAAATTCTTATAAGAAGCCGCCAAAGTCAACCCATACTGGATAGGAGGATTTGCACCGGTTGCCCAAAACTCCGGAACACGGTCACTGCTGTTAATCCTGCCATCACCATTCAAGTCAAGCAATCTGTAACTACCCGGAAGCATCTTAGAGTTACCCAAGTTTCCACCAATCAAAGGAGCCGTTTCATACTGTTCCAAAGAAGTATATTGGCCATCGTATTTATACAACCACATCACATTACTGTTACGGTTTTCCTTTCCATTCAGCCATCTATCCATAGAACTGGTATATTCTGCATGTTCCACATGCAGACTTCTTTCACGGGCATACGTAAAATTAGCACTTACTGAATATGAGAAGTCCTTACCGATTTGTCCTCTGTGTCCCAATTCAATCTCAAAACCCCGGTTCCGGTTAGAATTCAGATTTTCCTTCGGGAAACTTGCACCAAATGTATCAGGAGCAGATTGTGCACGGTCGGCCAAAATGCCTTCATTCTTACGATTGAACCACTCGATAGTACCACTCAACTTACCGTTCCATAAGTCAAAATCCAGACCTACATTGGAAATAGAAGATGTAACCCAAGAAAGCCGGTCAGTCACTACACCAGGAGCTACCATACCCATAATCTGGCTGGCACCATCAAAAACATAACCATTAGAAGCCGAATTATAAGCAGATACATATTGGAAAGGATCACCGGCATCATATCCACTTTGTCCAAAAGAACCCCTGATTTTCAAATTAGTAATAAACGGCAAATTGTCCTTGATGAAACTTTCTTCCGAAAGTCGCCATCCGGCACTTACCGACGGGAAGAACGTCCAACGCTTAGAAGGAGCATAACGATAAGAACCATCATAACGCCCTACTACTTCCAACAAGTATTTACCGGCATAATCATAGTTCGCACGCATCAGATAGGCTGCCAAACGGCCGAAACTACGATACCCTGAATTGGTAGCTGTACCCGGACTTGCCTGATTCAAAATATCATTAGTAAACAACTCTGAATATTGCCGGGAACCGGATAATTCATCGCGTCGTGTACTGTTCAACTCTGCCACAGCTGTCACATTCAAATTGTGCTGATTGAAAGAACGCATATAATTAGCCTGCAACCTGCCATAAATCTTCTGATATATTCTCATCGTATTGGAATAAGCATCAGTACTACCTCCCGTACCGGCAGGCGCATCTGTATAATAATCATACAACGGATAAGAACGATTTAAAGAAGAGTTGTTACGATTGTTACCGTCAAATGACCCCAAAAGACTCAATGCCAACCCTTTTACAAAAGGAACTTGCCAATTCAATTCCACATCGGCAGAATACGTCAGGCCTCTGTTCTTGCGATAACCGTCTATATCCGGATCAACCAACGCAAAAGGATTCTTGTTTTCAGGACCGATTGCAGACAAATGATTGGGATTATTAATCGTATGAGTACCGATACCACGGTCATTAACCATCAAAGTCTTAAAAGTCCACATAAAATCCTCTCTCGGCCTTTGGGTTTCATCCCAACGCCCGGACAGATTCACATTCAGTTTCAGCCCTTTCGTAAGCTCTGCAGTCAGGTTACTTCTCAGATTATATCTATGATAGTATTGGATACCACTCTTCAGCAAACCATTATCGCCATTATAGCCGAAGCTCACATAATATTTCACCTTATCCGTTCCACCTCTCACAGAAACAGTATGCGATTGCTGGAACGCCAGTTTATTCATAAACATGTCAATCCAGTTATTGTCTGTATAACCCTTAGCCCCGGTTCTATACAGTTCCAGAATATCGTCAGTGTATTCAGGGGCAGCCTGGTCATTACGTGCCCTTTCATTGGCCAACATGCGATAAGTATAAGCATCTACCGTTTCTTCCATACCCGTGGCATTCTTCATACCGAACAATGCCGAGTAAGATACTCTGGTCTTTTCGGCCACACCTTTTTTGGTAGTAACAATGATTACGCCATTAGCCGCATTCATACCATAAATAGCGGCAGAAGCATCTTTCAAAATAGAGATACTTTCTATATCCTCAGAATTCAGCTGTGCAAGTTCTTCAGTACCTTCACGCGTGATACCATCAATTACCACCAACGGGTCACCATAACCGCGAATGCTCACCATATTGTCGAAAGTTCCCGGCTCTCCGGTTTTCTGGCGAATCAATAGTCCCGGCATCTTACCTTGAATATTGCTAATCAGATTCTCGGTCTTGGTCGTAGCTATTTCATCAGCACCAATGGCTGCAATGGCACCGGTCAGTGATTCTTTCTTCTGTACACCATATCCTACAACAACCACTTCATCCAATATCTCAGCATCTTCTACCAAAACTATCTTGAACGAATTTCGGCCTGCAACCTTTATGTTTTGTGTCTTATAACCTACATAGCTTATTATAAGAGTAGCATCAGAGCCCACATTGGTCAGAATGAAATTACCGTCAATGTCCGTTATGACACCGTTGGTAGTTCCCTGCACCAAGATACTGGCACCAATCACCGGTTCACCGGTTGCATCGACCACAGAACCTTTCACCGTCGCAGCCTGCAAAGCCATCTGTACCCCATCAGCTCCTACAGCTTTATCATAAAGGATTATATTACGGTCCAATATCTTATAGCCTATATTGGTTCCTTTGAATACATCATTCAGAACCTTGAATATGGTTTTGTTATTTGCCCGGACCGATACACGGCGCTTAACGTCAATCTGCTTGTTGTTGTAGAAGAAAACAAATTCGGTACCTTGTTCCAGCTCCGTCAGTACTTCATCAACAGTCTTGTTCTCAAGAGCAATGTTTACCATTGTCTTTTGAGCATAACCTTCATTGGCAAAAGTCATACCAACCAAACAAAACAACATAAATAATGTGCATCTCATAGCAAGAGGAATTTTTTTCATGCATCTCATCAGGACACTTTTTGCCCTAAATGATTGGATACAATAGTGTTTTTTCATAATTTTGTATTGATTTCTAGTGAAAAAATAAAGTTACTTTATCTGTCGCCAAACAGATATTTAAAAGTTACTGTGTTTCATGCAGGAAAATGCGCCAACATTTTCCTGCATGTTTTTCTAAACGGACTTGTGTTTCATCATACTACTTTTTAAAGGGTTAATAAACTTCTATTACCTGTCTCTCGGCATCCACATCACCATCTTCAACAAACTTGAAATGAATATTCGAGGATATTCGGAAGTGCTCCAATATTCGCTCCAAACGTTGTTTGGTAAATGTAGCCGTAAAGGAATTCTGCTTCAATGAAGCCTTTTTCAGAATGAATTCCACATTATATCTTTTGCTCAAACTCTTCAATATATCTTCAAACGGAGTGTTCCTGAAAATCAAACGTCCGTCCTTCCAACATGTTTCCACGTCTACATTGACTTCTTTCACAACGACCTTTTCCCGCACTATATCATAAATAACCTTTTGCCCCGGTATCATCATTACATTATTTCTCCTGCCGTTATTCACATAGGAGAAACTGACTTTACCCGAAACCAAAGTGGTCTGTACCGTCCTGCTCCCTTTGTAAGCCTCTACGTTGAACTCCGTTCCATGTACCACTATCTTGGAATTGTTCAGCGTGCCGACAATGAACTTCTTTTCATCTTTTGCGACAGAAAAGAATGCTTCACCCACCAACTTCACTTCCCTTTTATCATCGGCAAATCGGGAAGGATAGCGCAACGACGACGACGAGTTCAGAACGACTTCCGTTCCATCCGGCAATTCGACAGAAGTAGTCATTCCCGGATTTGTCCTGACTTCCATCATATGTATCTCTTCTTTATCCTTGTCCCAATAAAGGATAGACCACGATACCATCAAAGGGATGAATAAAATGGCGGCCGCCCGTTGCATCCCTCTAAATAATACCTGATACCTATTGACCTTTTTCTGTTTCATCTTACGATGTACATCCTCCAAGGCCTTCTTTACATCCAGCCTGGATGAAATCTGCGCCATGTCCGCCGCCAGACCGAGTGTCTGAACCTGGCGGGCTGTCCTACGGTTCTCTTCCGATGCTTCCAGCCACTCCTCTACCAGAGCAGTTTCATCCTCCGTTGTCTCTCCTTCATAATAGCTGAGAAGCAGGTTCTCCATTCCCTCTCTTTTTACCATAATTTTTATTGCTAGCTTTAATCTAAAGACAAACGGGTGAAAAGAACTCCTAAACAAAAAACTAAAAATATTTTATATACTTAGATTATAATAGGAAAAAAAGCTATTTTTGCCCAACAATAATGAACCCCCACCCTATGAGAAACATACCATTAGAAGATACATCTTTATTATCCGCCATACAAAAAGGAGATAGAAGTGCTTTTGATGTGTTATTTCAAAAGTACTATTCAGTGCTCTGCACCTACTGCTATCGTTTTGTCCGGTTGGAAGATGCAGAAGAGATTGTTCAGGACGTCATGCTATGGCTTTGGGAAAACCGCGAAAGACCCGTTATCGAATATTCGCTCAAGCAATATCTGTTCAAGGCTGTCTACCATCGTTGCATGACCCGGATTGCCCAAAATGAAGTGAAGCAACGGGCAGACACCGCTTACTATGAACGAATGTTCGCCATGCTGCAGGAGGTGGATATCTATCAAATCAACGAATTAAGCAAGCATATACAAAGGGCCATCAACGAACTGCCGCCTACTTATAGGGAAGCTTTCATCATGCATCGTTTCCAGAATCTGAGTTACAAGGAAGCTGCCGAACTACTCAACGTTTCCCCCAAAACGGTAGACTACCGCATTCAGCAGGCTTTGAAGATATTAAGGGTCAAGCTGAAAGATTATCTGCCACTGATATTGATGCACCTGCTCACCTCGCATTAAGACCATACACAAGCAGAACGTCCCCTATACCGTGCCGGCTACACACCGGGACTTAGCCCTAAAGAGTATAGGACTGAGAGGTCAAAACATCCGAATGTTTTACCCCAATACATGTGGATGTTTTCACCCAAAACACCCGGATGTATTACCCAAAAACATCCGGGTGTATTACCCAAAAACATCCGGGTGTTTTAATGGAAAGGATGCGGATGTTATGACCTCTCAGTATACGGGTCAGACCGGTTCAGTCCTGATGGGAGAGGCACTAAGTCCCTATACATCCCGTATTCATTAATTATTCTAAAAAAAGTTAGGGAAAACTCCGGGCCACCGGTCATATAAGCAAGAAGTAACCCTATTATTATCATAACCTCAAAATGCACGCAATGAGAAAACTGATTATCCTATTGTCGGCGCTGGTGTACGTCATCCATGCACAAGCGCAATTTTCAGTGACAGCCCATCAGGAAGGATGGGACAATATCCCTCCACAAGTACAAAAACCGGGATTTTCCTTTCAGCAATCCGTACTTGCCAATATGGACGGGGACGATACCCTTGAAGAAGTAATGCTTTTCGGACGTGACAACGGGCACTACCCCACTTTCGACCTTTTCAAGGCCTACTATGCAATCGTAGACAACTATACCAAAGAAATACAATACATTTCCGACGAGATTTATGTCACCGACAAGTACAATCTCCTTGTAGAAGACCGCAACAAGGACGGCATCTCCGAGCTCTACATATCCTACTTCAAAGACGGAAAGTTCAGCGTAGACGAACAAGGTTACAATCTGCGCACCACACGCTGCTACGACCGTATAGAATGGAACCCTACTGGCAAAAACTTTAAATCTTCCGGAAAATGAAAACAAGACTGACACTTATCCTGGTACTCCTTATTTATATAGGAGCTGCCTCGCACACACACGCACAGCAAAAGAAAGTAATCAAAACCATGATGATAGCCGGGCAGGACGGCAGCCATTATTGGCAAGGCGCCTGCGAAGCCATGAAGCAGATATTGGAAAACAGCGGAATGTTCAAAGTGGATTTTGCCTTTACACCCGACTTTGGTGGAGACATCGCCACCTTCAAACCCGATTTCCACCAATATGATTTAATCGTCATCAACTACGGCGGAGCTACATGGACAGAGCCCGTACGCAAGAATTTCGAGAAATACGTTGCCGATGGAGGCGGTGTGGTAGTGATACATTCTTCCGTCGTCCCGATGGCCGACTGGAAAGAATACAACGAGATAATAGGCATGGGGGCATGGGACGGACGAAACGAAAAGGACGGTCCGTATCTGTACTGGAAAGACGGACAATACGTCTACGACTACTCTCCGGGGTATGCCGGCTACCACGGCTTGCAGCACGAAACCGTCATAGAACACCGCGCCCCCCATCATCCTATCCTGCAAGGATTGCCTCCTCAATGGAAACACTTCAAGGACGAGATATATACCCGCCTACGCGGTCCGGTAAGAAACATGGAAATATTGGCAACCGCCTACGAACGCGGACGGCATGAACCGTTGATGTGGACAGTAAGCTACGGAAAAGGGCGCATATTCGTCGACCTCCTGGGGCACTGCGGCAACGACCCGAACATGACTTACTCCATGCGCTGCACCGGTTTCCAGGTGACTTTACTCCGGGGATGCGAATGGGCTGCCACCGGCGCCGTCACCCAAGAAGTTCCCGCAGATTTCCCACTGAAGGATACTTATACATTACGTCCGGAGTTCAAGGCTCCTTTTCATGCTTACCCTGAAACCAAACACTGAATACCATGAAATACATCATCCGAACACTGCTGCTGGCATGCTGCTGCATGCAGGCACAAGCACAAGCTCCGTGGAAACCCGATACGGAACTGGAGAAACAATTACAGCAAAGCAATCATGTGCACCGCATAATGAAAGCTAATCCCGCACACGCCGGACTGACGCGGTGGGAAAAGAAAGAGGTATTGAAAAGCAGGGGACTCCCCCTGGCCGAAGATTTCGGCGCTCTGCGCCACACCGGACCCGGAACCATACATGTAGACCGTAAAGTCACTGTCTCAGGCAAAGGAAGTGTCCGTCTGGACACTCCTGCCTCCTTGGGCAAGAAGAATCCAACAAACCGGAATTACGCCACCCCGGAGATTATCCGTCCCCTCGACCGGGAAGACTTGCGGGAATACAACCGCTTTTCCGTTTGGGTATATGTGGATGCACCGGGCGTTTATCTGACCTTTGCCGGATTCACCCTATACAATGAAGGGGAGAAAATCATGCCGACTCCCGGACGCTTTGAAGGACAACACTTCGAGACTGTCTATCCCAACAAATGGCAGCACATCATATGGGAAATACCGGACCTATACCGTGATTGTGTCACAGGCTTTTCGGTAAACATCATGCTGGCAGGTGCTCCTGCAGGAGCCAGCGAACACATGAGCCTATACATAGACGACATGCGCATCGAAAAGGTAGAAGCGGAAAACAGCCGGGGATTCGACCTGCGAAAAGATGCAATGGCCTACTGCCACAGCGGATACAAGCCGGGAGCACGCAAGCAGGCTTTGGTGCAGCACATGCCGGAAAGGGCTTTCAGCCTGCACGATGCCGCCACGGGACAAACCGTTTATCAAGGTACGGCCAGTCCTCTGAATCAGGACAAGAAGCTGGACAAAGGATTTCTTGTACTGGACTTCAGCAGTTTCAATACGCCCGGACAATACTTCCTCTCCATCGGTGATGTACAATCAAAGCCTTTCCCCATCGGAAATGATGCCTACCTGTCTACCGCCTGGCACACGCTGAACTTCTTCTTTTCCGAACGTTGCGGTTTCGACCAGCCCGGCATTCATCAGGAATGCCATCAGGATGTATTCGCCTATCATCCCGACGGACGGAGCATGAGCATTGCCGGAGGATGGCACGATGCAGCCGACCTGACTCAAGGAACGGGAAATACAGCCGAATCGTGCATCGCCCTCCTCGAAATGGCCGGTGCCGTACAAGGCAAAGACAGTATCTTCTACGAACGCCTGCTGGAAGAGGCACGCTGGGGAGTGAACTGGATTCTGCGTACCCGCTTCGGTGACGGCTACCGACTGGGTGGACTGATTATCGGCATTTGGACAAAGAATATCCGTGGTGACAAAGACGACATGCAGACAGAAGCACGAAATACGCCTACGGACAATCTGAAAGCCGCTTCCAGTTGCGCACTCGCCGCCCCTCATTTTGAAAAGAAAGACCCAGTGTTTGCACGGTGGTGCCGGAACAGTGCCATTGAGGACTTCCAATTCGCCATCGACCTGCTGGATACGCAAAGGACGGAACAGAACGAAACCGAACTTTATGCCCTTGCCACCGTCACAGCCATGCGTTTGTACCGCCTTACACAAGATGTTTACTATCTGGACTGGGCAACCCGGCTGGCACGTACCGTCATGGCGGGCCAACAGTTGGAAAAGCGTACCGACTGGAAAATCCCCCTACGAGGTTTCTTCTATGAATCTTCCCGGAAAAAACGTATTCTGGCCTATTATCACCAAAGCCAAGAGCACTTGATGGCCGAAGGACTCTCGATGCTACTGACAGATGCCCCTACCCATCCGGACGTCCCGTTGTGGAAGGCATCCTGTGAAGCCTATGCAGACTATCTACGCGGGATTTCACAACTGATTGAGCCGTACGGCATACTGCCAAGCGCCGTATACGAGGTGGATAATACCGATTATAAGAATCTGTACCACGAAGGAGAGCAGGTAGGGCTTCCCAGCCTGGAAGAATACAATGCACAAGTGCGCAACGGCATCCCTCTCTCGAAGGATTTCTATCTGCGCCGTTTCCCCGTCGCCTATCAGTTCAGGGGATTCCACGCTGTTGTCATGGGCAAAGCCAAAGCTGCCTTTATTCTTGCACGCCTATTCAACGACAAAGCGTTAAGGGATATTGCAACCCGCCAGGTAGAGTATATATTGGGCTACAACCCGTTTGCCATGAGTACCGTTTATGGAGACGGATATGACTACCCGCCACTTTACGGAGCCTATGCCGGAGATGTGGTGGGAGCTGTACCCGTAGGAATCGAAACATTCGAAAATGAGGACGAACCCTACTTCCCGATGCAAAATAACTGCACTTACAAGGAAATCTGGACACACACCACCGCACGCCTAATGTGGTGTGTAGTAGAACTGTTCAAATAAACAGTTCATTATACCGCTAAAAAAAGCTCCGGAGTTGAAGGTTCCGGAGCTTTTTCTCTGTTTTTATGTGACGGACAGTTATGCCTTTTTCAATGCTGCAATACTTTCCTTGAGAGATTTGATGATACTTTCAGCATCTGCCTGCTTCTTGCGTTCCATCTCAAGAACGGCGGCAGGAGCATTATTCACAAACTTCTCGTTACCCAGCTTCTTCAGCACACCCTGCAAGAATCCTTCCTTATGCTTCAGTTCGGCCTCCATACGGGCTATCTCGGCTTCCACGTCAATCATATTACCCAAAGGTACGGCATATTCCGTAGTACCTACCATGAAGGAAGCAGCACCGTCGGCCTTGTTCTCCACTATATTGATGGAGGAAAGGTTACACATTTTCATGATAACCGCGTTGAATGCCACAACCGGATTCTCACCGATAACCTGCAACTCAAGTGCCTCTTTTTGGGCGATGTTCTTCTGCAAACGGATGGAACGGATATTGCTGATAACCTCTTTCACCACTTCAAACTCCCGGATGATATCCTCATCTACCAATGCCGACATTGACAACGGGCTTACCATCAAGCTCTCACCGTCTGTACGGTCGCAAAGATGCTGCCACAACTCCTCTGTAATAAATGGCATGAACGGATGGAGCAGATGCAACAAGTTATCAAAGAAACCGATAGTTGCTTCATACACTTTCCGGTTGATGGGCTGGCCGTATGCCGGTTTAATCATTTCCAGATACCAGGAAGAGAATTCGTCCCAGAACAGTTTGTAAACAGCCATCAGCGCTTCACTCAAACGGTACTTGCTGAACAAATCAGCCACTTCGGCAGCCACTTCATTCTGCTTGGCCTCAAACCAGCGTATTGCCAGTTCTGAAGCTTCCGGTACCGGAACTTCCGCACTGACTTCCCAACCTTTAATCAGACGGAAAGCGTTCCATATCTTATTATTGAAGTTACGTCCTTGCTCACACAGTGCATCGTCAAAGAGGATGTCATTGCCAGCAGGAGCTGAAAGCATCATGCCCATACGTACACCATCGGCACCGTATTTCTCAATCAAATCCAGCGGGTCGGGAGAATTACCCAACGACTTGGACATCTTACGTCCCAGCTTGTCACGGACAATACCCGTAAAATAAACATTCTGGAACGGCATCTTACCTTCATATTCATAGCCTGCCATAATCATACGGGCTACCCAGAAGAAGATAATGTCCGGACCGGTCACCAAGTCGCTGGTAGGATAATAGTAGTTTATCTCCTCGTTACCCGGATTGTTGATACCGTCAAACAAAGAGATGGGCCACAACCAGGAGGAGAACCAAGTATCCAGGCAGTCCTCATCCTGACGAAGGTCTTCCAGTTTAAGGTCTGCATTACCCGTTTTCTCTTTTGCCAATGCCAAGGCTTCTTCGGGAGTGGCAGCCACTACATAACCACCTTCCGGCAAAAAATAAGCAGGAATGCGATGCCCCCACCACAACTGGCGGCTGATACACCAGTCCTTGATATTTTCCAACCAGTTCTTGTACGTATTCTTATATTTGGCAGGATAGAACTTCAACTCATCATTCATCACCGGCGGCAAAGCCATGTCGGCAAAGTGCTGCATCTTCAGGAACCATTGCATGGAAAGCTTCGGTTCGATGGACACGTTGGTACGTTCGGAGAAACCTACCTTGTTGGTATAGGCTTCCACTTTCTCCAACAGACCGGCAGCAGCCAGGTCCTTCTCAATCTGCTCGCGCACATCGAAACGGTCCATACCGATATACAAGCCGGCAGCTTCACTAAGCGTTCCGTTATCATTGAAGATGTCGATGCTCGGCAGATTGTACTTCTCACCCAGCATGTAGTCGTTCACATCGTGGGCAGGAGTTACCTTCAGACAACCGGTACCGAACTCTATATCTACGTAATCGTCCTCGATAACCGGAATAACACGTCCTACCAACGGAACAATCACCTTCTTACCCTTCAACCAGGTATTCTTGGGGTCATTCGGATTGATGCACATGGCTGTATCTCCCATGATGGTTTCAGGGCGGGTGGTAGCAACCACTGCATAACGTCCTTCGGGGTCACCTTCTACCATATACTTCAGATAGTACAGCTTGCTGTGCTCTTCCTTATAGATTACTTCCTCATCACTAAGGGCGGTCAGTGCTTTCGAGTCCCAGTTCACCATACGGACACCGCGGTAAATCAGACCTTTGTTATACAAGTCGACAAAGACCTTGAGCACGCTTTCACTGCGTTTCTCGTCCATAGTGAAAGCCGTACGGTCCCAATCGCAGGAAGCGCCCAGCTTGCGGAGCTGCTTCAAGATGATGCCACCGTGTTCATCGGTCCATTCCCAGGCGTGCTTCAAAAACTCGTCGCGGGTAAGGTCTGTCTTCTTGATGCCTTGTGCGGCAAGCTTGTTCACCACCTTGGCCTCGGTAGCAATGGAAGCATGGTCGGTTCCCGGCACCCAGCAGGCATTCTTGCCTTCCATGCGGGCACGGCGTACCAGAATATCTTGTATGGTATTATTAAGCATGTGTCCCATGTGCAACACACCGGTGACGTTTGGAGGCGGAATGACGACGGTGTAAGGCTCACGACCATCGGGTTTCGAACTGAATAATTTGTGGTCCAACCAATACTGGTACCACTTTCCCTCCACGTCAGCGGGATTGTACTTACTTGCTAATTCCATGTTTTTAAATCTCTATAATTAATTTATTGCGAATAACGGGCGCAAAATTAATGAATTAAAATTTAAATATATATTTTTGTCCCTACAAAACAGTATATAAAATGAGGGGGAAGCTAAAAATCCGATATATCATATTAATTGTATTACTGTCTGTCGTATGGGCAACGCAGCTCATTCCAAGCTTGGGAGAAGTGTATGCACAGTCCGTATATCCGGTAATTTCCCATATCCTGTCCTCCTTTTCAAAACTCATACCTTTTGCCGTAGGCGACTTGTTCATTTTCCTCAGCATCATCGGGCTCCTCTTCAATCCCATCAGGGCACGCTATATCCAGAAGAAGAAGTGGAAACAGATTCTGCTGAACGAAATGGAATACTTGCTGTGGATATATGCATGGTTCTATCTGGCATGGGGACTGAACTACTCACAGAAAGATTTCTATGGCAGGACAAACATTCCTTATACTGCCTATACTCCCGAAATCTTTCAGTCATTTGTAGACAACTATATAGACAAGCTGAATGCTTCCTATACAGATGTCACCTCCATTGACGAACCATTGGTCTGCCGGGAAAGCGTACACGGATACAACCAAATCAGCGATACGCTGGGGATACATCGCCCTCCCCACTCCTCTCCGCGCGTGAAGACCATGCTTTTCACTCCGTTCATTTCCATGGTCGGTGTTACGGGAAGCATGGGACCTTTCTTCTGCGAATTCACGCTGAACGGCGATTTGCTTCCACCACAATATCCTGCTACTTATGCCCACGAGCTGGCACACTTTTTAGGCATCACCAGCGAGGCAGAAGCCAACTTCTACGCTTACCAGGTCTGCACCCGTTCGCAGGTGAAAGAGATTCGTTTCAGTGGGTATTTCTCCGTACTCCCACATGTGCTGGGCAATGCCCGCCGACTGATGAGCGAAGAAGAATACGCAGAACTTTTCAACCGGATACGTCCTGAAATCATAGAACTGGCCCAAAAGAACCAGCAATACTGGATGGAGAAATACAGTCCGCTCATCGGAGACATCCAGAACTTTATCTACGACTTGTACCTTAAAGGAAACAAGATTCAAAGCGGACGCAAGAACTATTCGGAAGTAATAGGCTTGCTTATCTCATACGAAGAATGGAAAAACTAAATTTCAAAATCATGCATACAAGAAAAGAACAGATGGAAGCCTTCGGCCGCTTCCTCGACATACTCGACGAGCTGCGCGAGAAATGTCCCTGGGACCGCAAGCAGACCAACGAAAGCCTGCGCCCCAATACCATCGAAGAGACTTATGAACTTTGTGACGCCCTGATACGCGATGACAAGAATGACATCTGCAAAGAGCTGGGCGATGTGCTGCTGCATGTGGCTTTTTATGCAAAGATAGGCTCCGAAACCGGTGATTTCGATATGAAAGACGTATGCGACCGTCTTTGTGAGAAACTTATTTTCCGCCATCCCCATGTCTTCGGCGATGTAAAGGCCGAAACCGCAGGCCAGGTTTCTGAAAACTGGGAACAGCTAAAATTGAAGGAAAAAGATGGGAACAAAACAGTGCTGAGCGGTGTACCCGCTGCCCTACCCTCGCTCATCAAGGCCTACCGCATCCAGGACAAGGCACGCAATGTAGGATTCGACTGGGAGGAACGCGAGCAAGTGTGGGATAAGGTAAAAGAAGAAATCCAAGAATTCCAGGCTGAAGTCGCCCACATGGATAAAGAAAAGGCTGAAGCTGAATTCGGCGATGTCATGTTCAGCCTCATCAACGCTGCCCGCCTCTACAAAATCAATCCGGACAATGCGCTGGAACAGACCAACCAGAAGTTCATCAACCGCTTCAACTATGTAGAAGCGCACAGCATCAAGGAGGGCAAAAACCTCCATGACATGACGCTGGAGGAGATGGATAAGCTATGGAACGAAGCGAAAGCATTGGAAAAAGAAAGCAAACAAGATGATTCCTCTAAAGGTCAGGTTTAGCTGGCTAAAGCAAAGGTTTAGGGAACTAAAGTAGAGGTTTAGCCAGGCTAAAGCGAGGTATCTATCATTAACAAAAGAAGGTTGCTCACATCATTGTGGCAACCTTCCTTATTTGTATTCATTCACTATTCATCTTTTTCCTTGTGTTTTTCGTGGAGAAGCATCCCCCTTTTTATGCATGCCTTTCAGTAATTCACGGTGGAAACGCATTTCAGCCCTTTGCACCAGATAAATCTTTTTACAAGGCAATATTTTCTTGAACTTATCAAAGTAGGTCTTGTCCAACCGGTCAGAAGCGATACGGGCATCATATACACCTTCCATAATTTCCTCATACTGGGCTTCGGTTGTTTTTTCATCTTTCCCTTGTCGAAGCAACTTCCAAGCCTCGTCATTTAGCTGCTTTTTCCGGTCCTGCAATTCAAAATACAATGGGAAGAACTTGGCTGCCTCCTCACTCGTCAGTCCGGCTTTCTCCGTTATAAACGCTTTTTGTTTGGCACGAAACTCTTCAGGTGACAGATGCTGGTCACATCCATCGCTAGCCCAAAGCAGAGGCATAATGCCACATATCATAACCAATAAAACAATTAGTTTCTTCATTTTTAAATAGTTGAGTGTTGTTACCTTATTCTGCATCAGAGTCTGCCAAATAAACATACAATGAATAATCATCCAGCATGGAATTCTCTACAGCCATATTAATATATTCCATTTCTGTTTCCGTATCATCAGCAGCCATACGCTCTACAGATGGAGTATGCTCCGAAGAAGCTACACGGATAATCAATGCCGCACCTATAAACATGGCGGTCATATACAACCAAGGCCTTACCTTCTGCCACATTGTAGGCTCTGTCTGCACAGCAATGAGTTTCTCTTTTTCGGGAAGCCGGTTCATTACCTCTGAAGTAAGATTCTCAAAGTAGCCTTCAGGAACGCGGAAAGGATTTTCCGTCCCTATCTTTTTCTGTATTTTATCTTCTTCTTTCATAAGCTTTCTCCTTTCTGTTTAATTAGACATTGTTTTGTGGCAAAGGTTTAATACTCCTCACCCAAAAACTTTTCTATTTTCTTCACGGCATGGTGATAGGAAGCCTTCAAGGCACCTACGGAAGTACCAAATATATCGGACATCTCTTCGTATTTCATTTCCTGGTAATACTTCAGATTAAACACCATACGTTGTTTTTCCGGCAAGGCAAGCAAGGCTTTTTGCAAAGCCATCTCTGCTTTATCACCGGAGAAGTAAGGATCACTTTCAAGCTTTTGAAGTGCCTCTGCCTCGGGGTCATCCAAAGAGACTGTGGAAGCAGCCCGTTGTTTGTTCAGAAAAGTGAGGCATTCATTCAAGGCTATGCGATAGAGCCAGGTAGAGAGTTTAGCCTCTGCCCTGAAATAATCTATATTAATCCATGCTTTAATGAAAGTATTCTGAAGTAAATCATTGGCATCTTCATGAGAGAGGACCATACGACGAATCTGCCAATACAACTGCTCGCTATATTGGGTAACAATCATCTCAAATCCCCGCTTTTGTGTGCTTTCTTCTTGTAGAAGAGCCAACACTTCGCGTTCATTATAGGAAGGAGTCATAAATTTCTATTCGCATTTGTTGTTTTAGACTGCCAAAGATACGAAAAGTTTAATTCATACCGATACACAAAGTGTTTCTTTGGCAAGCTGAGTATCCGGAAAAATAGCGGATGCTTCTTGAAGCAAGACATTTTCATCTTCGTATCGTGCCGAAAAATGTCCTATCAACAACTTCTTCACCTCAGCCCTCCTGGCTATTTCGGCCGCTTGTGCAGCAGTTGTATGAAATGTTTCTTTGGCACGTGGCGCATCCTCATTCGCAAATGTCGCCTCATGAAAAAGTAAATCAACCCCTTTTATCTGCTCCACGATAGAAGGAAGATAGATGGTATCCGAGCAATAGGCATAACTGCGGGACGGAGCAGAAGGGCGGGTCAACAAGTTGTTGGAAACAGTTTTTCCCTCCGATGTCACGTAATCGGCCCCATTCTTTATACGATTCAATTCGTATACCGGCACTTGGTAGAAATCGACCATTTCACGGATAATATGGTTAGGACACCGCTTTTCTGCAAACAAAAAACCACAACACGGCATACGATGACGCAAAGGAATGGTAGTAACCGTCAACGAACGGTCTTCATAAATCAGCATCGGTTCTTTCGTATCAAACTCATGGAAAAGGACCTTGTACGTCATCTGCCTATTAAAAAAATCCAGCATAGGTGTCAGTAATGTTTCCAGCCCTTTGGGAGAATGGATATGCAACTCTGCTGTACGTCCTAAAAGGTTAAGTGTAGAAATCAGTCCTAATAAGCCAAAACAATGGTCTCCATGCAAGTGAGAGATAAAAATATGATTCAAACGTGAAAACTTCAGATGTGATTTACGGAACTGCAACTGCGCCCCTTCCCCACAATCAATCATAAACAACTTGTCGCGCACGTTCACAATTTGAGACGTAGGGAAATGACGCGTTGTGGGTAAAGCGGAACCACAACCAAGAATATGTAACTCAAATTTTTCCATTCCAAACCTTCCGAACTGATTTCTACTCCTTGATTTATAGAAGAGCCTTTATCTCTGAAACTCCAAAAGATATTTCAAAAGTTTCTCCGGATTTATTCCCTTTATACAGATAGCCCACCCCTTTATCACACTTCACACATACTTCCAAGAACATGCGCAAGGCTGGATCGGAGGAGTTCAAAGAGTTCTTCACATTTGCCTTCATCTGTTCGGCATTTTCCTTCAAAGCAGACATCTGTACTACAGATTCGTCAATCGTATAATGATAAAGCACCTTATCCGACTCGATTGTCAGTTTATTGAGCATAGTGGCTTCATCCACCTGCATCGGGCACGATACGTTGGTCATCTTCACTTGCTCTTCCAGTTTCTTCTCGTCACTGCTGTCGGCAGATGCACCACCACCATTCAATATATCTTTCAAGTCCTGAGTAGTCAGATAACATTCCACTTCGTTACCGGATGTCTTTCCTTTATATATGAACTTTATACCGGAATCAGTACCGACAACCAAATCCAGCATCTCTTTAATAGACCCTTGTGGATTACCGAACATAACAGTCACAGCAGACTTCATTGCATCAGGATTCTCTTTCAAAGCGTCTATATTGAGGAAACTTTCATTCATAAGCAGTACATATACCACATCCGACCCATCAAAAGTAATACTGGATATTTCGCCGGAAGCTCCCATATCCATGGGACATTGTTTGTTGGCTGCTGCGATAGCCAGCTTGAGTTTAGACTTCTGGCCGCATGCGGTTAGTAACATCAGCGACAGGCAAGTGAACAACACCATCTTCCCTGCATTTTTGAACATGTTTTTCATAATAAATGAAAATTAAATTATTGAATATTTCTATGATTGCAAAAGTAACCACCCTGCAAAGATAAACATTTATGGAAAAACCATCCTTAATTCCATAAAATTCTATTGACAAATCATAAAAAAGAAGGGCACTTGTTTGCGCAAGTACCCTTCCTTCATTTATAGAACGGAGTAATTATTTCTTTCCAGCTTCCATCTGTTCCTTCAAGGCAGCCAAAGCATCAATGTCACCCAGAGTAGTAGATGCAGCCTGGTTTTGGATAGCAGGAGCAACGTCTTCTCTCTTACCGGTTGACTTCTTAGTAGCAGCCTTCTTTTCAGCTCTTTCTTCTGCCTTTGCAGCATCTTCGAAGATACGGCTGTGAGAAAGGATGATACGCTTAGCGTCCTTGTTGAACTCAATTACCTTGAATTCAAGCTTCTCGTCCAACTGAGCTTGTGATCCGTCTTCCTTAACGAGGTGCTTCGGAGTAGCGAAGCCTTCTACACCATAAGGCAGAGCAACTACAGCACCCTTATCCAGCATTTCGATGATAGTACCTTCGTGTACAGAACCTACTGTAAATACAGTTTCGAATACATCCCAGGGATTTTCTTCGAGTTGCTTGTGGCCAAGGCTCAAGCGACGGTTTTCCTTGTCGATTTCCAGAACTTGTACGTCGATGTCTGCACCAATCTGAGTGAATTCAGACGGATGTTTAACCTTCTTCGTCCAAGACAGGTCAGAGATGTGAATCAAGCCGTCAACACCTTCTTCGATTTCAACGAATACACCGAAGTTAGTGAAGTTACGAACCTTTGCAGTGTGCTTGCTGCCGATAGGATACTTCTCTTCGATAGTTTCCCACGGGTCAGACTTCAGCTGCTTGATACCCAAAGACATCTTACGTTCTTCGCGGTCCAAAGTCAGGACTACTGCCTCTACTTCGTCACCTACCTTCATGAAGTCTTGTGCAGAACGCAAGTGTTGTGACCAAGACATTTCAGATACATGAATCAAACCTTCAACACCCGGAGCGATTTCGATGAATGCGCCGTAATCAGCCATAACAACAACTTTACCCTTCACGTGGTCGCCAACCTTCAGGTTAGCATCCAGTGCATCCCAAGGATGCGGAGTGAGTTGCTTCAAGCCGAGAGCGATACGCTTCTTCTCATCATCGAAGTCAAGGATAACGACGTTGAGTTTCTGGTCGAGTTCAACCACTTCTTTCGGATCGCTAACACGGCCCCAAGAAAGGTCTGTAATGTGAATCAAACCATCTACGCCACCCAAGTCGATAAATACACCATAGGAAGTGATATTCTTAACGGTACCTTCGAGGACTTGTCCTTTTTCGAGTTTACCGATGATTTCCTTCTTCTGTTGTTCCAGTTCGGCTTCGATAAGAGCCTTGTGGGAAACAACCACATTCTTGAATTCCTGGTTAATCTTAACAACCTTGAATTCCATAGTTTTGCCAACGAATACATCGTAGTCGCGGATAGGCTTCACGTCGATTTGAGAACCCGGCAAGAAAGCTTCGATGCCGAATACGTCTACAATCATACCACCCTTTGTGCGGCACTTGATGTAACCCTTGATAATTTCTTCGTTTTCCAAAGCTGCGTTTACGCGATCCCAAGAACGGGTAGCACGAGCTTTACGGTGAGACAGAACGAGCTGTCCTTTCTTGTCTTCCTGATTTTCGATGTATACCTCAACAGTATCACCAACCTTCAGCTCAGGATTGTAACGGAATTCACTCATCGGAATGATACCGTCTGATTTGTAACCGATGTTCACAACTACTTCACGCTTGTTCATTGCGATTACGGTTCCATCAACTACCTCGCGGTCGTTAACCTTGTTCAACGTATTGTCATACGCCTTTTCCAGTTCTTCGTGGCTTGCACTGGCTACTGATTCGCCGTTCTCATAAGCATCCCAGTTGAAGTCTTCAATAGGAGCTACATTCTTTAAATTTTCCATTAATAAATAAATTGTTTAACTCGTTAATTAAGTGAGACTTTATGTTGACTCATTGTAAATCGGGCGCAAAGATAGAAGTATTTTCTTGAACTACAAAACAAAAAGCATTCAAAACAGCAGTGGAATAATCAATTAAAGAATAAAAAAAATGTTACCTTTGCATCGTTTCATTTATACATAATCTCAATAATTTATCATGAAAAAGATAATCGCATGCATTTCCATCATTTGCTATACATTATTATGTTATAGCCAAAATCAGACAACGGACAACAACTACCGTACGCAAAAGAACATTTCCTATCTTCATCCCGGCGAAAAGGACAGTTATAAGCTGGAGCGTTGTAAGCTCGACCTCCATTATCCTACTGATAAAAAAGGATTTGCCACCCTTATCTGGTTCCACGGCGGAGGACTGGAAGCCGGAGAAAAACATTTTCCGAAGGAGTTCCTGGAGCAAGGCTACGCCGTGATAGCCGTAAACTACCGACTCAGCCCGCGTGCCCAAAATCCTGCCTACACGGAAGATGCCGCAGAGGCCGTTGCTTGGACTTTCGAGAATATAGAAGAATTCGGAGGAGATAAAGACAAAATATACATAGCCGGTCATTCGGCAGGAGGTTATCTCAGCCTGATGCTCAACTTGGATAAAAGCTATCTGGCAAAGTGGAACATCGATGCCAACAATCTGGCAGGCGCTTTCCCCATCAGCGGACAGACCACCACCCACTACACCATCCGCAAGGAACGGGGATTGCCTTCCGACACTCCGATTATAGACAAATATGCCCCTTCCAATAACGTAAGAAAAGACGCTTCGCCCATGATACTTATTACCGGTGACAAAGAGCTGGAGATGCTGGCACGCTACGAGGAAAACGCCCACCTATATGCCCTCCTCAAAGCATTGGGACAAAATACCGTCCTCTACCAGATGGAGGGATTTGACCACGGAACGGTGGCTGCTCCCGCCTGCACCTTGATAAACAGCTACATGAAGAAGGCAGGCAAGAAGTAACCACTACCCTTGCCTTTCTTTTATATATGCCAATGCCGCTCCTATTGCTGTTCTATATTCAGCATAGGGCGGTATATGAAAATGTACATGATAGATGGCTTCCATTTTAGAAAACACCTCCCGGCACTGGGGCAGTTGGGTGAGATTTCCTATCAGAACGAAATCCTTGATAGGACTGTTCAAAGCTGACAGTACAGCAGCTCCTCCAATGGTTTGAAGTACCGTATAAATTATACCGCAGGCAATATCTTCTTGAGAAGCATTGCTATCCGCTTTTCCGAAAAGAGAGGCGGTAGCACTCACTGGCAAGTCAGGCAAAGCAGTGTTGCAAATATCACCTATCTGCAAGTTGACACGAGTTACATCCCCTTTCTCAGCCAACTCGGACACCTGATGAATATCATGAGTTTTCAACAGCAACCTCGATAATCCCTGCAAGGTACCTCCACCAATCCCCAAGCCGCCAATATGCTGCACCTTGTCTCCGTCTATTTTCACAAAAGAAGTGCCGGTACCCATGCTGACTACAATCAGTTGGTCTATATCCGTTGCATGTCTGGCTCCCAAACCATTGGCAATAAACTCATCCGTTTTGCGAGTAGGCAGTCCATATAGAGGGCTGTTGACAAATGCGCTTCCCACTCCCGTCAGCATCACCTGCTCCACATCGGCCAGCTGTATACCATTGTCATAAATATACTTACCGAATGCTCCGAATAAGGAAGTCACCGGGTCGGTAGCCGTAATAAACATTGGAGACTGTATCTGTTCTCCATTGATTCCAACGATTTTCGTGGTACTTCCACCCACATCTATTCCTATTACTATACCCATAGCTCCAAGCAATTTGCAGCAAAGTTACAAAAGAATCAATAATTGACAATTGATTAATGTGATAATGTGCCAATATGCTAATTGGCTGCGCTATGTTTATGCTACGCCATCACGCCCTGGTCATTGACACATTGGCACATTAATCACATTACCACATTGCTATCTGTTAAACAGTTCGAAGGTAAATTTGCAACCTATTTCCTGATACTTCCAGTTTGCAAAGCTGGCAAACAAGCCAAAGTCAAATATATGTGTACCAATGCCATACCCTACTTCCAGATAAGGTTTCAAGTGAGGAACCACCAATGCATTCAGATACAGACGTTCATTCAATACATATTGGGTATATTTCATCAGATGGCGGAGCAGGAGGAAAGGCGCTTCATAGGTAAGGTGTCCGCGGATATATTTACGGGAAGAGTTATACCAGCGGCCGTCCAGCAACTGGAACACCCCGCCAATATCATCACTCCAACCCATAGGAAGATTGGAACGCCGCAAATTGGCAAAGTCCACAAAGTACAGTTCCTTCTGATTGGTAAACTCTCCCCAACCAAAACGCCAATAAATATCACGCATCAAGCCCAAAGAAACCTGATGCTGCAAATCAATCTCTACACGCTCGTACGAACCACTGCTCTGCAACACTCCACTGAGTCCCCGCTCCCAATCTACTGAGATGGAAGGATACTTGGAATGAAGATTTACTTTACGGTCGCCATTCATATAATAGTATTGTCCCGGAGTCCAGGTGAGGCGGACGCGGGGAGCAAAACTATTATAGGTATGGCGGAACTTGTTCAGGATATTCGGGTCAAAATTCGGAAAGAAGGATGAACCTCCGGAACCGGCACGGGTGGCCGACTTGGTAGGCGGCATGCTCGGGTAGTTCAGTTCAAACCGGGAGCGGTTCACTTCCGTACGTCTGTGCATGGATACACCCACTTCCAGCGACAGACCGTTTACTATTTCCCAGCTATGACGCAGATTCAGATACAAATCCTTGAAATAATCCAAGTGTATCTGGTTGAAGTCAAAAATACTGTCGGGGATGGCTTTCAGGTCGTCCAGCACATCACTGCTGTAAATCCGGTTACCGTTACCAAACTCCAGATGCAATGCTGCACGCTTACGGGGCCAATAATCAAAATCGGACCTCACCCTCCAGTAAAACTCTTTTTCCTTAAAATTATAACCTATCCGGGGAACAATGCGCAGCAGGCGATCACCGGTAAAAATACGGTTGTACTTGAACTCCTGCCGATACGAAATTCCATGCTTGCCGCTATAGCTCAAAAGAAAAGGATTGATTAGCGGTGAACAGCGCACACTCCCCAATTTATCAAGGTCTACCGTATAGCGACTGATCAATGCATCTCCAATCTGCCCCCAAAACTCCAAGTTCTTATTCACCGGTTTCTTTTTCCGGGCGAGCGTATCCCGACGCAAGAAGAAATCCTGATACAGTGTCTCCTCATGCGGAGTCAAAGGAATGGGACGCAAAGTTTTAAAGTAAGCAGTATCACGTAGATAAGCATTCGTATCAGTACGCAACGTGTATGAATCGGACAAGTCATATTTACTTTTCTTCACCGACCTCCGTATATCACTGCCAGAAGTTTTCTGAATGATGTTCTTATAATCGAGTACAGCTTCATAAGTGCCATCTACCACATTTCCCAAAAAACGAAACGTTGCATCCACATCATACTGCAACGGAAGAAATTCGTCCGAATCGCCCACATTACCCATCTTCACCAGATTATTGAACCGCACCATCTCATTACGTCCGGAAAAACGCATCTCGCGTACACTCCACACGTTATCACTCACAATCAGATAACCGCCCACCAGCTGAAAGCTTTTGCTTTTTGGCATAAAACGGATTTTATACTGAAGGGCATGCCGTTCCCCCATCACCGTATCAATCCGATAGGTATAATATTTTTTGGCATTGGGTGCTAAAGGAGAGAGTAGTTTGTCATATAATAAGGTAGAAGAATAGATGTTGATGTGAAAATATTCCGGCAGCCGTCCGTCCATTTCCCAAAACTCGGAAGCAGTACCGACACTTGCCTTTACCTTCTGGTCATAGATGTCGGGAGCAGTAAAATGCAAATCGCTATAAGTTTCCATCATATATTCCCGCACCCCTTTCTTGGGCCGGAACATGGAAGGGATGTAGCGGAGAATATGATTCTTCTTACGGATATTCACCCAGCCCTTTATGTAAAGCTCAGCCTTGTAACTTTCAATAATACGTTCATAAAGGGGGGCAAAGAAGATGACTTTCTCCATGATGGAGTCTGCCGAACTCACATGTTTGTCAACCGGATAAGATACACGCTCCGCCCCTGCCTTCTGTACAAAAGAAAACAAGAAGCAAATCCAAATCCATATAAACAACAAACGTTTCAACCGCAATTTCTCCTTATAGAATCGGGACAAATATACGGAAGAATTTGTGTAATGCAAAAACATGTTCCATAAAGAAGCGGGAATGACACTTGTGACACCCTTTATTATAAAACATATGTTACGCGCGAGAGACAATAATACACAAGCACACATAGTTTGTGCGAGATAAATACGAACCTATATTAATTGTTATAAAAAGGATGCCACAAGTGTCATGTACAGAATGATTCGTAATTGTGACACATGAAAATTACTAATCACGACGCACTAAGATTACTAATCGTGATGCGGAAAGATTACTAATCATGGCATGTAACAAACGCAAGCTTTGGGTCGTTTTTCCATAACAAGCAGGCTTTTTCAGGGGGTCTATTCTCAAAAAACACTAATATTTTCGAGAATACCCCCTAAAAAAGAGGGGGTAGTTCAGAAAAAACATGTATTTTTGCGCCCAACAACCAATAAAAGGAGAGACTTATATGTCAAAAATGCGATTTTTTGCTTTGCAAGAACTTGCCAATCGGCAACCTCTTGAAGTGACCACCCCTTCAAACAAACTGTCCGACTACTACGGCAGCCATGTCTTCGACCGTAAGAAAATGCAGGAATACCTGCCTCGTGAAGCCTACAAAGCCGTGACCGACGCCATCGAAAAAGGCACTCCCATCAACCGCGAAATGGCAGACCTGATTGCCAACGGCATGAAAAGTTGGGCAAAGTCCCTCAACGTCACCCACTACACGCACTGGTTCCAGCCTCTGACGGACGGAACAGCCGAGAAACATGACGGCTTCATCGAATTCGGAGAAGGAACGGAAGTGATTGAACGTTTTTCCGGCAAACTGCTCATCCAGCAGGAACCGGATGCATCCTCTTTCCCCAACGGGGGTATCAGAAACACATTCGAAGCACGAGGATATACTGCTTGGGATGTTTCCTCACCTGCCTTTGTGGTAGATACCACACTTTGCATCCCCACTATCTTCATCTCTTATACCGGCGAAGCGCTCGACTACAAGACTCCATTGCTCAAAGCCTTGGCAGCCGTAGACAAAGCAGCGACAGACGTATGCCAGTTGTTCGACAAGAATATCACACGCGTTTATACCAATTTAGGCTGGGAACAAGAATATTTCCTCGTCGACTCGGCACTGTACAATGCCCGCCCGGACCTTTGTCTGACCGGACGTACCCTGATGGGACACTCCTCGGCCAAAGACCAGCAGCTGGAGGACCACTATTTCGGCTCCATCCCCCCACGTGTCACAGCTTTTATGAAAGAACTGGAAATCGAATGTCACAAACTGGGTATCCCGGTCAAGACCCGCCATAACGAAGTAGCTCCCAACCAGTTTGAGCTGGCGCCTATCTTTGAGAATGCCAACCTTGCCAACGACCACAACCAGCTTGTGATGGATCTGATGAAACGCATCGCACGCAAGCATCACTTCGCCGTACTGCTTCACGAAAAACCCTACAACGGCGTGAACGGCTCCGGCAAGCACAACAACTGGTCGCTTTGCACCGATACGGGTATCAATTTGTTTGCACCGGGCAAGAATCCGAAAGGGAACATGCTGTTCCTTACCTTCCTGGTAAACGTACTGATGATGGTATACAAAAACCAGAACTTGCTGCGCGCCTCCATCATGAGTGCCGGAAACAGCCACCGTCTGGGAGCCAATGAAGCGCCTCCCGCCATTCTGTCCATCTTCCTGGGCAAACAGCTGTCTTCCATCCTCGACGAGATAGCCCGCCAGATAAGCAGCAGCAAGATGACATCGGAAGAAAAGACAACACTGAAATTAGGCATCGGACGTATTCCCGAAATATTACTGGATACCACCGACCGTAACCGTACTTCTCCATTCGCCTTCACCGGCAACCGCTTTGAGTTCCGTGCCGCAGGTTCATCTGCCAACTGCGCCGCCGCCATGATTGCCATCAATGCGGCTATGGCCAATCAGCTGAACGAGTTCAAAGTATCCATCGACAAACTGATGGAAGAAGGGGTCGGCAAGGATGAAGCCATCTTCCGCATTATGAAAGAGACCATCATCGCCTCCGAACCTATCCGCTTTGAGGGTGACGGCTACTCCGAACAATGGAAGCAGGAAGCCGCCCGCCGTGGGCTGACCAACATCTGCCACGTTCCCGAAGCCTTGATGCACTACATGGATAACCAGTCCCGTTCCGTACTCATCGGCGAACGTATCTTCAACGAAACGGAGCTTGCCTGCCGCCTGGAAGTAGAACTGGAGAAATACACCATGAAGGTACAGATAGAAAGCCGTGTGCTGGGCGACCTTGCCATCAACCACATCGTACCGACTGCCGTTATCTACCAAAACCGTCTGCTGAAAAATCTCCGTGGCCTGCGCGAGACCTTCTCTCCCGAAGAATACGAAGTCCTCAGTGCCGACCGGAAAGAGCTTGTACGCGAAATTTCCAAGCGCGTAACCGCCATCAAGGTACAAGTACGCGAAATGACCGAAGCCCGCAAAGTAGCCAACCACATGGATAACTACAAAGACAAGGCTTTCGCTTACGAAGAAACCGTACGCCCTTATCTGGAAAGTATCCGTGACCACATCGACCACCTTGAGATGGAAATTGATGATGAAATCTGGCCGCTTCCGAAATATAGGGAGCTGCTGTTTACAAAGTAGGCCTCTCCCTAGCCCCTCCCCCGTAGGGAGGGGGATAGAGATACTACGATAAACAATTAAGTTACTACGATTTACGATTTGACGGTTTACGGTTGGAGTTACTCATACAATCATAAACCCACCTGCTAATGAGCAGTTGTTTAACAATACAAACTTCAATCGTAAATCGTCTAATCGTAAATATATAGATTTTCCTTTATCTCCCCCCCTACGACATCTTTTTGTCATATTTGTGCAATATTTAATTTTTTCTTTTTACATTTGTGCTGTATAACACAGTTTTGCAGCAGTTATGGTAAAAGTAAACTTGTCTGATATTAATGTTCCGGAGTTGATTGCAGATATATGGTCTCCCTTGAATGACGAACAACGGGAATTCCTCGCCAACCACTTCACACTCCAGAACTACAAAAAAAACGAAGTCATCCATTGCGAAGGCGAGACACCTACGCATTTGATGTGTCTGCTGAGTGGAAAGGTCAAAATCTATAAAGACGGAGTCGGTGGTAGAAGCCAGATTATCCGTATGATTAAACCTGTCGAATATTTTGGTTACCGCCCTTACTTTGCAAAAACAGACTATGTCACGGCAGCATCTGCATTCGAGCCGTCTCTTGTTTGCCAAATCCCCATGACTGCCTTGATGACTCTGCTCACACAAAACAACGACCTTGCCATGTTCTTCATCAAGCAATTGTCCGTTGACTTGGGCATTGCCGATGAACGCACTGTAAACCTGACGCAGAAACATATCCGCGGAAGACTCGCAGAATCCCTGCTGTTCCTCAAAGAAAGTTATGGTTTGGAGGAAGACGGCTCCACCTTGAGTATCTATCTCTCGCGTGAAGATCTGGCCAATTTGTCAAACATGACCACTTCCAACGCCATACGTACGTTGTCACAGTTTGCCACAGAACGGTTAATCACCATCGACGGACGTAAAATCAAAATCATAGACGAAGAAAAGCTGAAGAAAATCAGCAAGATAGGATGAGGATAAGGGATTAAGGATTAGGGATGAGCTTATACCTCTTGTTATATGTATAATACTGTCACAAACTAATCCCTAATCCTTAATCCCTTATTAAATCACTCCTTTTGCAGAAAGATACCGTTCCGCTTCAATGGCTGCCTGGCAACCAGTTCCGGCAGCGGTGATGGCTTGACGATAGTGAGGATCAGCAACGTCTCCGGCGGCGAATACGCCCGGCACTTTCGTACGCGGTGTTCCCGGCTCGGTGACGATATAACCTACTTCGTCCGTATCTACATAAGGTTTGAAAATATCCGAGTTGGGTTTATGGCCGATGGCAAGGAAGAAACCGTCAATAGCTACATCATAGCGCTTCTCATCCGGTTCACCCATACGCTGTACCAAATGTACACCTTCCACACCGTTCTCTCCAAACAAGCCTACGGCATTATGTTCGAACAGTACTTCAATCTTGTCATGCTTCATCACACGCTCCTGCATAATCTTGGAAGCGCGAAGATAAGGTTTGCGGACAATCAGATAAACCTTGGCAGCCAGTCCGGCAAGGTAAACAGCTTCCTCGCAGGCAGTATCTCCACCCCCTACAACAGCTACCGTTTTCTTGCGGTAGAAGAAACCGTCACAAGTGGCACAAGCGCTGACACCCATTCCCGCATATTTCTTTTCATCCTCCAGCCCCAGATACTTCGCAGCGGCACCTGTAGCAATAATCAGCGTTTCAGCCTCAATCATCTTTTCGTCATCAATCGTAATCTTGTAAGGTGCTTCAGCAAGATTGGCTGCGGTAGCAACTCCATAACGCAAATCTGCGCCAAAACGTTCGGCTTGCTTCCGCAGGTCTTCCATTAATTCCGGACCTCCGATACCTTGGGGATAACCGGGGAAATTCTCCACATCAGTAGTGGTTGTCAACTGGCCACCGGGCTGCAATCCTGCATAAAGTACCGGTGAAAGATTGGCACGGCCTGCATAAATAGCGGCAGTATAGCCGGCAGGACCCGAACCGATAATCAGACATTTTACTTTTTCTGTTTCCATCATTATATTATTTACTATTTGACTATTTACAATTTACTATTTAGCGCATGTCGATGACTTCAGCTGTAGGATAGGCTTTTTTGTCAAAGACAAAGAAACTATCCGGATAGGATTGTCCTGTCTGGTAGCTATCAATAAGGATAGTAGTCATATACTTACTCCCCCGTGGTGCCAAGTCCACTTGATGCAGACGATACGTATCCTTTGTCACAAACAGATAGACACTTTCAGGGTCTTTTCTCTTGTCGGCAGCAGTCATGGTGATGTAATAAACAGACTTGTCTTGCTTACCACCGACACTGCTCAACTTCAATCTGTATCCCTGCTTGTAGAGGGACAACCAAGCATACGGATTAAGAGTCTGCAATTCCTCCTGCGTAGGTTCCGATACATTCACCTCATCTGCCGAAGCCACATAGCTCCACTGCGTATGTCCGTCAAACCAAGTCTTCATTCCCTCGGTCTCAACCACAAATTTCTCACCTTCCAGATAGAGAACTCCCGCATAAGAGCCTTGTTGTTCGTTCACGGTAAACGCCAGCTTCACCCCTCCCGCTTTCCGAAAGGCTTCGGCTGTACGCTCCAATATATTCTTGGCATCCGGTTGTTGTGCCGACATCGGCACAGCAAACAACAGCAATAGCACACCAAGTAAAAGCTTATCAAGTTTCATCATTCTATAAATAACCATTCCTTATTGCAAATTGTTTAACCGCATTTCCAGGTCGCTCTCATCTATACAGAACACCTCACGCGCCTTACTACCTTGCGCCGGTCCCACAATCCCCGCTTTCTCCAACTGGTCCATGATGCGGCCGGCACGATTATAACCGATGGCAAACTTACGCTGAATGAGCGATGTGGAACCCTGCTGGTGAATAACAACGAGACGGGCTGCATCCTCGAACAAAGGATCGAGACGTCCCATATCCACATCCCCCAAATCACCTCCTGCATTTTCATCCACATATTCGGGCAGATAGAAAGCAGTGGGGTAACTCTGCTGGCGGGCGATAAACTTCGTAATCTCCGCCACTTCGGGCGTATCGATAAAGGCACACTGCACACGCACCGGGTCAGCTCCCTGCAGGAATAACATATCACCGCGGCCTATCAGCTGGTTGGCTCCCGGACGGTCGAGGATGGTACGCGAATCGACCATGGCCGATACACGGAAGGCGATACGCGCCGGGAAGTTGGCCTTAATCGTACCCGTAATGATGTTTGTTGTCGGTCGCTGTGTAGCGATAATCATATGTATACCCACGGCACGCGCCAACTGGGCGATACGTGCGATGGGCAGTTCCACATCCTTACCGGCTGTCATAATCAAGTCACCGAACTCGTCGATAACGACTACGATGTAAGGCATGAACTTATGCCCCTTTTCCGGATTCAGACGACGGTTGATGAACTTCTCGTTATACTCCTTGATATTGCGCACATGGGCAGCTTTCAGCAAGTCATAGCGAGTATCCATCTCCACACAGATGGAGTTCAAAGTCTGCACCACCTTCGTGACGTCCGTAATGATGGCATCTTCCCCGTCGGGTAATTTCGCGAGGAAGTGATGCTCAATTACGGAGTAGATGCTGAATTCTACTTTTTTGGGGTCTACCAGCACAAACTTCAGCTCTGCCGGATGCTTCTTATATAATAAGGAGGTGATGATGGCATTCAACCCCACGGACTTACCCTGACCGGTAGCACCGGCAACGAGCACGTGCGGCATCTTGCACAAATCCACCATAAACACTTCATTCGTAATCGTTTTACCCAGTGCGATGGGCAAGTCGTAAGTAGACTCCTGGAACTTCTTGCTGCCGATAATGCTCTGACCGGATACAATCTTCGGATTGGAGTTGGGCACTTCGATACCAATCGTACCCTTTCCCGGAATGGGAGCGATGATACGGATGCCGAGCGCCGAAAGGCTGAGGGCAATATCATCTTCCAGACCGCGTATCTTCGAAATGCGGACGCCCTGCTCGGGAGTAATTTCATACAGCGTCACCGTAGGACCTACCGTCGCCTTAATGGTACTGATTTCTATACCGAAACTACGCAGAGTATTGATAATCTTATCCTTGTTCGCGTTCTGCTCTACCATGTCAATGGTCGGACCATTGTCATCGTAATGCTTCATCAAGTCTATTGTGGGGTAATGATAGTTTTCCAAATCCAGACGGGGATTATACGGCTCCTTCTCCGTTCCCACATACTCCTCCTCTTCAGCCTTCTCAACCTGGAATGCCGGTTCCTTCTCTACCGGCTGTTCCCGAAAAGGGGGCACCGGCTCCGGTGCAGGAGTCTCAAAAGTCATGGTAACATCCTCATCCGCAGACTTGGCTGGCTTTACCTTTCCATCACTTCCACCCAAGTCAAGGGTGATTTCATTCAGCGGTTCGTCCTCTTCTTCCTCTGTGGCAATCTCCTCCTCCTTTTCAAGAACCTTTTCCGGCTCCGCAGCTTCCGGTGTCGGAGCAGTAGTCTTTTCCTTTGCACCCCAAGAGGTCTTGAACTCTTCCGGCGTTTCACCCTGCATGCTTTCCGCCTTCTCCTTACGCTTCAAGAAGCTGAGACTAAACAATCTGCGCAACCAGATGACAGTCCGTGCACTCAGATAGATGAGGAAGCAGATGGCAGTTACCAACAATAGCAGCCATACTCCCGGCACACCGACTTGAGACACAAGCCAGTTGCTGACATTGTATCCGTGCATACCGCCCAGATAGAGGAAAGAGTCCTTGTACTGGTCTACAAACACAAAACCGAAAAATACCGAGAACCACACCAGCATCAACGAACAGCCGATGAACCACTTCCACAAGCGCACCACACGCACCCGCATCAGCTTCAATCCCGCCACAGCCAGGAACACGAGAATCAGGAAAGACGATACGCCGAAACAATCATTTATCAGATAGCTGGCCAACTGCGCACCGCGGCTACCGGCGTAGTTCTTCACCCCATTATTGGTGGAAATCAGCTCCTGCGCACTGCCTCCGTCAATGATGCTCTGGTCTGCCGCTCCCGTGAAAAAGAACGACGAAAAGGCGAGCAACAAATAAACCGAAAAGATTACCAGTACCAAGCCGATAACGAAATGAACAGTTTCACTTCTAAATAACGCTGCCACTTTCCCAAAAAACGAGAGTGACAGCTCCGTATCTTTAGCTGTTGAATTTTTCTTTGCCATATTTTTTAAATAACTATTGAGAATTGATTGCAAAAATAATAAAAACTATCCTTCTGCCGCGTTGTTTTCATTCTTTAATTTCTCGTCTGCCGATTATAGGTATTCCTAATCTACCACTGTAGTTTTATCGCATGTTTTACTTACATGCTTGCATGAAATGACATAGCGCACTAATTTACAACAGATTGCGCCATGCAAGCAGACCTCATGCAAGCATGCAGGCAGATTTTGCCTACATGACGCAATCCATGCAAGCCCTATACGCATCAACCTACTCTTTTTCCTTCAAAAAATAAATCGGCTGTTTCTGCAACCCTTTGTTCACCAACACATTCTCCTCACAAAGACGACGAATCTGCCGCGTCGCAGTCGTGCGGGTCATGCCGCAAATCGACTGTACAACACTGCGGGTGATGAACTCATTCTTACGTAGATAGTTCACCACTTTTTGCTTCACCTCATCATCCGTCAGCCTCTTTTTCGTGAGATTCCGCAATTTCAGCGGCTTTACCTTCAATACTCCTATCTCACTGCGCAGCGCCTTGTCCGGTCTGAAAGTGATGTTTTTCAACTTCACCTTAGTACTTTTCCGCTTTGTCTCCAGTGTCACCGGTTCCGTGCAGGTCAGCGTGGGAACAAAGTAACCGATGCCGTCCAAATGTACCTGCCTGCCCTCCCCCAGCTCGCGTCCCACAAAATGCGACAAAGCATCGAGTACCGCCAGTACATCCGTCTCGGTCAGCGAGCAGTATTCTTGTATATGCCTGCGCAGCTCATCGGTCGTCGTGGAGCCGTTCAGTTTAATCCGGGGATGCAGGGTCAGTTCTTCCCCTTGTTTATCCTTCGTTTTCGGGTTTTCGTACCAATCAAATAAAATTGCCATATTCTTTCCTCCATTTTTAGATTCATTTCTGTTGCTGTCTGCAGGTTTCGCTCATGCAAAGTACCGGCTTTCATTAGGCAGAGCATGGGTCTTCCTTACGCAAAGAAGCGTTCTTCCTTCTGCTGAAAGCTTATCAAAAAAAGATGCGCACAGCTGTGGTTTACCTTCTTCATATTTGTGATACACCTTCTTCACAACTATGAGAAAGACATTCCACGACTGTGCGCAACTACAAACTACAGAGGCAAAGATAATGAAAAGCAGGGGGCTTGGCAAAGGAATGCTAATCTTTTTCAGATTGAAGCATGTAATAATGCGGTAATAATAGCGCTATTTGCCCAGTTCCATAATTGCAATAATTAATCTTCATCATCATCGTCATAATCTTCATCGTAGTCATCATCGTCACCATCCCATCTACACCCACAAGCATCACAAGCATAATCATTAATACCACTTGAATCAGGATAGACCAAATGCGAGCCACACTCAGGGCAACGCAACTTGTTGTTATCATCATCGTCATCCGCAATTTCATCACATGGCCATTCTCTTCCACAATCCGGACAAACATAATTCACGCCATCGAAATAGGCATTCTCATTCAAACAAAAAATACATTCCATAACTATCTTATTTTTAATTATTACTTTTATTCATTATTCTTTTTGCATATAAGCAGCATTTAATCAGCACAACTCCCACCAGCATAGAACAGACAATGCCAATTGCAATGAAAAGAGGACTTCTATCAGCGGAAGCAATGCCGTTTTTTGCCAACACCCAAAGTCCCGTCTGAAAACAAACGGCCGACAACAAGCAGAACAGCAGCACATTGCGTTTCCAATGTTTTGGCATCGGTTCATTTTTTTCTACCTCTTCTACCATTTCCTTCATTGCTTCTTCAATCCATATCTTCATCTTCATTGTCTTGAGGATTTATTTCATATTTGGGGTCTAAATCATATCTGTACGCAAGCAAAAAATCGGCCTTTTTATCTTTGGGTTTACAAAGAGAATACAATATGGCCCCTACTACCAATGGGGCAGCCGCAACAACTGCAATCCCTGCCAGCATACCACCTCCTATTATACCGCCAATTGCAGCCAATCCGGAGGTTATTCCTGCTGCCGACAACCCAGCAACAACACCTGAAGCCGAAATCAAGCTTATCATTCCTGCCACCGTACAAGCAGATCCTCCACTTGCCATTATTTTGGCAACCAAATCATCTTTGTCTTTTCTAGTCATCTTTTTGTAAGCATCAAAATCTTTGCCTAATACAACGGTGAACATGATACAGAATTCTGCATAGCACACGTCAGTAGGATAGCTCTTGCCCTCGGCCAAACGTGTAATTGCGTACTTCGACATTGTCATAGCCACTGCAAGTTCATCAATAGAAATAGAAGAATTACTCATGAATGAACGCAAAAACGGAGCGAAACCGACTCCTTTTGGAAATTCTTGATTTTCCATAATCTTTTTTTTTAAAGTTTATATTATGGCGCCCTCTGCCTATAAAAACAAAAAGCAACCGTTAGCATTAACGATTGCAAAAATATGGGGGAAGAATCAAGCACGAAATAGACGTCTACGAAAAAGGCAATCAACCTCTTTATCCATTCCTCATGTTCTTTTTAAATTCTTCCCATTGCCAGTCAGGAAAGTTCAATGTATCATTTACGATTCTCCACGCGTCCTTTGGCAGGTCTAATAGAGTTTGCAATATTTTCCATGCATTTATTATTATAGATGTAGCATCGCCCTTTGTACACACCTTTCTTAGTGTTGCCCCGAAAGATCTGCCGTTCATTGTCATCAGAATCTTGTTGATATGCGTGTAAGGAGGTGAAACAGCCACTATTCTATTATTTTCTTTACCACACTTAGAAGTATCTAATGTTTTCAAATAAAATTGCATATACCCCAGAAGAAGTATAATCACATAGACAAATTGTTTATTAGTTTTCTTCTGGAAATCTCGCTCTTTCACATCTCCGTTTCCTACTATCCGCCACGCTGCCTCATAGTGTTTTTCTTTTGTTAAGTATCCACTTTCAGTGGCCTTTTCCAGCAGCTTCTCAAACAATTTTTTATTTGTCTTCCCCTTTCCCTTTTTCGACATTCGGCCTATCTTTTCAAGCAGTTCCTGATATGCCTCTTTTGTAAAGTTAACATCAGCAGAGAAACGTATCTTATCCTCTTTTTGAGACTCTTTCCGGGAGTCAGAACGTTTTCTCAGAGCCTCAACATCTTCATTTTCAAGATACCCCTCATATACACTTCTTATAAGACGAACCGCCCTTGCACCCACCTCCACAATATCCTCATCTTCATGAAGAGTAATCCAAAAGGGCCAATAAGTATGGTTGTTCGCATTATTTGTAGGCTTAAAGCGGTGAGTGAAAAATTTCCCCGGAAATGTATTTTCAAGAACAGCAGTAACATAATAACGAATATCTTCCCATTCTTCATTGAACATGGCCATCCCATCTTTATCATTCTCATCAAGAATCAGTCCCTTACATCCATAATAAATGCCGACAACCGGTTCATACACATCATATTCTATCAGAAATTCATACCCTCTGCATCCATCCTTACTGTACAATGTCCCCAGCTTGTACATCATGTGATGTGGAGCCTTGTTCCCATGAAAAGAAGCATCCGCTTTAAAATCCTCCACTTCATCCAGCAGCCTCATCTTCTTTTTATAAAACTCTGAAGCTTCGTCATTTAACCTTTTCCAATGCTCCCGGTTCCTCTCTCTGATTTTATCTTTCTCCATCTCAGAGACAACCTCCTGACAGTTCACATCACATTCGGCCCCATCAAAATCAATGCTAACACTGGAAAAGTATTCAAGGGCTGCCTGCACTTCTTTCTTTTTAGCATAGACCTGCCTCGCTATAAAGATGCAAGCCTCCCGCGTAAGGTGATAGTTTTCCACGCTCCTACGCGCACCAGAGCCTACCCCAACCATTTCAACCATCAGGTTAAAATGCTCATCCACATTTATACCATCCGCTTCGGCAGACCTCATGGCTTTTGCCAATGGAACGGAAAATTTCTGGTACGTACTATACCCCAAAGCAGCGCACAATTCCCTCGAAGTCCAGTATGACCGTCCTTGCCCATCAAACTTCCTTATTTTCTCAAAAGGTGATTTATCACTGATTTTCAATTCTTTATTCATAAAGACAGAAACAAATTACATGATATAAAAATCCTCATCTATAATGACGAACACTCAACAACACTAATATCAAGCATGAAGATAGCAATAAAAAAACATCCCGTCACATAATTGGAAACATTTTGTATACAGAGAGACGGGAGCAATGCCCTATATTTGCAACCGGTCAATCAATCACCGGCCATGAAAAACAGGTAGTTTATGAGAAATTTCATTGTATTATGCTTATTGGCATGTCTGGCATCATGTACAGACAAAAAAGAATTCCAGACAATAAGAGAACGAATCGATTTATCAGGAAATTGGAACAGTTCATTAGGGAACTGCACATTGCCCGGTACGACGGATGAAAACAAGTTGGGAGACGGCAGGCATCCCACCAATGTAACCTCCCAGTTGACACGGACTTATCCCTACTCCGGCATCGTAGAATATGAAAAAGATGTTGAAATTCCCGTACAGATGGAAGGGAAACGCCTGATACTCTTCATGGAACGTACAAAGCCCAGTACTCTCTGGATAGACGGGGACAGCGTCGGCACGTTGGGACATATCTATGCACCTCACTGCTATAGCCTGCCGGCCTTGGCACCCGGCAGCCACCATATAAAGATACGCATTGACAATTCCCCCAGCTCCGTACCAGCCGAAATCCAAAGCTCGCATGCCTGGACCGACGGCACACAAACCAACTGGAACGGCATTCTGGGCGATTTCTACATCGAAGCGACCCCACACACCTATCTCGAGCAGGTACAAGTCTACCCGTCTGTAAAGGAGAAAAAGGCCCGCATCCATGTAAACATATACAGCGATTCGGAGCAATCGGGCGTAGTGACCCTTTCTGCCAAGACGTGGAACACCCAACAAGAACACCTGTTACTGGACATGGAAAAACAAGTCGGCTTAAGCAAAGGTGAAAATAAGATAGAACTGACGCTCGACATGGGCAACCGGATGCAGACATGGAGCGAATTCCACCCCACACTTTATGCACTGAACGTGACCCTTGCCACAAACGAGGGTAAAGACAATATAATAACAGATTTCGGTATGCGCGACTTTGCCACCGAAGGTACTCAGTTCACCATAAACGGCTTCAAGACCTTCTTGCGCGGCAAACACGACGCTTGCGTATTCCCACTTACCGGATATGCGCCGATGGATGTAAAGTCCTGGCGAAAAGTTTTTCAGACAGCCAAGAGTTATGGCATCAACTACTACCGTTGCCATTCCTACACCCCGCCCCGCGCCGCTTTTGCCGCTGCCGACATCGAGGGTATCTATTTCCAGGCCGAGTTGCCTTTATGGGGAAGCATTTCACCGGACAACCATCGCCTGAATGACTTCTTGCTGAACGAAGCCTATATGACCCTCGACTACATGGGCAATCACCCCTCATTCACCATGTTGGGACTGGGCAACGAGTTGGGTGGCGACGTTGACCTGATGCGCAATTGGCTGGACGGATTCAGAAAACATGACAACCGCCATCTCTATTCGCTCGGTTCCAACAACTTCCTGGGTTGGGGAGGTGCCATAGACGGTGAAGATTATCTGACAACCTGCCGGGTAGGAGGAGGCGAAGGCTATACAACGCACGTACGCAGTTCGTTTGCCTTTGTCGATGCCGAAAAGGGAGGTATCTTGAACAACACCCGTCCCAATACCCGTGCGGATTATACTGCTGCCATAGCGAAATCTCCCCGACCGGTCATCAGTCACGAAACCGGACAGTTCCAAATTTATCCCGACTACAAGGAGTTGGAGAAATACACCGGCGTATTGCATCCATATAACTTGGAGATATTCCGTGACCGGCTCAATGAAAATGGACTGCAGAACCAGATTGACGCATTCCATCAGGCCACCGGCCGGTTTGCCGTCGAATGCTACAAGGCTGATATTGAATACGGCCTGCGCACTGCCGGTTTAGGTGGATTCCAGATGCTCGACCTTCAAGACTTTCCCGGACAAGGCTCGGCACTGGTAGGCATTCTGGATGCTTTCATGGACAGCAAAGGCATTGTCACTCCCGAAACATTCCGCGGCTTTTGTGCTCCGGTGGTACCGCTGGCGCTTATGGACACCTACTGTTACAGCAACAAAGAAGAGCTGAACATAGGACTCGCCCTGACAAATTACGAAGAGCAACCATGGTCTGATGCATTATGCTGGCGTCTGGAAAGCCTGAGTGACAGCGTAACTTTTGTTCGCGAAGGCAAAGTCCCCGCCCATGTAGAGCAAGGAAAAGTAATGCAGGTGGGCGAGTTGAAAAGCACCCTTACCGAAATAGACAAGCCTGCCCAATTGCGACTGACACTGACCACCGGGAATTATCATAACTATTATAACTTATGGGTATACCCCGACCGGACACCGGAAAGCGAAGCGGACATCTTCATCTGTCAGTCCTTGGATGACGAGGCGCGAAAGAGACTGAGCCAAGGAGGGAAGATACTGCTTATACCCGACCACAAAGCCATTGAAGAACAGAGTGTAGGTGGACTTTTTACTCCTGACTACTGGAACTATGCCATGTTCAAAAGCATTTCGGAAAACGCCGGCCGCGAAGTTTCGCCGGGCACCCTCTCCTTGCTGATGGACGAGAAACATCCCTTGTTCCGGCAGTTCCCCACCGAGTGCCATAGCAACTGGCAATGGTGGAGCATCGTACGCCATGCCCGCCCCTTTATTCTGAACGCTACACGCCACGAATACAAGCCGCTTATCCAAGTAGTAGACAATGTGGAACGGAACCACAAGTTAGGCTTGCTGTTCGAATTTGCCGTAGACAACGGTAAGGTATTGGTTTGTATGAGCAACCTCGAAGCAATTCGCCACACTCCGGAAGGAGGTCAGCTGCGCAATGCCATTTTAAGCTATATGAAGTCGGCTGAGTTCTCTCCCACCGAGACGCTGACCTCACAGCAGTTGCAGCACATATTAACAACCGAGGTGAGGAAGCAAGACATTGTCGGCGTGAAAAACCAGTCGGATTACGACGTACAGCCGGAATAAATATGAGAAGTTTCATCATAATTCCACTTTTCCTCGGCTGTCCCGTCATTTTTCAGTAGCTTTGCGGACTTTAATACAGCAAGCACCCCATGAAACTTACCCTTATACGCACCGCTCGTGAAACCGGCAAAGAGACATTCAGCACATGGCCCAGCGACACCTTGATGGAGAAGATGAAAACCGAGAACAAAGCCGGACACATATCCGCCTTGCGCAGCCTCATTCCCCACATCACCGGAAGCAACGGACACTACCCCTGCATAGACAAACTGCCACGCATCTGCCCTGCCGCAGAATATGCCCGCAGCAAAGAGGGGGAAAGATACCTGAAAACCTACAACGGACTGGTACAGATTGAAGTCAACCACCTGGCCAATGCCGTGGAAGTGGAGCAAGTAAAGCGCCAGGCGGCCCTGCTGCCACAAACTTTTGCCGCCTTTTGCGGAAGCAGCGGACGAAGCGTAAAAATATGGGTACTGTTTGCCACCCCCGACGGTTCGCGCCCCAGGCAGGAAGAAAAAATCAGGCTGTTTCATACCGCTGCCTACCGGCTCGCCGTAAACTGTTATCAGCCCCTGCTCCCCTACCCCGTCACACTGAAAGAACCTGCCGTGGAGCAAAGCTGCCGCATGACGCTCGATGACCGTCCCTATTACAATCCGTCTGCCGTCCCTTTCTGTCTGGAACAGCCTTTGTCCGTGCCCGACGAGCCCACCTTCGGCCAACGGAAACAGACCGAAGCAAACCCGCTGATGCGCATTGCCCCCGGCTATCCGGCCTCCCAAACCTTCTCCATCCTCTTCGAAGCCGCCCTGAACCGTACCTTCGAAGAGCTGGAAAACTGGAAACGGGGCGATGACCTTCGCCCCCTGCTCTACCTGCTTGCCAGGCATTGCTACAAAGCCGGCATTCCCGAAGAAGAGGCAGTACGTCAAGTCATGATGCACTACTACCGCGAAGCGGATGAACAACTGGTGCGCATGACCCTGCACAACCTCTACCGCGAATGCAAAGGCTTCGGCACCCGTAGCAGCATGACCCGCGACCAAATCACCGCCTTCCGCCTGGAAGAATTCATGAACAGACGCTATGAGTTCCGCTGGAACACCGTGCTGGGAGAATTGGAATTCCGCCAACGGGACTCCATACACTTCCATTTCCGCCCTGCCGACCAGCGGGTAAGAAGCAGTATCGGACAGAATGCCCTGAAAGAAGGAATCAGCGTATGGGACAGAGATGTGGCACGCTACCTCAACTCGGACGCCATTCCCTTGTACAACCCCATCGAAGAATATCTGAACAGCACCGGACATTGGGACGGCAAGGACCGTATCCGCGCATTGGCCGACCTCGTCCCCTGCAACAATCCGTACTGGCGGGAACTCTTCTACCGCTGGTTTCTCAGCATGACGGCGCACTGGCAAAACATCGACCGTCAGCATGGAAACAACACGTCTCCCCTACTGGTCGGAGCCCAAGGCTATCGTAAAAGTACCTTCTGCCGCATCCTGCTGCCACCCGAACTGCGCTTCGGATATACCGACAGTATCGACTTCAAAAGCAAGCAGGACGCAGAGCGGAGCCTCGGCCGCTTTTTCCTGATAAACATCGACGAATTCGACCAAATCAGCGTCAATCAGCAAGGTTTTCTAAAGCATCTGCTGCAGAAACCCGTGGCAAACCTGCGCAAGCCTTACGGCACCGCCATCCAGGAAATAAGACGCTACGCCTCCTTTATAGCCACCAGCAACCAGAAAGACCTGCTGACAGACCCCAGCGGCAGCCGCCGTTTCATCTGCATCGAAGTCACCGGCCCCATCCATACCAATGTCACCATCAACTACCGGCAACTCTACGCACAAGCCATGGATGCCATAGCCAAAGGTGAACGCTACTGGCTGGACGATTCCGACGAAGCCATCTTGAAACAGACCAACCGGGAGTTTGAACAGCCCACACCGTTGGAACAGCTCTTCCTCTGCCACTTCCATCCCGCCGAAAATGAAGAGGAAGGAGACTGGATGACCCCTATGGAGATTCTCTCCTTCTTGCAAACCAAGACCAAAGACCGGCTGTCCATCAATAAAGTGGCTCTGTTCGGACGTGCACTCCACAAACTGGGCATCAGCAGCCGCCGGAAGACAAGAGGAACAGAATATCATGTAGTGAAAAAAGAATAATCCTGCCAATTAATTTGCTTCTACTTTCGGTTTGCGCTATCTTTGCGTTTCAAATCAAGAAGATATGAAAAAAGAAAGTCAAGTGATATTCGACCGGAATGCCGTAGAGTTTGTGACCGTAGCCGCCGAGTTTTGCAAGTTTCTGGAACAAGCGGAAGGGGTGAAACGTTCCGCGTTCGTCGATACCTCCTTAAAAATACTTCCGCTGCTCTACCTGAAGGCCTCCATGCTGCCCGAGTGCGAAACCATAGGAGACGAGGCGCCGGAAACATTCGTCACCGAAGAGACCTATGAGGTACTCCGCATGAACCTCGCCAATATCCTGGCCGAGAAAGACGACTACCTGGACGTATTCGTATCCGACATGAAGTATAGTGACCAGCCCATCACCAGGAACATTTCCGAAGACTTGGCCGACATATACCAGGACATCAAGGACTTTATCTTCGTATTCCAGCTGGGTTTCAACGAGACGATGAACGATTCGCTTGCCATCTGCCAGGAAAACTTCCGCCTCCATTGGGGACAAAAGCTTGTCAACACCCTGCGTGCCCTGCACGAGGTGAAGTATGCGCAAGGCGAGGATGAAGAGGAGGAAACCGCAGACTTTGAATATTAAATTATGGTTATCAAAAGAACAATAGATAAAGAAACAGTGAAAGACCTGCCCAAAGCCGCCTTTCCGGGACAGATACATGTCGTACAGACACCGTGGGAAGTGGAGAAGGCAGTCGCCTATCTGAAGTCCTGCCCGTTGCTGGGCATAGACAGCGAAACCCGTCCATCGTTCACAAAAGGACAGATACACAAGGTGGCCCTGCTGCAGATTTCCTCAGAGGAACATTGCTTTCTGTTCCGCCTCAACCTGACGGGACTGACTCTGCCGGTTATCACATTGCTGGAAAACCCAAGTGTAACGAAAGTAGGCCTTTCCTTGCGGGATGACTTCATGATGCTGCACAAGCGTGCTCCTTTCGAACAACATGCGTGCATTGAATTGCAGGAATACGTCCGCGCTTTCGGCATCCAGGATAAAAGCCTGCAAAAGATATATGCCATCCTCTTCGGGGAAAAGATTTCGAAAAGCCAGCGCCTTTCCAACTGGGAAGCCGAAACCTTGACCGAACCGCAGAAACTGTATGCCGCCACCGATGCCTGGGCATGCCTCAACATCTACAACAAGCTGCAAGAACTGAAACGGACAGGAGATTTTGAGATAGAAGCCAATAATAATGTGGTAATGTAATGCACATTATCACATTACCACATTAATCACATTATATATATGTACAAAGTATACCTTAAACCCAATAAAGAGGAGTCATTAAAGCGTTTTCACCCGTGGGTGTTTTCCGGCGCCATCGCACATTTCGACGGAGAGCCCGAAGAAGGGGAAGTAGTTGAAATCTATACATCCAAAAAGGAATTCATAGCCAAAGGGCATTTTCAGATTGGCAGTATCGCCGTACGCGTACTGACCTTCCGCCAAGACGAAGAAATCAATGCGGACTTCTGGAAACGCAAACTCAGCATAGCATACGACATGCGCCGCAGTATCGGCATAGCCGGAAACCCGACAAACAACACCTATCGCCTGGTGCACGGGGAGGGAGACAACCTGCCGGGGCTTGTTATCGACATTTATGCCCGCACCGCAGTGATGCAGGCACATTCTGCCGGCATGCACCTCGACCGCATGGCCATTGCCGATGCCCTTACCGAAGTGATGGGCAACCAGATTGACAATATCTATTACAAATCGGAGACGACCCTTCCCTTCAAGGCCGACCTCTATCCGGAGAATGGTTTCTTGAAAGGCGGTAGCACGGACAATGTAGCCATGGAGTACGGCCTGAAGTTCCACATCGACTGGCTGAAAGGCCAAAAGACCGGTTTCTTCGTAGACCAACGCGAGAACCGTTCGCTACTGGAACGTTATGCCAAAGGCCGCAGCGTACTGAATATGTTCTGCTATACCGGCGGCTTCTCCGTATATGCTATGCGTGGAGACGCCAAACTGGTGCATTCCGTGGACAGCTCCGCCAAAGCCATCGACTTGACCAACAAGAACATCGAACTGAACTTCCCGGGTGACACCCGCCATGCCGCCTATGCAGAAGATGCCTTCAAATACCTTGACCGCATGGGCGACCAATACGACCTGATAGTTCTTGACCCTCCTGCTTTTGCCAAGCACCGCGATGCTCTGCGCAATGCCCTGCAAGGCTACCGCAAACTCAATGTCAAGGCTTTCGAAAAAATCAAGCCCGGAGGTATTCTTTTCACTTTCTCGTGCTCGCAAGCCGTCAGCAAAGAAAACTTCCGCACCGCCGTGTTCACAGCCGCTGCCATGTCCGGCCGCAGCGTACGCATCCTGCACCAACTGACGCAACCTGCCGACCACCCGGTCAGCATCTATCATCCGGAAGGGGAATACCTGAAAGGACTGGTTCTATATGTAGAATAAAGGAAAAAGCAGGCTTTGTTAGCCTGCTTTTCTTAAATAGAGTTAATAAAAAGCAGAAATACGCCAAAACAGCATGTTATATAACATAAACCGTGTATATTTGCACTGTGTTTTTCATGGTATTAGATTTAAGGTTAATAAAGATTGGGTGTCTGGGATAGATACCCTTCTTTTTTTATAATACATTCCTTCCCAAAACCCATCCCTCATTAATCTCTTTCGTTGAAGAAAAAGCCGTACAGAACTTGTTTTTCTCCTAGTCTCATTGTACATTTGCATCTATTACATAATTCAAAACATAAAAAGCTAATATTATGAGCATCAAATTCCGACTCACTGCCATGCAATTCCTGCAATTCTTCGTTTGGGGAGCATGGCTGATTTCATTAGGTGGTTACATGGGCGGTACGTTACATTTTGAAGGCGGACAAATCGGAGCAATCTTTGCAACCATGGGTATAGCCTCACTGATAATGCCCGGACTGACCGGTATCATCGCTGACAAATGGATAAACGCCGAACGCCTTTACGGCATACTTCACCTCATCGGTGCCGGTGCTCTGATTTATGCTTCCACTGCCACTACGTACACCCACATGTACTGGGCCATGCTGCTCAACATGCTTGTTTACATGCCCACGCTATCCCTGGCCAACACCGTGTCCTACAATGCGCTGGAAAGATATAAAATGGATTTGGTGAAAGACTTCCCCCCCATCCGTGTATGGGGAACGGTAGGCTTTATCTGTGCCATGTGGGCTGTGGACCTCACCGGGTTCAAGGCAAGTTCGGCACAGCTCTATGTGGCAGCCATATCGGCAGCCATGCTGGGACTTTATGCTTTCACTTTGCCAGCCTGCCCCCCCATGCGCAGCGAAGGAAAAACGATGCTCTCCGCTTTCGGACTGGACGCACTGGTGCTGTTCAAGCGCAAGAAGATGGCTATCTTCTTCTTGTTCTCCATGCTGCTGGGAGCCGCCCTTCAAATAACAAACACATACGGCGACCTTTTCCTGGGTTCGTTTGCTTCCATACCCGAATATGCAGATTCGTTCGGTGTAAAACACTCCGTCATCCTGCTCTCCATCTCGCAAATGAGTGAGACGCTGTTTATCCTTGCCATCCCCTTCTTCCTGAAACATTTCGGAATCAAGCGTGTTATGTTAATAAGTATGTTTGCATGGGTATTCCGTTTCGGGCTCTTTGCCCTCGGAGACCCGGGAAGCGGACTCTGGATGCTCATTCTCTCGATGATTGTCTACGGCATGGCATTTGACTTTTTCAATGTATCGGGCTCGCTGTTTACAGAAATGGAGGCACATCCCAGTATCCGTGCCAGCGCACAAGGCTTGTTCTTCATGATGACGAACGGTGTGGGAGCCATCATCGGAGGTTATGCCAGCGGAGCCGTGGTGGATGCCTTCTCGGTATATGCCGAAGGCGGAGGACTGGTAAGCCGCGACTGGACACCGGTATGGCTTATCTTTGCAGGATATGCTTTAGTCATTGGTCTGCTATTTGGAATGGTGTTCCGCTATAAACATAATCCGGAAAAAATAGAGAAAAACTGATTGAGAGTCAGGTTGATTTAATAGGTATGAATAAGAAAAAGATAGAACTACAAGTACTAAACATTTCCAACAGCCAGGCGCAAGCGGGTGCCTATGCCCTGGTACTGGGTGAAGTGGGTGGCAAACGCCAGCTTCCGATTATTATAGGTGCCACCGAAGCACAAGCTATGGTCATCGAGATGAAAGGTATTGTACCGCCCCGTCCGCTGACCCATAACCTATTTGCTTCCGTTCTTGAGGTGCTGGGTGTAAAACTGATGCGTATTCTTATCTATAAAGTAGACAACGGAGTATTCTACTCCTACCTTTACATGAAAGCCGAAGAGACTATTCTCCGGATTGATGCCCGTACCAGCGATGCCGTCGCCCTGGCATTGCGCATGAATGCTCCTATCTTTGTCTACGAAGAGATTCTCGAAACAGAATGTCTGAAAACCGGCGAAAGCACCACCGACCCTATGGGAGGCAGCGAGCCGGACAAAGACGAACTGTTGCAGGAAGACACAATAGGCATATTGAAAACAGCCCTGCAGAAAGCAATCGAAGAAGAGGATTACGAACGAGCCGCACAGATAAGAGACCAAATCAACCAACTCAAAAACAATTTGTAACATGCACGTATTCTATACTCCCGACATACAGACCCACGCAGAACTGCCCGAAGAGGAAGCAGCACATGCCGTACGGGTCTTACGCCTGCAAGCAGGCGACGAGGTTATGCTGACAGACGGAAAGGGCTGCTTCTATCGCGCCGAAATCAGTACGGCTACCAACAAACGCTGCCTGGTGAATATTCTGGAAACCCTTCCGCAAGCCCCCTTGTGGAAAGGTCATCTGCACATTGCCATGGCACCTACCAAGAACATGGACCGTACAGAGTGGTTTGCCGAGAAAGCGACGGAAATAGGGTTTGATGAACTGACATTCCTGAACTGCCGTTTCTCGGAACGGAAAGTCATCAAGACGGAGCGCATCTCCAAAATTCTGGTTTCTGCCATCAAGCAGTCGCTCAAGGCACGCCTGCCCCAACTGAATGAAATGACAGACTTCAACAAGTTCATCACACAGCCTTTTCCGGGTCAGAAATTCATCGCCCACTGTTATGAAGGCGAAAAACCGCTTTTGAAGGATATGGTACATCCCGGAGAGGACGCTCTCGTACTAATCGGTCCTGAAGGAGACTTCAGCGAAGAGGAAGTCCGGAAGGCGACGGAAAACGATTTTATCCCCATCAGCTTGGGAAAATCAAGGTTGCGTACAGAGACGGCGGCACTGGTTGCCTGCCACATCCTCAATTTACAGAATCAATGATACTCACTAAAACAAAAACTATATGAAAAAGAACCTATTCTTCCACTTCTCAGTACTGGCAATGCTCATCGTGCTGATAAGCGCTTGTTCGTCCAAAAAGCCAGAATACACCAACGTTATTCCTTCCGATGCCTCGCAAGTCATCGCTGTCAATTTAAAATCATTGGCAGACAAGGCCGGTACCAAAGATAAAGAGACTAAAGAAGCACTGCAAAAGCTGACAGATGCCTTGAAAAGCGATATGAATGCAGCTACTTTCCAACAATTGGAGGCTGTACTGAAAGACCCTGCCAAATCGGGAGTGGACGTCAATGCGCCGATTTATGTCTTCAACGCTCCCTCGTTCCCCTACACCACCATGGTAGCCAAGGTTCAAAGTGAGGATGATTTGCTGAAGCTTCTGGAAGTTACGGAGAAAGAACAGATAATCAGCCATGTGGCAGAAGCGGACGGTTACAGTTTTGCACAAATCAACAAGCGGGCATTGCTCGCTTTCACTCCTACCACGCTTATGATGGTGAACTACACCGGCACATCGCAACTGGAAAAAGTCAAAGAAGGAATTCCCGCCTTGCTGAAACAGACCGGAGAAAACAGCATCAACAGTAACACCGCTTTCAAGAAAATGCAAAAGCAGGATGGAGACATCAATATGCTCATCTCTCCTTCCAGCCTGCTGAGTGCATACGCCAATCCGCTGAATTACGGAATATCCCACAATATCGACCTGAAAGACTTGAAGATGCTGGGAAGTCTCTCCTTCGAAAAAGGGAAAATAGAACTGAAAGTAGAGAGCTATACCGAGAACACAGAATTGAAAGCACTTTTCGAAAAGCAAATCAAAAGTACTTGTCCCATCGAAAACACGTTCTTGAAGTATTTCCCAAAATCTACCCTGGCGCTATTCAGCATAGGTATCAATGGAGAAGAGTTCTACAATGTGCTGCAAGAGAATGAGCAGTTCCGCAACGATTTCTCCATTACCAAAGCCGCTGAAGTAAAAGACTTGTTCAGTGCTTTCCACAACGACCTGACCATAGGCCTTATCAATGTAACCATGAACAGCAATCCTTCTTTCCTGGCCTATGCCAGCGTAAAGAACGACGCTCCCTTGAAAGCTCTTTATGAGAAAAAGTCCGAACTGGGACTGAAACGCGGCGAAGACATCGTGAAATTGAATGAGAATGAATATGTCTATAAATCACGCGCTATCAACATATTCTTCGGCATACGAGACAAACAGATGTACGCCACCAATGACGAACTGCTGTATAAGAATGCATGCAAGACCGCTGACCCGTCTGCCAAAGAGACGGACTTCGCTTCCAGTCTGAAAGGCAAGCGCACAGCCTTTGTCATCAATGCGGAAGCCGTACTTGACCTGCCCGTTGTAAAAATGCTAGCTGGATTTGGCGGACAAGAGTATAGCACCTATTACTCGCTGCTCGGCAATATCTCGTATCTGGAAGCTGTCGGCAACGAGGACAAGGCAACCGTCACCCTGCAGCTGAAGAACAAGAATGTTAATGCACTGAAACAGATTGTGGACTTTATCAAGCAGTTTGCAGGAATGTAATTTAAGGATTAAGGATTAGAGATTAAGGATTAATACCACTCATGAATAGGATTCACCTACGGCAAACACTACCTCAAGTGTTTGCCGACCGTGATGCCATTACCTCAGACGTATGGCATCGGGACATTACGTTCCACAAAGGGAAACGTTATCTCATAGAAGCCGCTTCGGGCACCGGAAAATCATCGCTTTGCAGCTATGTTTACGGCTACCGCAACGATTATCAGGGAATCATCAACTTTGATGAGCGCAATATCCGTTCACTCTCCGTCAATGACTGGACAGATATACGCAAACACTCCCTCAGCATTCTTTTTCAGGAGTTGCGTATCTTTCCCGAACTTACCGCCATCGAAAACATACAACTGAAGAACCGGCTTACCAACTTCAAAAAAAGGAAAGAAGTCCTTACCCTATTCGAGGCAATCGGCATTGCCGACAAGGTAAACGAAAAAGCCGGGAAGCTATCTTTCGGCCAGCAACAAAGAGTCGCCTTTATCCGCAGCCTCTGCCAGCCTTTCGACTTCATCTTTCTGGACGAACCCGTCAGCCATCTGGATGACGAGAACGGAACAATCATGGGCAGGCTGCTGACAGAAGAAGCCAGCCGCCAAGGAGCGGGAATCATAGTGACTTCCATCGGCAAACATCTGGAATTGGATTATGATGAAATTTATCAATTATAAATGTGGCTAATATGAACCGACTTGTTTGGAAACTTCTCCGCCAGCACATCAGTGTCGGACAGTTGGCAGGCTTTTTCCTCGCCAATCTCTTCGGCATGATGATTGTATTGCTGAGCGTACAATTCTATCGTGATGTCCTTCCCGTTTTTACGGAAGGGGACAGTTTCATGAAGAAGGATTATATCATTGCTACCAAGAAAATCAGTACTTTGGGCAGCTTTGCCGGGAAAAGCAATACCTTCTCCAAAGATGAAATAAAAGACCTGAAAGCCCAACCTTTCACCAAAGGGGTAGGCGCGTTCACTCCTTCCTTGTTCAAAGTCTCTGCCGGACTCGGTATGCAGGAAGCCGGTATCCGCTTGTCGACAGAGATGTTTTTCGAGTCTGTACCCGACGAATATGTGGATGTCAGTCTGGACAAATGGCATTTTGATGAAGATACCCGGATAATTCCCATCATCGTTCCGCGCAATTATCTGAACCTCTATAACTTTGGCTTTGCACAAAGCCGGAGTCTGCCGAAACTCTCCGAAGGTTTGATGAGTCTGGTACAGATGGATATCATGATGCGGGGCAACGGACGTGTGGAACAATATAAAGGCAACATTGTAGGATTCTCCAACCGGCTGAATACCATTCTCGTCCCCCAATCCTTCATGGACTGGGCCAACAAGAATTTTGCACCGGAAAAAGAAGCTGAACCGTCCCGACTTATTGTGGAAGTGAAGAATCCTACCGACACAGCCATCACCGACTATTTCCAGCAAAAGAATTACGAAACCGAAGGCAACAATCTGGATGCCGGAAAGACAACTTATTTCCTGCGCCTCATTACAGCTATTGTCATGGGAGTAGGACTGTTCATCAGCATTCTGTCATTCTACATCCTGATGCTGAGCATCTTCCTGCTTCTCCAAAAGAATACGGTAAAACTGGAAAACCTGCTGCTGATAGGATATAGCCCGACGCGGGTAGCCACGCCTTATTATATACTGACAGTAGGGCTGAATGTACTGGTACTGCTCCTCGCCATCGGCTGCGTGGCATGGGTACGCAGTTACTATATAGAAGTAGTCCAAAACCTCTTCCCGCAACTGGAGAGCGGTTCACTGCTTCCATGCATATTGACCGGTTGCCTATTATTTTTTGCTGTATCACTGCTGAATATTTTGGCAATAGGCAAAAAAATTATCAGTATCTGGAAAGGGGGAAAATAAAGATGGGAAAAATCCATCCAACAGATATAAAGTTCATGGTAGTGTTGGTATTATGTCTCAGCATGGCATTTCCCATCTCTGCCAATGACTTTCTATTCACTTCCATTGACACCTCGCACGGTCTGAGTGATAACCAGATACGCTATATCCTCCAACTTCCGGACGGAAGAATGGTATTTACCACCACCCAGAACGTCAATCTGTATGATGGAGCCAACTTCACCTCTCTGCAGCCTACCCCCGAATATATATATCCGCTGAAACAATACAAGGGCTTCTACCATGTCTATCTGAGCGGTGATTCCCTCTTGTGGATAAAGGATTACCAACGGCTGATGTGCATCAATCTCCATAACGAGCGATACATTGCCAACCTGGACTCCGTCTTTCAACAGAAAGGTATGCAGCATCCCATAGAGGATTTGTTTGCGGACGAACGGGGGCTCGTCTGGGTAATCAGCCATGGCGAGCTGTTACAGCCGGAACTTTCCTTCCGATTGAAACTGTCTGAAGACCGAGGAACAATACAAGACCTGACTGCAGACGAAGAATCTCTGTATCTGTTCCATGACACGGGAGAAATCGTGTGCTATGATGTAAAAAACGGAAAACAACAGTATGACATTGCCGCATATCCCCAAACAGAACAAGAAAAATTCCAAAACACCTCCCTCATACTCAGAGGAAAAAACGGATTCTATCAACTGCGCAACGGCTCTAAAGGAGGATTTTTCCATTTCGACCTCCATAAGCGAGCATGGGAGAAGCTGATGGAAACAGAGTATACCCTCAATACACTGATGATCTCCGCAGATGAGAAAGCATACATCAGCTGCATCCGTGGCTTTTGGATTATTGACCCCGAAAAGAGGACACGCCACTACATGCCCACCTTGAGGACCCGAAAGGGCAACGTCCTTGCTACAGAAATCAGTACGATTTTCCAGGACCGGCAAGGAGCTTTATGGTTCGGAACATTCAACAGAGGATTGCTGTACTACCATCCGGCCTTATATAAGCACATCCACATAGACAAGAAGGATTTCCCCCTATCACTTGAAAGAAATACAGCCGTAGCAAACATATAGTCTTGTCAATCGCCATCATTGCGGCAAGCATCCGCCTCTACATACACCGCACCCGGAAGGAGATGGAACGGAAACACAAAGAAGAAATCCTTTTGCTCCGCATCCGCAACTTGATAGAGCAGTGCAACCGTTATGAAGCGGAACAAAAGAAATCACCGGAAGGACAAAACATAACTTGTGTACATAGCCATACCGAACCTCCCCAAACAGAAAACAAGCAAGACGCATCCGAATCTGTTTTCCTGACAAAAGCTATCGAACTGGTGGAAAAAAACCTGCATGTACCCGGCTACTCCGTAGAGCAGCTAAGCCGCGACTTGTGTATGGAACGCACCGGACTTTACCGGAAACTGGTAGCCATGCTCGACCAGTCCCCCAGCCTCTTCATCCGCAACATCCGCTTGCAACGTGCGGCACAACTCATCCTGGAAGGCAGCCTCAGCATTACGGAAATCGCAGAGCGTACCGGCTTCAGCAGTTCCAGCTATCTCAGCAAATGTTTCCAGGAAATATACGGCTGCCGTCCCTCGGAATATGCGGAGAAAATGCAGAAATCAACCTGAGTATTGTTCCGTTTCAACAAGATTGTTGCCACCTAAAGGGGATTCAAGGTTACTTTTGCAGCATAATTTTAAAAGAACCATGAAAATGAATTTTATGAAAAGAGCCGGCTTCGTGCTGACTTGTGCAACCATGCTTGCAAACTTGTGTGCCGCCCAGAACACAGAGCGCACACCTCAAGGAATGAAATGCACCACACAAGGAATGGACATCCGTGTGGAATTCTATTCGCCTTCCATTGTGCGGGTTTACAAAACTCCCGAAGGCAAACCCTACAACAAAGAAAGTCTGGTAGTGGTCAAATCACCCGAAACGGTCAAAGTGGACTTTTCGGAGGAAGCAGGACAAACCGTGCTGAAATCTTCCACATTGAAAATTCTTATCAATCCGGCAACCGGAGGCATCAGTTTCCATACCATCGCCGGCAATGAGCTGCTGAAAGACAAGGACTACGGCACCTCTTTTGCCGATAAGAATGATGCCGGCACTCCCTCCTATCAAGTAAGGGGCTCTTTCCTATTGGATAAAAACGAACCCATCTACGGAGTAGGACAAGTGATGGACGGCAAATTCAACCGCCGCAACTCCATGCACCACATGCAGAACGAGAACATGTTCACCTATTCTCCTTATTTCATGTCGCCTGTGAAAGGCTATGCCGTATATTGGGACAACTACTCCATTTCAGAATTCATGGATACTCCGCAGGAACTCGCTTTCCAGAGCCTGGGACACTGTGCGGACTATTATTTCATGTATGGCGGAAACGCCGACGGCATCATCGCCCAGGTGCGCGACTTGACGGGACACTCCCCCATGCTTCCGTTGTGGGCCTATGGTTTCTTCCAAAGCAAGGAGCGCTATCATACGCAGGAAGAAAGCCTGAATGTCTTGAAGAAGTATCGCGAGCTGCAAATTCCCATTGACTGTATGATTCAAGACTGGCGCTACTGGCCCGAATATCAGAAGACGGACAGTGCGTGGAACTCACACAGCTTTGACCCTGAGCGCTTTCCCAATCCCAAGAAGTGGGCCGACGAAATACACAAACTGAATACCAAGCTGATGATTGTGGCATGGCCCGGCTTTGGTACCCACACAGAGCAGCGCAAGGAGCTGAATGCCAAAGGCATGATTATCAATTTTAATACCTGGCCTCCACAAAGTGGCGCACGCCCCTACGACGTCTACAATCCCGAAGCAAGGGACATTTATTGGAAATATCTGAATAAAGGCATTTTCAGTTACATCGGCAACGACGGCTGGTGGCTCGATTCTACAGAGCCCGACCATATCAACCGACAAGAATCGGACTATGACCTCCCCACTCACTTGGGATCTTACCGGAGTGTAAAAAATGCCTACTCACTGATGCACAACAACGGAATAGCCTCGCATCAAAAGGCTTTGAGCAAAGACAAACGCGTTGTCATCCTGACCCGTTCCGGATTTATCGGACAACAACGTTACGGCTGCAACACCTGGAGTGGTGACGTGACCTCCACTTGGGACATGCTGGAGAAACAGATTCCTGCCGCACTGAACTACACCTTAATGGGCATTCCGAACTGGAACAGTGACATAGGCGGCTTCTTTGCCGGACGCTGGAACAAGGAGGGAGGAGCCAAGAACCCCAAATACCAGGAACTGTATGTACGCTGGATGCAGTTCGGCACTTTCTGCCCGATGATGCGTTCACATGGTACGGAGTTGCCCCGTGAAATCTGGAACTTCGGCAAGCGTGGCGAGTGGTGTTTCGATGCCCAGGAGAAGATGATTAATCTGCGCTATCACCTTCTGCCCTACATTTACAGCACTTCCTGGGATGTGTCCCACAATGACGGTACATTCATGCGTCCTTTAGTGATGGATTTTGCAGCGGACTCTAAAACACATGAAGTTGGCGGCGAATTTCTTTTCGGACGCTCCCTACTGGTAGCACCGGTCACCCGACCGGAAGTGACGGAATGGCCGGTTTACCTCCCTCAAGGCGCAGACTGGTGGGACTTCTGGAGTAACGAAAAACAGCAGGGCGGACAGACCTTGAACCGCAGTGTATCGAAAGAGATTCTGCCCGTCTATGTAAAAGCCGGCAGTATCCTGCCGTTCGGTCCCAAAGTACAGTATTCCACCGAAAAGAATTGGGACAATCTGGAGATACGCATCTATCCGGGTGCCGACGGCACATTCACCCTCTACGAGGACGAAAATGACAACTACAACTACGAAAAGGGAGCTTATTCCATCATCCGCTTCCATTGGGACGACAAGGCCCGTCGTCTGACAATAGAAGAGCGAGAAGGTAGTTTTCCGGGTATGCTGAAAAGCCGCAAGTTCAAGGTTGTCCTGGTCGGTCAGGACTCCGGTACGGGAGACCGGCCGATGAAAGGTGGAAAAACAATAAGCTATGCAGGAAAGAAAAAGAGTATAAAGCTGTAACAGTAAAAAGGAGGAACGTGTCAAAACTACCTTACTATTTTTTAGGCGCGGATTACGCAAATTTCAAGAATTCAATTTGCATAGTCCGCGTTATTCCGCGTAATCCGCGCCCAATATTACAGCATAATGAAGTGGTCATATACTTTGCTAAAAAGGAAACAGCAACGGCAACACAAATACCATCACCACTCCCATAATAATCTGCAACGGGAGCCCCACTTTTATATAATCCATGAATGTATATTGTCCTGCCGGCATCACCAGTGCATTGGGCGGTGTAGAGAACGGAGAAGCGAAACACATGCTTGCCGCAACCGTCACGGCAAACAAGAACGGAACGGGACTTACTCCAATCTGAACCGCACTTTGAAGAGCAATAGGGGCCATCAGCACTGCCGTCACCGTATTGCTGATGAACATGGTCATCAATGAAGTGGTGAAATAGATACCTGCCATCAACACAATAGGACCATAACTGCCCAATCCACTTACAAGACTGTTGGATATATATTCCGAGGCACCGGTTTTTTCGAGTGCAAGAGACATGGGGAGCATGGCTGCAAAGAGTACAATTGTTTCCCAGTTTATCGTTTTATAGGCGGCTTCCACATTCCTGAAACATCCCGTCAGCACCATCAGCAAGCCGGCAATCATCACCGCTGTCACCGGGGCCACGGGAATAAAGTCGAAGACCATCATGGCAACCATCAGCACCATGATAGCGGCAGCTATGGGCGCTTTATAATCCAGCGTCACTTTGGCAGCTTCTGCCAAAGGCTGCCCCAATACCACCCAATCGGAATCTTCCCTGCTTATCCGTGCGATGTCCTGCCACGCACCCTGCACCAGCAAAACATCGCCACTATGCATACGCTCACGTCCCAATTCACGTAATATATATTCCTTCTTACGACGGATGCCCAATACATTTACATTAAATTTATCACGGAACCCCGCTTCCTTCACCGTCCGGTTCACGATATTGGAAGAAGGCATCAACACGATTTCGGCAATTCCGATGTCATAAAAGTCAAGGGACTTGTCGGCTTTAGAGGCTTCTTCAGTGGTATGCCCGTCGAGCATTTCCATTAAAAAGTCTTCAGCAAAACGATTTACGTTCGACACCTCTCCCGTAATGTAAAGCACGTCGCCCACCCAAATAGTCGTATCGGGTGATGCCAATTTCTGGGTAATAGTTTTCAGGAATCTATGTTGGGAAGAGTCTACACGCCGTACTTCAATGATATTCAGACCATACTTGCGGCGTACATCCAGGTCTATGATGGTTTTTCCTATCAGACGGGAGTCATTGACAGCCCTCAAACGGAACAGGTTGCTGGAAAGTCCGTACTCCTGTACCAGTTGGTCCAATGATTTACCCGACAATGTTCCGTCATTCTTTTTGCCTTTCTTGGAGAGAAACCATTTGGTCAGAGGCATTAAAACCAAAGTTCCCACTATCACGCACACAATGCCCACCGGCAAGAAGGAGAAGAAAGACAGCGGTTCAAAGCCCGCTCCCGTCAATGTATTCTGAATGACCAAGTTAGGAGGCGTACCGATAAGTGTCATCATACCGCCCATGCTGCTGGCAAAAGCCAAAGGCATCAATAGACGGCTAGGATTCATTCCGGCACTCAGTGCCAAGCTCACCACGATAGGCAGCATCAAAGCCACCGTTCCCGTATTGCTCACAAAAGCACCAATGGCAGAGGTAACCAGCATAACCAGCAAGAAGAGTTTCAGCTCGCTTTTGCCTGCCAGCTTTAAAATGCGCGAACTTATCATTTTAGCCAGCCCGGTCTGAAAAATGGCGCCGCCCACAACGAACAAGCCCACCATCATAATCACCACCGAGTTGGAGAAGCCGGAAAGGGCCTCTTCAGGAGTAAGAATCTGAAATATCAATAAACCAATCAGCGCACAAAGCGCCACAATGTCCGAACGGACTTTGCCTGCTACAAAAAAGGCAGCGGAGAGAACAAGGATAATAAGGGTAATCAGCATAAATATGTATATTAAGAATGCACAAATATACTTATTTACGCATGATCACACAACCCCTTACTACCTCAAATTACTGATTCAGAACTCGAATTTTTCCAACTTCATGGCAGCCAGCCCCTGGATTTTGGGCACCAGGGCCACAAAATGGTCTGCTTTTTCATGGGCAGACAATGACTCTGCATCTTTCCATGTTTCACAAATCATAAGAACATCGCTGCGAGTGGCGCTCTCAAACACATCATAAGCAATGCATCCATTGTCCTTCAAGGAATATGCGACCAGTTCTTTGGCAGATTCCAATACTGCGGCACGGTTCTCCGCACTTACCTGAATAAAAACATTTAATCTAATCATACTTGTATAAATTTTAAGTGCATCGCAAATTTAAGCAGAATAAATATCTCCACCAACAAAAGTAAATTGTTATTAATTCCTTTCCCGCCGGATGAACCAATCTTTGGCAAGTATGTTGTCTCATCAGAATTGATTCTAACTTTAACTATTAAAAACTGACTTGATTATGAAATGTAAAGATTCTAATTTCTGGATCGGACTGGGAATAGGTTCGGTTGCCGGTGCATTGGCCTACCACTTCTCCCGTACGGAGAAAGCTAAAAAGCTGGAAGATGCCATATGCCGTGCCATCCACAAAGCAAATGGCGAAGCCAAGGAGTTCATTAACACTGCTGAAGAAGAAGCATTGCACGTTGGCACCAAAGTAGCAGACAAGATGGCCCATGAGGCCCATGAGGCCGCAGAGAAAGCTGACAATCTGAAAAACAAGGTTCACAATTTTGCCGATGCTAAGAAATAAAACAAGCACTTGGAAACTTCTGAAGGGGTGTGTCAAAATTCACCACAGATTACACGGATTAACACAGAATGAGCTTAATCTACTGATAATCAAAGATGCTTATCTGTGCAAATCTGTGTAATCTGTGGTGAATACCAGTTTCGACACACCCTCTTTGCATATCGACCCATCAGTTCTGCAGACTGCGCCGATTCAAAATATCATTCATATGCTCCAATGCCCATCCTACCAAAGATTCGATATGCGGCATCAGGCTACATCCGGTTTCTGTAAGGTTATACTCCACACGAGGAGGAACTTCCGCATAGACTTTCCTGACAATCAGCCCGTCCGTCTCCAATGAGCGCAATGTAACCGTCAGCATCCGCTGGGAAATATCCCCTATGGTTTTCTGTATATCGCAAAAGCGCATCGTTCCATTCGCTTTCAGTGTGACCAGCACAAGCATTGTCCATTTGTCTCCCAACCTGCTCAGTACATCCCGTACCGGACAAGCATCCATACGATGAAAATTTTCCATTCCTTTATTTTACCAATCAGTTCAACCTCAACAATGACGGCTTTATGCTTAGTGTCCGGCATTGCACCACAAAAGTAATAAACTTACTCAAAATAACTATCGTTTCATACGATAATTAAAACATTCTTTATACTCGTAAATGCATCTGCCTCATCCGGATTATTTGTATTTTTGCAACATCGTTTCCTATTCATATGTAACTGCAAGACTCTTATGAACGTAAAAATAGAAGAAAGCTGGAGAAAACGCCTGCAAGAGGAGTTTGACAAACCTTATTTTGAGAAGCTGGTAGCATTTGTAAAAAGTGAGTATGGACATGCCAACGTGCTACCTCCCGGCCATCAAATTTTCCACGTCTTCAACTCTTGCCCGTTCGAGAAAGTGAAAGTCGTCATACTCGGACAAGACCCTTATCCTAATCCCGGTCAGTATTATGGAGTCTGCTTTTCCGTACCGAAAGGAATAGCCATTCCCGGTTCTCTGGCAAACATATTCAAGGAAATACATCAGGACTTGGGAAAGCCCATTCCGACTTCCGGAAATCTGGACCGTTGGGTAGCGCAAGGCGTGTTTCCTATGAATTCCGTCCTCACAGTACGTGCCCACGAAACCGGCTCGCACCGGAACATGGGATGGGAAATCTTCACAGACGCTGTTATCAAGAAACTGAGTGAAGAACGGGAGAATCTTGTATTCATGCTTTGGGGAGCGTACGCCAAAGAAAAAGCCGCTTTAATCAATAGCAGCAGACACTTGATTCTGACTACCGTCCATCCGTCCCCACGTTCTGCCGAATACGGATTCTTCGGTTGCAGGCACTTCAGTAAAGCCAACGATTTCTTACGGAGCAGAGGGATACAAGAAATAGACTGGTAACACGCTACAATACTCCGCTAACTCCGCTTCCAAACAAAGCAAAGTCCCCCAGGCACGGGTCGTCCGGAAAGGCCTCTGCCAGAGCTTCAGTAATCCGGCGGGCATTCTTCAAAGAAAATGTTTCTGTCTCGGTGAGTCCCAAAGCATAGGCCACACGGCAGACATGCGTGTCCAAAGGCACAATCAGGTCCCTGCAATCAAATCTCTCCCAAATACCAAAATCCACTTCCGGACCTTTCCTTATCATCCAGCGCAGAAACATGTTCAGTTTCTTCTGGGGGCTCTTTGCCGAGACTTCCAAAAATGCACATAACCTTTCCATCGGATTACCGGCATACGTACATAAGGCATCCTCCAGACTGTCAAAAGCAGAATAGGCAGCATGCAAACGCCTGAAATAGGAATGAAAGTCAGCATAAGAAAGCATTCGGTAAAAACAGCTTCTGTCCGTAGCAGGGAAGTCATTCTTCCATCGGCAGGACAACACGTATTGATGAGGTGATACCCCCATCAACCTATGCAACTCTTCAGCCTTTTTCAATATCTGTTTACGGTTGCCGAAACTCATGATGGCAGTCAGCAGCCCACTGATTTCAATATCCTGCTTCCGTTCATAGCGATGTGGAAACTGTACGGGGTCGTTCTGAATGAAGCCGGCGCAATGATAGGCCGCCGCCCACTCCCAAAGTTGTCTTTTAATCTCCTCGGTCATCTGCAAGCATTTGTTTTTTCATCTGAAATGCAAAGATATTGCAAATCGAATGCAAAACTTTCATGCTTGCACGAAAAAGTTGTGCCGGGATATAGCTTATCTTATTTAAAGATATTGCATTTATAGCAACATCGGACAAGTAACCTATTTCTTTTCCTCCTATTTTTGCAACATGAAAAAGCCCAATAGAGCCATGCAGCAGAAAAAGACAACCCAGGAGGAATACCAAAAGTGTGTGAACGCAGTAGTGGATTATATAAATCTGCACCTCGGAGAAGAAATTGACCTGAAATCTTTGGCCAGGATTTCCCATTTCTCTCCCTTCTACTTCCACCGCATCATGAAAGCTTTCCTGGGTGAACCCGTCGGTACGTTCATTGTCCGGACGCGTACCGAAGCCGCTGCCCGGTTGCTTCGTTACTCGGACATGCCGATAGCGGACATAGCCTACCGTATAGGCTACTCTTCGCCTTCGTCACTGTCGAAAGTATTCAAGCAGTTCTACGGCATTTCACCATTAGAATACCGTAACAATAAAAACTTTGTAATTATGAAACCAGCCATTATTCGTCCGGAACTGGAACTGAAACACGAAATCAAAGAAGTTCCTGCCAGAAATGTGATTTACATCCGCCTCTTTGGCGACTATAAACTGAACGACTATTGCAGCGCATGGATGCGCCTTTGCCAGTTCATCCAGGAAGAAAAACTGCCTATGGGAGAAGTGATGCCCTACTGTATCTATCACGATGACCCCAAAGTGACGCCCGCTGAAAAGCTGCGTACCGATGTATGTATAGTCCTACCCTCATCTGCAACGGCCAAAGGAGACATAGGATTTAAACAGCTCGCGGCAGGCCGCTATGCCATATTCCTATACAAAGGTCCATACGAACATCTGCAGGCCGTATACGATACCATCTACGGGAAGTATATCCCCGAAATGGAATGTAGCTTACGGGATGAGTCCAGTGCGGAACGTTACTTGAACAACCCCGCAGATACGGCGCCGGAGGAACTGTTGACAGAGATTTATATTCCGGTAGAGTAGGCAAACTGTTCTGCCGGAGCCATCAGGATTTCTCCCCGGAAGAGTTTAGGAACCGGGCAGCGAACAAGTATTCGTTCCTCCATGGAGTAAAAATCGTTCCACCATGGTGGAACGATTTTTACTCCGCGGTGGAATGATTTTTACCTCATGATGGAACGAATAAATATTAGGCAAGCCGGTCGATACTATATTAGATACCCATATCTATACTGTATTGTAAAAAAGGGACACTCCCTTGTCTGTATGCTTGTTTTTATTCATTAATTTTGCACGACGCAATGCGAATCAAGCAATTGACGCAAACAAATAATTTTAAAATCTCCATTAAAATCAAGATAAAAGATGCAAAATGTTTCCATAAAAGGGTTTATATATGCGGCTCTCTCCTCTGCCACCTTCGGGCTGGCTCCTTTTTTCACCATTTCATTACTCCTTGCGGGCTTCTCCTCTTTCGAAGTATTGGCCTACCGATGGGGAATAGCTTCACTTGCCTTGGTCGTTTTCGGCATTATGCTGGGCGAGACATTCCGCATCAGCAGGAAAGACTGGGGAACGGTGTTCATCCTCAGCCTGCTCCGGGCAGCTACCTCCTTCAGTCTGGTCATCGCCTATCAGAACATAGCCAGCGGAGTGGCATCCACCATTCATTTCATGTATCCGCTGGCCGTGGCACTGGCCATGATGGGCTTTTTCGGAGAAAAGAGGTCATTCGCCATTCTGTTTGCCGTGTTGGTGTCACTAAGCGGAGCTGGACTTTTGTCATCCGGCAAAATAGACTTTGAAGGAGGAAACACGACCATCGGGCTGATTGCTGCCGGTCTGTCCGTATTCTTTTATGGAGGATATATCGTAGGAGTAAGGAAGAGCCGTGCCGTGCAGATTCCCTCCACTGCATTGACATGCTACGTAATGGGGCTGGGAGCCTTGTTCTTTATTATAGGAGGATATCTGACCGGAGGCATCCGGCTGGCCAATGATACCCACACATGGCTGAATATTCTCGGACTGGCGCTGCCGGCAACAGCTATATCCAACATCACCCTGGTAAAAGCCATTAAATACATAGGGCCTACACTGACTTCCATTTTCGGGGCCTTGGAACCTCTGACAGCCGTAGTTATCGGTTGCCTGATATTCAATGAAAGCTTCACACCGGCCAGCGCCATCGGCATGGCGCTGATAATAACGGCCGTTACAGTCGTGGTGGTACACGAAAAGAAAAAGGAGAGTGAGAGTTGATTGTCCTTATTTCGCCTTTTTATAATCCGTGATGAAACCCTCCATCATCCACTTGGCCAAGGCCTGGCGGTTCGAACTGATTACAAAACGGCGCTGGTCAAAAGTGTTCTGGATATTTCCCAATTCCACGAATACGGAAGCGGGAGAAGTATTGGCTAACACATAAAGATTGCGTGCGCTGACAGTTCCGGTAAACCCACGGTTGGGCTGGTGCTTGTCATATTTCGATTCGAAAGTTTTCTTCATGGTCTTAGCCAGACGCTTGCTGTCGGGCTTGCTTTTAGAGTGGTAAAAGAACACATCGGTCTGATGGCTCTTACTGCGACTGTCCACATGAAGAAAAATGGCACGGCAATATTTATAGTTCTTGCGGTCCTTCTTGTAAAACTCATTGATTTTGGCGCAACGTTGCCGGAGACGTGCCACTTGGTTCAAGGGTATGGGAGCTCCCATGCACGTCTCACGTTTGCTGTTGGAAAGGTACTTGTCATCACGGATTCCGTCTTTAGCATCCTGGATAATGATACGGACTTCCGCCCCCTCTTGCATCAAGTTACGGGCAAGGCGCAAAGCCACATCATACGCATACTCATCTTCATGCAGTTCTATTTTGCCGATTCTGCCGATAGCTCCGGGGTCGGGGCCTCCATGCCCGCTCACTACATAAAAACAAGCGCCCTGCAAACGGTTGGATGTCACTTTTACACTGGCAAGCGCTTTCCCGAACAAAGGTTCATTGATTGTCTTCTTCCCATTGCCAACCGGCTTTGATAATGGGGGCAGTACATACTTCACTCCCAGCCGCAATTCCTCCTTCCCTTTAAGAAGTTTCTTGTTCAGCTCCAAAAACTCCTTATAATAGGCTCTCCCCGGGCGCTTGTTACGTTCCAGGAAAACAGAGATTCCTTCTCCACGTCTCGGACTATCCCGCTCTTCCTGAGCCGAAGCATTAAAAGCAAACAAAGTACAAAAGAGGATGGTCAGTAAACAAAATATGCGTTTCATATTCCAATTATTCATCATTTATTCGGTTCGCTACAAATTTCCAGCCGCTAATTTATAGCATTTTACCATACTTAAGCACAAAATTATAATTTTTTCCCTACTTTTGCGACAACTTACGCGATAATAGATAAGAAACTTTTAAAACAGATAACATTATGGCAAAGCAATTCAAGCCGGAGACGCTGTGCGTACAAGCCGGATGGACTCCTAAAAAGGGCGAGCCCCGTGTACTCCCCATCTATCAAAGTACAACTTTCAAATATGATACCAGCGAACAGATGGCACGCTTGTTCGACCTTGAAGACAGCGGCTATTTCTATACCCGCCTGCAGAACCCTACGAACGATGCTGTAGCCGCCAAGATTGCCGCCCTCGAAGGTGGTGTGGCCGCTATGCTGACATCCAGCGGACAAGCAGCCAACTTCTATGCCATTTTCAATATCTGCCAGGCAGGAGACCATTTTGTTTGCTCCTCTACCATCTATGGCGGAACATTCAACCTCTTCGGAGTAACTTTGAAGAAATTGGGCATCGACGTCACTTTCGTCAACCCGGATGCCAGCGAGGAAGAAATTTCCGCTGCTTTCCGCCCCAATACCAAGGCCCTATTCGGCGAAACCATCTCCAACCCTACGCTCGAAGTGCTCGATATAGAGAAGTTTGCCCGCATTGCCCACAGCCACGGCGTGCCCTTGATTGTGGACAACACCTTCCCTACCCCTATCAACTGCCGCCCGTTTGAGTGGGGTGCCGACATCGTAGTACACTCTACCACCAAATACATGGACGGACATGCCACCAGCGTAGGTGGAGCCATTGTAGACAGCGGTAACTTCGATTGGGATGCACACGCCGACAAATTCCCCGGACTGTGCACACCGGACGAGTCTTACCACGGACTGACTTATACGAAAGCCTTCGGCAAAATGGCTTACATCACCAAGGCTACAGCCCAACTGATGCGCGACCTGGGCAGCATCCAGTCTCCACAAAACGCATTCCTACTGAACCTGGGTCTGGAAACACTGCACCTGCGTATGCCCCAACATTGCAAGAATGCACAAGCGGTAGCCGAGTATCTTGCCCAGAACGACAAAGTGGCTTGGGTGAATTATTGTGGTCTGCCGGGCGACAAATACTACGAGCAGGCACAGAAGTACATGCCGAACGGCTCTTGCGGCGTTGTCACCTTCGGCTTGAAGGGCGGACGGGAAGAGTCTATCAAGTTTATGGATTCACTGAAACTGGCAGCCATCGTGACTCATGTGGCCGATGCACGTACTTGCGTGCTGCACCCAGCCAGCCATACACACCGCCAGTTGACAGACGAGCAACTGATGGAGGCAGGTGTACGCCCCGACCTGATTCGCTTCTCGGTAGGTATAGAGAATGCAGAGGATATTATTGCGGATATAGAACAAGCGCTGAACGCTTGATAAGGATAGAAATTTTAAAACTTTCTTGATATTTTTTTAGGTGCGAATTACGCGGATTTCACGGATTTAGTCCATTACATCCACGTAATTCGCGCCTAAATATTACAACAATTATTTTACCTGCCACGTTATCGGCAAACTTTCCTTTCCTTGATAGAATGTCTTTACCTTCAATACCGAAGCATCGCATTTCACCGGCTCCTGCCACAAAGCAGACTGGGCAGTAGGTTCCGACCCATCAGTCGTATAACGTATCTCAGCCCCATCAATGGCCACATTAGCAAACAGATTTCCCTCTTCTATCCATAAACCCGGCTGAGGCAAGCGGAAGTTAATCCCATGCTTTGCCCAATAAGGCATTTCACTCTTGCTGATTTTCTCATAATAAAGTGCCAAAGCCTGATTGAAAGCCTGCTCCTCCCGTATACCGGATAAATTTTCCCATGCCGGATGGGCATTCCAGCCACGTTCTGCCAGCCCTAATATTTTTGGGAAAAGAAGATATTCCACGCCATCAAAACTACGGATAGTTTCGGCAAACAATTGCCCTTGTACACCCATAATATGCTTCTTGCCTATCTCTGTCAAAGCAGTCTTCCCCTTTTCCGCATTATTCAAATCAATGGGATTGCCTGCCATATCCACACGCAGCGAACGATAAATGCTGAAAGGAAGCATAGAGAAAGAGACAGACTCATCCACATAACCTCCCCAATCGAGTCCACGCTCGTCCGGATGACCATTGTAAGCCATATCCATATAGAAATTGCCCACGTTGCAAAGGATGACCGGGTAACCGTTATTGGCTGTCTGATAAACCACTTCATCAGAGCCCGGTACAGTATTCCAGCAATACACACCGGCAGCCTGGCCCCTCAACTGTTGATGAGCCTCTTCAGTATGCCCCAAAGCAACTTCCTGCCAACCACTGAATTTCAGTCCGTTCTTCTGCATCACATCCGCCATTTGCGTAATGAAATACTCCGACAAATCATGAGCTTTCGTCATGCCTTTTTCCTTCATCAGTTCCTGGCATTTCGGGGAGCCCATCCACACACCGCGAGGCACTTCGTCACCACCCAAATGCACTGTGTACAGTGAAAGACCAGCTTCCTGATACATCGCATTAAGTTCCTGAATCACCTTCTCCATAAAACGGTAGGTAGAAGGCAAGGCGACATTCATCACATTGTCCGTATAATATTGTACAGAAACATAACGTGAAGTATCTTCCGGTTCACTCAATATATATTCTGTAGCTTTCCCCGGATCAGTTTCAAAATATTTGTTATAGCGTGCCTTCATGGAGACAATGGCAGCGCGGGCATGCCCCGGAGATTCTATTTCCGGAACAATGCGGACATGTCTTTCGGCAGCATACTTCAGCAAATCAATAAATTCCTCGCGGCTATAATATCCATTGCCTACAGTCTTTGCATCAGGGTCATAGCCACCGTCATAACATGGGTAGAGGCACTGGCTTTCGTCAGTGGTATGCCCGCGACGGCTACCCACAGCAGTCAGTTCCTCCAAACCGGGAATCTCCAAACGCCAGGCTTCATCATCACAAAAATGGAAATGCAGGACATTCAATTTATAAGATGCAAAAATATCCACCAGTTTCTTCAAGTTCTCCGGAGCGGTGAAATTACGGGCAATATCTATCATTTGTCCACGATATGCCAAGTCCGGATAATCCCGAATGGAGACTGCCTCCAGCAAATAAGGTGTCTGCTTGCCCTTCAACATTGACAAAAGTGTCTGTGTACCATTAAAAATGCCATGAGGAGTGGCAGCACTGATTTTTATCAGGTTGTCACCTATATTGATAGTATAATATTCATCATTTACGGCCTCCTTCCTATCAAGCAGTTCTTCCAGCACAATCTTCACGGAAGCATTTCCGACAACTTCCAAACCATACAAACCAGTCAGTTTCTCTTTCAGCAACTTGGCTTCACCGGCAAAGTTCTCCGGAAATGCCAAAGCTACCTTACCTTCCAATACGACATTATCGCCTTCAATGGCTACCACTTTCTTTACAGACGGAAGAATGTCTGACTGCACCAAAGCAGGAGCACCAGCCAAGCGAAGATTGGATTCATAAATCTTAGTCGCATCCGGATAGCCGCTCATTGACTCGGGAGAAGGAAGCGGCAGCGCCTTCAAAGCCACGGGCAACGGACTGCCCTCTTTACCATCCACAGTCTCCACCCAATAAGTTCCTTCCGGTACATGGGAGTTCCGGTCCAGCTTGTAAGTACAAAGGAAAGTGATCCGCATGGAATCACCGGGAGCCAGCGGAGCAAATTCGTCTGTCGGATACATTTTGAAAAAATTACCGTTCACTACCTCTACCTTCACTTCAGAGGCTCCTTCCTGCTTCACCCCTCGGGGAAGCTGTGAATAGTAAATCGTCCAGTTCTTTTTTAGAGGTTTTTGAGAGATATTCTTGAGAATAAAGGTATTCTCATAATATCCGGGTTCGATGTCACTTGCACCCATTTCCCAGGTCAGAGCAACCGGTGCCTTAGGTTCATTACTCGTTTTACATCCAGCAAATAGTGCCATTACACAAAATAATAATCCTGCCAGAGGAAGTTTCAAAATTCTCATGCAACTCATGTGTTAAGTTAATAAATGGGGGTAATTTCTAAAATCTGATGCCAAAAATAAGCATTTTAAGCTAATTAACTGATAAAAGTAATAGATTTTATTGACAGCGAGCTACAATTTAGAACTTTTATACCTACATTTGCAGCCAAATTATAACCAATTTAACTATTCTACCATGGCTAAAATAACCAAAGAAGCAGCCTTGCTCTACCATTCGCAAGGCAAACCGGGTAAGATTGAAGTAGTACCCACCAAGCCTTACAGTACACAAACCGATCTTTCTCTCGCCTACTCTCCGGGCGTTGCAGAACCGTGCCTCGAAATTGAGAAAAACCCGCAAGATGCATATAAATATACAGCAAAAGGCAATCTGGTAGCTGTCATCTCCAACGGAACCGCCGTGCTCGGCCTGGGCGATATTGGCGCCCTCAGCGGCAAACCCGTCATGGAGGGTAAAGGTCTGTTGTTCAAAATTTATGCAGGTATCGACGTATTCGACATCGAAGTAAATGAAAAAGACCCCGACAAGTTCATCGAAGCTGTCAAGGCTATTGCCCCAACATTCGGAGGTATCAACTTGGAAGACATCAAAGCACCCGAATGTTTCGAAATAGAACGCCGCCTGAAAGAGGAATTGGACATCCCCGTGATGCACGACGACCAGCACGGCACCGCCATCATCTCCAGCGCAGGATTGCTGAACGCCCTGGAAGTGGCAGGCAAGAAGATAGAGGAAGTGAAAATCGTCGTAAACGGTGCCGGGGCTTCCGCCACCTCATGTACCAAACTGTATGAAGCGCTCGGTGCACGCCGTGAGAATATCCTGATGCTGGACAGTAAGGGAGTCATCACCAGCGACCGCGAGAATCTGACCGAGCAGAAACGTTACTTTGCCACCGACCGTCGCGACGTACATACACTGGCAGAAGCCATCAAAGGTGCCGATGTATTCCTTGGACTGTCAAAAGGTAATGTGTTGACCCAGGACATGGTTCGCAGCATGGCAGACCATCCCATCGTGTTTGCCCTTGCCAACCCTACTCCGGAAATCTCTTACGAAGACGCCATGGCAGCACGTCCGGACGTACTGATGTCCACCGGTCGTTCCGACTATCCTAACCAGATTAATAATGTAATCGGTTTCCCCTACATCTTCCGCGGCGCCCTCGACACGCAGGCAAAAGCCATCAACGAAGCCATGAAAATTGCTGCCGTGCACGCCATTGCCAACCTTGCCAAGCAGCCCGTGCCCGATGTTGTGAATGAAGCATACCATGTAAACAACTTCACCTTCGGTCCCGAATACTTCATCCCGAAACCGGTTGACCCGCGCCTCATCACCGAAGTGTCCTGCGCTGTGGCCAAAGCTGCCATGGAAAGCGGTGTAGCTCGCAAAGACATCGAAGACTGGGATGCCTACCGCCTGCAACTGCGCGAGCTGATGGGTTACGAAAGCAAACTGACCCGCCAACTCTACGACACCGCCCGCCGCAACCCACAACGTGTGGTATTTGCCGAAGGCATCCACCCCAATATGCTGAAAGCTGCTGTGGAAGCCAAGGCTGAAGGTATCTGCCATCCTATTATATTGGGCAACGACGAAGCCATCGAGAAGCTGGCAAAAGAACTCGACCTTAGCCTTGAAGGTATCGAGATAGTAAATCTGCGTCATCCGGATGAAGCGCCGCGCCGTGAACGCTATGCCCGCATCCTATCTGAAAAACGTGCCCGCGAAGGAGCCACTTACGAAGAAGCCAACGACAAAATGTTCGAACGTAACTACTTCGGTATGATGATGGTGGAGACGGGTGAAGCAGACGCTTTCATCACAGGTCTTTACACCAAATACAGCAATACCATCAAGGTTGCCAAGGAAGTCATCGGCATCCGTCCGGAATACAAGCATTTCGGCACCATGCATATTCTGAACTCCAAGAAAGGCACATACTTCCTGGCAGATACGCTGATTAACCGTCATCCCAATGCCGAAACGCTGATTGACATTGCCAAGCTGTCGGAATATACCGTCCGCTTCTTCAATCATACACCGGTAATGGCCATGTTGAGTTACTCCAACTTCGGTGCGGATAAGGAAGGAAGTCCGGTAAGTGTACACGAAGCAGTGGATTATATGCAACAAAACTATCCTGACCTTGCCATTGACGGAGAAATGCAGGTGAATTTCGCCATGAACCGCGAAATGCGTGATGCCAAGTATCCGTTTACGCGCTTGAAAGGAAAAGACGTAAACACACTGATTTTCCCGAACTTGAGTTCTGCAAACTCTGCTTACAAGCTGCTGCAGGCGATGGATACGGACTCCGAACTGATTGGTCCTATCCAAATGGGGCTGAACAAGCCTATCCACTTCACCGATTTTGAAAGCTCCGTGCGAGATATCGTGAATATCACCGCAGTGGCAGTTATCGATGCTATCGTAGACAAAAAGAAAGCAGCCAAATGAAACGACCGTTATCAAAATTCCAAATAGTTTGCATTATGCTGCTTTGGGCAGCACTTTGCTACATTGTTTTGATATCTGTCGAACGAATTGACGGTCCAATCATCCTAACGCTTGCCATTTCGGCGGCTTTAGTATTTATTCCCGTCATAAAGTCTCTAAAAAGAGGATAAATAATATCTTTTTATTCCATTTTGCGGTATAAAACAATAAAATTGTTGTTTTATACCGCATTTTCTTTATAAAATGTTTGTTCGTTTCATTTTTATGTGTACTTTTGCAACCGCAATGAGAGGAAAAGGAAACAAACCGAAAATCGAATTGTTTTAGGTAATATATAGTAGCAACCAATAAAAGAAATAGATTATGAATGCAGCTAAGGTATTAGAAGACCTGAAAAGACGGTTCCCCAACGAACCGGAGTATCATCAAGCAGTAGAAGAAGTTCTTTCTACGATTGAAGAAGAGTATAACAAGCATCCGGAGTTTGACAAAGCCAATCTGATTGAACGTCTTTGCATCCCCGATCGCGTTTACCAATTCCGTGTTACTTGGGTAGACGATAAAGGTAACGTACAAACCAACATGGGCTATCGTGTGCAGCACAACAACGCTATCGGCCCTTATAAAGGCGGTGTTCGTTTCCACGCTTCTGTAAACCTGAGCATCCTGAAATTCCTTGCTTTCGAGCAGACATTTAAAAACTCATTGACAACTCTGCCTATGGGTGGCGGTAAAGGCGGTTCGGACTTCTCTCCGCGCGGCAAGTCAAATGCTGAGGTCATGCGTTTTGTTCAGGCTTTCATGCTGGAGTTATGGCGTCATATCGGCCCTGAAACAGACGTACCTGCTGGTGATATCGGTGTAGGTGGTCGCGAAGTAGGTTTCATGTTCGGTATGTATAAGAAGCTGGCTCATGAATTTACGGGTACTTTCACCGGTAAGGGCCGTGAGTTCGGCGGTTCGCTGATTCGTCCGGAAGCTACCGGCTACGGTAACATCTACTTCCTGATGGAAATGTTAAAGACTAAGGGTACTGACTTGAAAGGCAAAACTTGTCTGATTTCCGGTTCCGGTAACGTAGCTCAATATACGGCCGAGAAAGTATTGGAATTGGGTGGTAAGGTATTGACCATGTCTGATTCTGACGGTTATGTATACGATCCGGACGGCATTGACCGCGAAAAGTTGGATTACATCATGGAGCTGAAAAACCTCTATCGTGGACGTATCCGCGAATATGCTGAACAATATCCGGGTGTCAAGTACGTAGAAGGTGCACGTCCTTGGGGTGAAAAGGCAGACATCGCCCTGCCTTCTGCAACTCAGAATGAAATAAATGGAGATGATGCCAAAAAACTAATTGCTAATGGTGTCATGGCTGTGTCCGAAGGTGCAAACATGCCTTCTACCCCTGAAGCAATCCGCGTATTCCAAGATGCAAAGATTCTGTATGCTCCGGGTAAGGCAGCCAATGCCGGCGGTGTATCAGTATCCGGTCTCGAAATGACTCAGAACTCCATCAAGTTGAGCTGGAGTGCAGAGGAAGTGGACGAGAAATTGAAGAGCATCATGAAGAACATTCACGAAGCTTGCGTGCAATATGGTACGGAAGCCGACGGTTATGTAAATTACGTGAAGGGTGCCAATGTGGCCGGATTTATGAAGGTGGCAAAGGCGATGATGGCGCAAGGGATTCTGTAAGAACTAAAGCCATAGTACAACTACAACAGAAGAAAGGTGAGGGGCTCAAAGCTTTTCACCTTTTTTCTGTTTAATAATATAGAAGAAACAAAATTTTGTTTTTTTCAATCCATTATCACATAAATCAGATAACTTTGCGGAAGTTAATAAAAGAAGACCATTATCATTGAAGCAAACCAAACGATTATGAATACAATAGAAATCCCCGTACTGCTGTTGACCGGTTATCTAGGCAGTGGCAAAACGACGTTGGTAAATCACATTCTTTCTAATAAACGTGGCATTAAGTTTGCCGTTATCGTCAATGACATAGGCGAAGTGAACATTGATGCAGACCTTATACAGAAAGGTGGCGTGGTGGGAAAGAAAGACGACAGCCTGGTAGCTCTACAGAATGGCTGTATCTGCTGTACGCTGAAGACAGACTTGATAGAGCAGATGTTCGAAATCATGAAGATGCAACGCTTCGACTACATCGTGATTGAAGCGAGTGGCATCTGTGAACCGGAGCCTATTGCCCAAACACTCTGCTCCATTCCTCATATGGGAGGAGCGTATACTAAATACGGTATTTGCCGCTTAGACTGCATTACCACCGTGGTGGACGCCTTACGTCTGCAAAGTGAATTTTCTTGCGGAGATGATTTGACACGCAAAGGCATTGATGAGGAAGATATAGAAAACCTCATCATTCAGCAAATTGAGTTCTGTAATATTATCCTGCTGAACAAAGCAGCAGAAGTACAGCCCGAGGAATTAAAACGTATCAGGCAGATTATCCACACCTTGCAACCCGGTGCCCAAATTATAGAGTGCAATTATGCAGATGTAGACCTGGATAAGATTATCCATACCCACCTCTTTAACTTTGAACGTGCCGCAACTTCCGCCGGATGGATTCGTGGCATAGAGCAACAAGTAAGCGAAGAGGAGGAAAAAGAGGCGCATTACCATCATGAAGAGGGTCATCATCACCACCATCACGAAGGAGGTGAAGTAGAAGAATACGGTATTGGCACATTTGTCTACTACCGCCGTCCTGCATTCGACATTCATAAGTTCGACCACTATGTCGCTACCAAATGGCCCCGCAGCGTTATCCGCGCCAAGGGTGTCTGCTACTTCAGCCACAACCGCGACATGTCCTTCCTCTTTGAACAAGCAGGTATACAGAAGAAAATAACTGAAGCCGGACAATGGTATGCCACCGCCCCCGAAGAAGACATGATAGAACTGATGCGCCAAGAACCGGGATTGCTAAGAGACTGGGACGAGCAATACGGCGACCGCATGCTGAAGATAGTATTCATCGGACAAAATATGGATAAAGAGCAAATCATCCGCGACTTGGACAAATGCCTTGAATAACTTCCTAAAAAAGTGCTCCCCGTCATTCCGATCTTAAGAACAACGGGGAGCATCGTCCCAGACGCGTAACTCTATTTTAAGAATCAAGAACCATATCAATTCTCCGTAAAACGGAACATTTTGAAATACACCTTCTGCTCTGTGTCGGATACATTCACCAGCCTCATCTTCGCAACGCTCAAATCCTTGAGAGATGCCTTCACCTGCGTTCTGTATCCCGGTTTCAAATCCACCGCCTGCCAGTTTGTACCATCCGAAGTTACTTCCAGTTTAAACTTAGAATTAGCCACCTCCGCATCTCCCAAATCAATAAGCACCGAACTCAACTGGCGGGCATAATCCATCGAAATGGTCAGCACACCGCCTGCCTGCCAGTTGATGACTTCATTGGACGGAATAATTGTATTCACCTTTCCCTTCTGCTGAATAGGAAGCGAAGCCAACTGATTCACGTCGCTCTTCAACGTGTAGGGAGAATAAACAGCCTTTGTATCAAGCCCGGCATGGAACGCTGCATTATAGCCCGTTGTCGCCGCTTCGAACAAAGCATTGAAAGTAGGCATCAGATGCAGGCTGCCGCTCTTTATGCCCGCTTTATATTGGGCATCCGTCTCACCCATCAGCACCAGCAGGGCGCGGGCGTGTTCGTAGCTACCTATAAATGCATCCTTCTGCTGGCGCAGGCGTATCATGTTCAGCACCTCCGCACCATACTCTCCCACTTGTTTGAACTGAATGAGCCAAGGCCTTATTTCAGTTATCAACGGACGATTCTCATTTCCCGACGCAAGCAATCCATCAGCGGCAACGATTATCTTCCGGCATTCCTCAGCTACCTGCCGATAGGCATCTTCATCTATCTCGTTTTTCTCTTGATAGGCTTTCAACAAGGCAGAGAGAGCAGGCTGAATGGCAACGGACTCTTCACGACGGAAGCGATGTCCATTCTGTCCCGGGTCGGAATTATGAGCAGCGAAGATTTCCAAATATTCGGCATGAAGTGGCATAAGGTCTCTGACTGCATGTTTCCAAGAAGTTTCACTATCATAATTCTCCATATTCCAAGTATAATCAGCTACACTGTACAGAGAGATTTTGGAAGCCTCGGCATGTTCCATCGGATTGGAAACAAAAGCAGACATATCATCTTTTACATCAAGCCCGTTTCCATAAACCGGCCCTAGCAGCAAATGGTCTTGTACATAATCCGAAACGGGGAAATTCCACCAAATGTACGCCTTACGTTTCAGCAGCGGATTGACGAAGTCCAGCGTAGACTTATCTATAGTAGCAACTACCATATCACCGGTCCACATCACCTTGATACCCTCGTTCAACTTATCACCAAGCGTAGTGAGATAGCCTCCCTCCACATCGGTCCATGACTTGTTGTACTCTGTGGGACACAATATCAATGGTGCAACATCCCGCTTGACTTTTACAAAATGGTCGTCAATATAGTTCAACAGTTCAGCCTGCTTGTCTGCCTTTGTCCCCTCACCCGAAATATCATCAAAGAAAACGGCAAAACCACGCACACCCAACTGGTACATGCTTTCGAACTTCTGCAACAATAACGAGCGGTCTTCTTCATTCCAGCGAATATCCTGACCCGGATGAATGGCCCAATAGAAAATAACATTGTTCTCCTTCGCCCTATTCACCAATACTTTCAACTCTTCTCCTTCTCGAGCAGGATAAGGCTTGCGCCAGTTGGGAGTCCGGTGATAAGGATCGTCTTTCGGTCCATAGATATAGACATTCATTTTGTTCCGACCATAAAAATCAAGCTGGCGTATACGCGCCTCCTGACTCCAGGGAGCACCGTAAAAACCTTCTACCACACCCCGATAGGGAACATCAGGATAGTCCGTCACTTCAGCCAAAGGCAGCTTGTCTAAAGCAAGCAACTGCGCAAGAGTCTGTACACCATAGTACGCTCCCCGTTCGTCAGCACCGGCTATGACGATGCAGTCTTTTTCTATTTTCAGGAAATAACCTTCGGATTTGCGTGGAATCCGATGTTGGTATTTCTTGATAATCTTATCTCCTTTCACTCCTATATATACACGGAAAGAAGCGCCAAGCACCTCTTCCGGCATCAATGAACGGAGTAAAGGCAACGCAGGTCCGTCCTGCACGGAATTGCCGGAAAGGATCTGGTATTGTCGGGGAATATCAACAGAATCTTTTTGCGTAATATATTCTTGGGGAGTAGGTTGCAAATGAAACTCTTGCGCACAAAGCGTCGCTGTCGTCAGCATACCGAATGCTCCCAGTAACAGTAGTTCTTTTCTCATAAGCGGATTATTAAATTAAGGAATATCTATGTATTAAGAAAACTCTTCCATGCATTCAAGGTTGATACGTTCAAAAATAAGAAATAAATATGAAAACACGTACAAATACAGACATTTATTTCAGTTTAAAGATTCATTTATTCTGCATCCGTTTGAGTTCATCGCACACAGCCGGATGCAGGAAGTAGCGTACGTCTTTTCCCTCCTCTATGGCCCGACGGATAAAAGTGGAGCTGATTTCGAATACCGGAGAAGAAACTGTCCGCACATTCTGCGGTAAAAAGGTGGCCTCTACCGGATAGCCGGGACGGGGATAAACCAGAAGATGATTTTCGGCAATAATGCGTTCCGACTCGTACCAACGGTGGAACAGCCTCCAGTTGTCCGAACCAATGACAAGATGGAAAGTGTGTTGGGGATAAGTCCGTTTCAGCGCATCCAACGTATGAACAGTATAAGAAGGCCGAGGCAGATGGAATTCAAAATCGGAAGCGCGAAACTTGGGATAACCCTCAGTGGCTAGCTGCACCAGCTTCAAACGTAACTTGTCATCCATCAGATCGTTTTCTTCCTTCAGCGGATTGTGGGGGGTGACCATAAACCACACTTCGTCCAGGTCCCCGTATTCGCAAAGATAGTTGGCGAGGGCCAAATGTCCGATGTGTATCGGGTTGAACGAGCCGCTGAAGATTCCTATATTCATTTATTCTTATTCATATACAACCTTACAAAGGACGTCTTTGCAACGCACGCCAGGCAGCCCAAGCATTGAAAATCGTCACTACAGAGATAAGAAACATTGAAATACTGGAACGAGGCTCGCCATGATGTATATACAATACACCCACAACAAGGGAGCAGACGAACAGAACGCTATTAATAATTAGCAATGCCTTGTTCAGCTTCGGGCTATTCTTCCTCCTCGGTGCCAACTGGTTGTACACTCCTCCACGTTGTTTCATTCGTTCAAGAATTGAGAGATTACTTTCAATGCTTCCGCTTTGGCTGTCTCCAGGTCATCGTTCACAATCACGGTATCGAACTTCGGTGCAAAGCCCAGTTCGTATTCGGCTTTCGCCACGCGGCTCTCTATCACTTCGGGAGCATCTGTTCCGCGCCCCACCAAGCGTTTGCGCAATTCCTCCACTGAAGGTGGCTGAATGAAAACAGACAAAGCACGCTCACCATAGAATTTCTTGATATTGCAACCACCCACTACATCCACATCGAACACTACATTCTGTCCGGCAGCCAATTGCTTTTCCACCTGCTCCTTCAGTGTTCCGTAAAAACGGTCCTGATATACCTCTTCATACTCCAGGAATTCATCATTGGCTATGCGACGACGGAACTCGTCAGGAGTCAGAAAGAAATACTCCACTCCATCTTTCTCCGTTCCGCGGGGCGGGCGGCTGGTCGCTGAGATGGAGAATGCCAAGTTCAGATTTTGAGTCAGCAGATAGTTGATAATCGTTGACTTGCCAGAGCCCGAAGGGGCTGAAAATATGATAAGTTTTGCCATCGAATTATTTACGATTTGACGATTTACTATTTGATACTACATGACGTTCAATACTTGTTCCTTGATTTGCTCCAATTCATCTTTCATCTGAACGACAATCTTCTGCATCTCCGCATGATTGGACTTACTGCCCAAGGTATTGATTTCGCGTCCCATCTCCTGGGCGATGAACCCTAACTTCTTGCCTTGTCCGGTTCCGGTTTCCAGCGTATTGATAAAATATTTCAGATGATTGCCAAGACGCTGTTTCTCTTCGTTCACATCCAGTTTTTCGATGTAGTAGATGAGTTCCTGCTCCAGACGGTTCTTGTCATAATCCACGCTCAAGGTCTTTTCCAGTGCATCGGTAATACGCTCCTTCACTTTGGCCACACGCTCTTTCTCGTAGGGAGCGATAGTCTCCAACAAATGGGAGATATTGGCGATCTTCTCACGGAACTTCTTTTCAAGGGCAGCTCCTTCCTGCTTACGGAAGTCCACCAGCGCACCGACAGCCTTTTCCACAGCCGAATAGACCACAGCCCATTCCTCCTCACTCAGTTCCTGCGTATCATTCTTCGTCATCACATCCGGCATACGGAGTAACGTGGCAAACCAGTCCATCGCATCCGGCACAGGTATTCCTAGATTTTCTGATATAGCACAAATCTGCTTGTAATATCCCTCAACCAATGTCTGGTTGATGGGAGTGGCGCTTTCCGCACTCTCTTTCTTTTCTATCCAAAGGCTGAAATCCACCTTTCCGCGCTCCAGTTTCCGTGATATTTCATTACGGATTTCCATCTCCTTCTCACGATAAAGCGGAGCAATGCGGGCAGATAGGTCCATTGCCTTACTATTGAGCGACTTTATTTCAACGTTGATTTTCTTATCAGGCAGTTCGACGGTTGCTTTGCCGTAGCCTGTCATAGATTGTATCATAATGTTATAGTTTTGCGCAAAATTACACGATTATTTTAATTAGTGAAAATAATCACGTAAATTTGCCACAATAAAATCAAGAATAAAAGTTATGTCATGTATCTTGCATATTGAAACGTCCACTTCTGCCTGCTCCGTAGCCGTGAGCGAGGATGGACAGAACGTTTTCAAGAAAGAGGACCTGAATGGCCCTTCACACGCCGTTTCATTGGGAATCTTTGTGGACGAGGCGCTATCCTTTGCCGATAGCCATGCCATGCCGTTGGATGCAGTCGCCGTGAGCTGCGGCCCTGGTTCGTATACCGGGTTGCGTATCGGCGTGTCGATGGCAAAAGGTGTCTGCTATGGACGTAACCTGCCACTTATCGGGCTGGAAACCCTGAAAGTTCAGTGTGTACCGGTATTGCTCTACCACGATGAGTTGCCCGACGACGCATTACTCTGCCCGATGATTGACGCCCGCCGCATGGAAGTCTATGCTGCCATCTACGACCGTGCCTTGAAATCGGTGCGCGACATTGCAGCCGATATTGTGGACGAAAACTCCTACCTAGAATTTTTAGAGCAACATCCCGTCTATTTCTTCGGTGACGGTGCAGCCAAATGCAAAGAGAAAATCACGCATCCCAATGCACACTTCATCGACGGCATCCGCCCGCTTGCCGGCATGATGTTCCCGTTGGCAGAAAAGGCAATAGCCGAACAAGATTTCAAGGATGTGGCCTATTTCGAACCCTTCTATTTGAAGGAATTCGTAGCCGGCACGCCAAAGAAACTTATTTAGGGTTTAGCGATTAGGGATTAGGGATGAATACCATGCGGTATCACTACGTAGCCCATTAATCACTAACCACTAATCGCTAAACCCTAATCACTAATCGTTGAACATTAATCACTAATTAAAGATGCAATATAACACTCAACAAAAACGGATGCCCCTACCCGAATATGGTCGCAGCATCCAGAATATGGTAGACCACGCGCTGACAATCGAAGACCGTGCAGAACGCCAGCGTTGCGCAAACACAATCATCAACATCATGGGAAACATGTTTCCCCATCTGCGCGATGTGCCCGACTTCAAACATAAGCTATGGGACCACCTTGCCATCATGGCCAACTTCCAATTGGATATAGATTATCCGTACGAAATTATCCGCAAGGACAATCTGAATACCAAGCCGGAGAGCATCCCCTACCCCAGTACCAAAATCCGCTACCGCCACTATGGCCGTACACTGGAAGTACTGATAAAGAAAGCCATCGAATTTCCGGAAGGAGAAGAGAAGCAGAACTTGATAGCGCTCATTTGTAACCACATGAAGAAAGACTACATGGCATGGAACAAAGATACCGTCGATGACCGTAAGATTTCAGATGATCTCACCGAACTCTCTGACGGAAAACTGCAAATGACAGACAGTATCGTCCGTCTCATGGCCGAACGTATTGACCAGAACTACCGTCCGAAAGTGAACAACCAGAATAACCGGAACAACAACCGGAACAATAAACGGAAATACTAAAATTGAATGATTAGTGGTTAGTGATTAATGCCATGCGGCATCACCATGCAGACCACTAATCACTAATCACTAATCACCAACCCCTAATCACTAATTTCATGGCATCATTTGTAATCGAAGGAGGACACAGACTTTCCGGTGACATTTACCCCCAAGGAGCAAAAAACGAGGTGTTGCAAATTATCTGCGCCACATTGCTCACTGCCGAAGAGGTGACTGTGCACAATATCCCGGACATACTGGACGTCAACAACCTTATCCAATTGATGCGGGATATGGGAGTCAGCGTATCTAAAAAAGGCATTGACACTTACAGCTTTCAAGCTGCCAACATTGATTTCGCCTATCTGGAAAGTGACGCGTTCCTGAAAAAATGTTCCAGCCTGCGCGGTTCCGTCATGCTGGTGGGGCCGATGGTGGCACGTTTCGGCAAGGCCATGATTTCCAAGCCGGGCGGAGACAAGATAGGACGCCGCCGTCTGGATACACACTTTATCGGTATCCAGAATTTAGGAGCCGACTTTGTCTATAATGAGGAGCGTGGCATCTACGAAATCTCAGCCAAACAACTGCATGGCAGTTATATGCTACTCGACGAGGCATCTGTAACGGGAACAGCCAATATCGTAATGGCAGCCGTCCTTGCCAAAGGCAAGACCACCATCTACAACGCCGCCTGCGAACCCTACGTGCAGCAACTTTGCAGAATGCTGAACCGGATGGGAGCTAAGATAGAAGGCATCGCCTCCAACCTCCTGACTATCGAAGGAGTAGACGAGCTGCACGGAACCGAGCATACCATCCTCCCCGACATGATTGAAGTGGGCAGTTTCATTGGCATGGCAGCCATGACCCGTAGCGAACTGACCATCAAGAATGTCTCCTACGAGAACTTGGGAATTATCCCCGACAGTTTCCGTCGACTCGGCATCAAGATGGAGCAGTGGGGAGACGACATTTACGTGCCCGCACAAGAGACGTACCAGATAGAGTACTTTATCGACGGCTCCATCATGACCATTGCCGACGCACCCTGGCCCGGACTGACACCAGACTTGCTCAGTGTGCTGCTGGTGGTTGCCACCCAGGCAAAAGGCAGTGTACTCATTCATCAGAAAATGTTCGAAAGCCGTTTGTTCTTTGTGGACAAGCTGATAGATATGGGAGCGCAAATTATCCTCTGCGACCCGCACCGCGCCGTTGTCATCGGTCACGACCACGGCTTTAAACTACGTGGCGGCAACATGACCTCGCCCGATATCCGTGCGGGCATCGCCCTGCTGATAGCTGCCATGAGTGCGGACGGCATCAGCCGCATCCACAACATAGAGCAGATAGACCGTGGGTATCAGAACATCGAAGGGCGACTGAATGCGCTCGGAGCAAGAATAACAAGAATAGAATAAGATGATAAAGAGAGAAGAAGTATATAAGATAGGTATATTCAACAAGCCCCACGGCATTCACGGAGAACTATCGTTCACTTTTACGGATGACATCTTCGACCGGGTGGAAGCCGAATACCTAATCTGCCTGCTGGATGGTATACTGGTGCCTTTCTTCTTGGAAGAATACCGTTTCCGCTCCGACACCACCGCCCTTGTCAAACTGGAAGGCGTGGACACGACAGAACGCGCCCGCATGTTCACTAATATTGAGGTCTACTTCCCCGTAAAGCATGCAGAAGAGGCAGGACCAGGTGAACTGAGTTGGGACTTCTTCGTCGGTTTTCGTATGGAGGAAGTACATCACGGCACGCTGGGAGAAGTGACGGACGTGGACACATCGACCATCAACACACTGTTTGTGGTAGATTATCAGGGAGAAGAACTGCTAGTGCCGGCACAAGAAGAGTTTATCATAGACATTGACCAGAAGCACAAGGTCATCACCGTAGACCTGCCGGAAGGTTTGATAGCTTTGGACGAAACAGAAGAGGTATGAAAAAGAAACGAAGAAAAGCATTTTGGAGTAACATCAAGTTCAAGTACAGACTGACGATTACGAACGAGAATACCCTTGAGGATATCATCACGTTGCGCGTATCCAAGCTGAACGGACTGTCCGTATTGCTCTCCGTGCTGTTCGTATTGTTTCTCATCGCCTCCCTGATCGTAGCCTTCACCCCGCTGCGCAACTACCTGCCGGGATATATGAACAGTGAAATCCGTGCCCAGGTAGTGGAGAATGCCTTGCGCGTAGATTCCCTCCAGCAACTGGTGAACAGACAGAACCTCTATATCATGAATATCCAGGACATCTTCCAGGGCAAGATAAAGGCAGATACCATACATTCCATCGACTCGTTGACCCACCTGCGCGAAGATTCGCTCATGGAACGTACACAACGGGAAGCCGAATTCCGCAAACAGTACGAGGAGACAGAAAAGTACAACCTGACGAGCATCACCGCTCGCCCCGAAATAGACGGACTGATTTTCTACCGCCCCACACGCGGCATGATTTCATCTCCCTTCAATGCCGAAACAAAACACTTCGGCACGGACATTGCCGCCAATCCGGGCGAAAGCGTATTGGCCACCTTAGACGGTACCGTCATACTGAGTACCTACACTGCCGAGACGGGTTATCTGATAGAAATACAGCACAACCAGGACTTCGTGTCAGTCTACAAGCATTGCGGCTCTCTGCTGAAACGGGAAGGAGATGCGGTGAAAGGGGGTGAAGCCATCGCACTGGTAGGAAACACCGGCGAGCTGTCCACCGGTCCCCACCTTCACTTCGAGCTGTGGCATAAGGGCAGGGCCGTAAATCCCGAGCTTTACATCGTATTTTAGTCTCCAAATAGTAAATTGTAAATAGCATAATAGTAAATGAAACAGATTGCCATACTCGGTTCTACCGGTTCCATCGGTACACAAGCGTTGCAGGTCATCGAAGAACATCCCGACCAGTACGAAGCATACGTATTGACCGCCAATAACCGCGTAGAGGAACTCATAGCCCAGGCACGCAGATTCAAGCCTGAGGCAGTGGTAATAGCCAACGAATCGAAATACACGCAACTGAAAGAAGCGCTTGCCGACCTACCTATCAAGGTATATGCCGGCGCAGATGCCCTCTGCCAGATTGTGACCGAAAATCCCATTGATATGGTATTGACCGCCATGGTGGGATATGCAGGGCTGAAGCCCACCATGAATGCCATCCGAGCCCGTAAGCCGATAGCCCTTGCCAACAAAGAGACGCTGGTGGTGGCGGGAGAGCTCATCAATAACCTGGCACGCTTCAGCGGTGTCCCCATCCTACCCGTCGACTCCGAGCACTCCGCCGTTTTCCAGTGCCTGGCCGGTGAGATAGGCAACCAAATAGAAAAAGTGATACTGACTGCCTCCGGAGGTCCGTTCCGCACCTGCACTATGGAGCAACTAACAACCGTCACCAAAGCGCAAGCACTGAAACACCCCAACTGGGACATGGGCGCCAAAATCACGATAGACTCTGCTTCCATGATGAACAAAGGGTTCGAGGTAATCGAAGCCAAATGGCTGTTCGGTGTACGTCCCGACCAGATAGAAGTCGTGGTACACCCGCAATCCGTCATCCACTCCATGGTACAGTTTGAGGACGGTGCCGTGAAAGCACAACTGGGAATGCCGGACATGCGCCTGCCCATCCAATATGCCTTCTCCTATCCCGACCGGTTGAAAGCCTCTTTCCCGCGCCTGGACTTCAAGCTGTGCACGGAACTGACGTTCGAGCAACCGGACACCACCCGTTTCCGTAACCTCGCCCTGGCCTACGAAGCGCTACATCGTGCAGGCAATATGCCTTGCATTGTCAATGCCGCCAATGAAGTGGTGGTAGCTGCCTTCCTGCAGGACAAAATTTCGTTCCTTGGCATGAGTGAAGTAATAGAAAAGACCATGTCGCGCGTATCCTACTTACAGAAGCCCACCTATGAAGACTATGTGGCTACGGATGCCGAAGCCCGACGGATAGCAGAAGAGCTGATTTGATAGATACAGCGGAATGAAAAGAATTATAAAAAACATCTACTCATTTGATACGTTAAATAAGAAAACGTACCTTTGCGAAAATTATAAAAATCGTAAAACAGCAAATAATTAGATGGAAACATTCTTGATTCGTGCCCTGCAACTCATTATGAGCCTCTCGTTGCTCGTTATTGTTCATGAGGGGGGGCACTTCCTTTTTGCGCGTCTGTTCAAGACGCGGGTAGAAAAGTTCTGCTTATTCTTTGACCCTTGGTTCACATTATTCAAGTTCAAGCCCAAACACAGTGACACGGAATACGGTATCGGGTGGCTACCCTTAGGTGGTTATGTAAAAATAGCAGGTATGATAGACGAATCTATGGATACCGAACAGATGAAGCAACCCATGCAGCCATGGGAGTTCCGTGCCAAGCCGGCATGGCAGCGCCTGCTAATTATGGTAGGCGGTGTATTGTTCAACTTCCTGCTCGCATTGTTCATCTATTCCATGATACTTTTTACTTGGGGCGACGAATATATACCAGTACAAAAAGCCCCATTGGGTATGGATTTTAACGAAACAGCCAAAGCCATAGGCTTCCGCGACGGCGATATCCTAATATCTGCCGACGGGGTACCGTTCGAACGCTATGATGGCGACCTGCTGACCAGTATTGTCGATGCTCGCCAGGTAAGCGTATTGCGTGATGGGGAAGCTGCTTCAGTCTACATCCCCGAAGACATGATGAACCGCTTGCTGGCAGACAGCGTGCGTTTCGCCAGTTTCCGTTTCCCTTATGTAGTCGACAGCCTGATTGTAGGATACCCTGCCGCTTCCGCCGGTCTGCAAGTAGGTGACAGCATCACCCACTTGGATGGAAAGTCAATAGCCTACTACGACTTCAAAGAAGAGATGCTGAAGCGCAAGAAAGCCAACGCATCCCATGAGGTAACCTTGACATACGTCCGTAACGGTGTGACAGACACCTTGAGCATGATGACCAATGCCGACTATGAAATAGGCGTAGCAGCACGTACGGCAACCGACAAACTGCTGCCCGTTGTCCGCAAGGAATACAGTTTCCTTTCCTCTTTCCCTGCCGGCGTATCTTTGGGGGTAAAGACTCTGAAAGGCTACGTAGGCCAGATGAAATATCTCTTCTCCAAGGAAGGAGCCAAGCAACTCGGAGGTTTCGGAACCATCGGCAGTATTTTCCCCGCCACGTGGGACTGGCACCAGTTCTGGTACATGACGGCATTCCTCTCCATCATCCTTGCCTTTATGAATATTCTGCCCATCCCTGCACTGGACGGCGGACACGTGTTATTCCTCATTTACGAAATCATTGCACGCCGCAAGCCCAGCGACAAGTTTATGGAACGTGCGCAGATGGTGGGCATGTTCCTCTTGTTCGGTTTGCTGATTTGGGCAAACTTCAATGATATACTGAGGTATTTCTTTTAAAGAACAAGACATAAAAAAACGCATCATCCATTCGCAGTAGAACGGATGATGCATTTACATCAAACAGATGATGTGTTCGGGGCAAGCAGACGATGCGTTTGAGCCAAACACATCATCTGTTTTTTCTGTGTCTTATACCAAATGGCCGATCCACTCTTCTCTATCGCCCGGAAGCAGGTCTATTACCGGAACTTCAACCATTGTATAGCAACCCGGCTGCTGACGCATAGCGGCACGCGCCACACATACCAGCACTTGTGCCGTGAGGGCAGGATTGTTGATACGCATGTTGAACTCAAATAGCTGGTTCTGCGTCTTGCCGGACACACCCTTACGGGTCAAGTTTACCCCATGCCCCATATCGAGCAGTGCATCCACACTCGGAACCAATTTTACATGTGTTTCGTCATTCACGAAGTACGGGTCGGCTTTGATGGCTGCAGCCACCTTATCAAATTCGTAACCATCCTTCAACTCAATGTACACCATACGACGGTGAATGCCGGTTCCTGTAGGAATAGTCATGGAAAGAGCGGCTTTCACACCTTCGATGGCCTTTACAGCCACGGTGTGTCCCATGCTCATACCCGGACCAAAATTAGTATAGGTAATGCCTTTCGGAGCAATGGCTTCCAGCATAGTGCGGACAATGGAGTCACTACCCGGATCCCAGCCGGCAGAAATGATGGATACCGTATTATGCTTTTTAGCCTCTGCATCCAGTGTGCGGCGCAAGGCAGTGATACCCGTATGGATATCGAAACTGTCCACAGTATGAATGCCTAAAGCAAGGATCTCCTTTGCATACTCTTCCACTTTGCGGGTAGGCGTACAAAGGATAGCAACATCCACGCCTTTCAGTTCCTTGATATTCTTCACAACGGGATATGCACTCAGTTCCGCAGGACAGTTTTCAGCTCCGGCACGGCGTACTACACCGGCAATTTCGAAATCGGGAGCTGCTTGCAGGGCTTCGAGCACATAATGCCCGATATTACCATAGCCAACGATGGCCGCTCTTACTTTTTTCATTCTTTTTATGAATTTATTTATCAGTTTTCTACTTTATCGGCGCAAAAGTAAGCATTTTAATTTATTATATCGGCAGAACTCCCTGCTGTTTCACACAGTTTTTCTTTTTTTAGTGAGTGAAAGTCCAATAATAATTCATACATTCGCAGATGATATGTACGCAAGGCACATTTGGGGCCAACAAGCAAAAGAATTATGATAGAATACATCAGAGGCGGAATTGCCGAACTAAGTCCGGCAACCGCAATAATAGACTGCAACGGACTGGGATACGGCGTCAATATTTCATTGAATACGTATGCCGCCATCCAGGGCAAGAAAGAATGCAAACTATATATATATGAAGCTATCCGTGAAGACGCCTATGTCCTCTACGGGTTCGCTGACAAGCAGGAACGCGAACTATTCCTGTTGCTCATCTCCGTTTCAGGCATCGGCGGAAATACAGCTCGCATGATTCTCTCGGCACTCTCGCCATCCGAACTGATAAATGTCATCAGCACGGAAAACGCCACTCTACTGAAAACAGTCAAGGGTATCGGGCTGAAAACAGCCCAACGGATAATTGTGGATTTAAAAGACAAAATCAAGACCGGCAGCGTTGTAGCCGGCAACGCAGGGACCATAGGTACACTGGTATCGGCAGCCAACGCACAAGTACAAGAAGAAGCCGTAGCCGCCCTTACCATGCTGGGCTTTGCACAAGCCCCCTCACAAAAAGTAGTGCTTGCCATTTTGAAGGAAGAACCAAGCGCACCGGTGGAACAAGTCATCAAATTGGCATTAAAAAGACTATAATATTTATCTAAAACAAACAAATCATGACAACAATCAACATGCAATATTGGTTGGGGGCCAATGAACGCACCCACGTACTGCCAACGGACAAATGGTACCTCGACTTTGCCACAAGCATCCTGCCCCTCGTCAAGACCTCTCCCTTGTTCAACAAGGAAGACCTGCGTACCCAAATTGACGCAGCCATCTCCCTCGGCATGTACTTTCAAGATGCCATTGCCCAAAGCGGAGGCTGGAAACTTTTCTCCGAAGCCTTTCAAGGAGTATACGGAACTTACCTGCCGTTCTATCCACTGGGTGACGATTATACGCCCGATGAAATAAATCAGGAAGACATTGCATTCGTACTGTGGACATTGAAATCACAATTTAGTATTTTTGACAAGGAATACACCTTGTTCAGTCCTTATGACAAAGACCTGCTTGCATTAAGCCAAAGCGCCTATGAACTGATGGATGCACGTTTCGAAGAAGCTCCCATCAGCGAGGGAGAATCTTCCTTCCTTTGGGTAATGGGACTTGATTTACTGGATATGCCCATTACTCCGCTGCCGGAAGTCACTCCGGAAACCAAACTGAGCAAAGATGCCGCCCGCTGTCTGGAATACAGCCAGGGGAAACCGCTGCTATACTTCACCGATTACAAGGAGCTTTGCACTTTCTTTGTCGATGTCTTGGGATGGGAAAACAAACGGTCCGCATTATTGCCCGACCTGGAATACCAAAAAGAGTTCGTGATTTATGCCAACGCCAAAGGTATGCTCGTAGCCCACAACGTGGCCGCCTATTTCTGTGAAGAACATAACCCGATGTACGATGCCAAACGCGCTGCTGCAGAGGGTTACAAGATGTTCTGCCAACCCGGAGAGTGTCCGTTCGACCTGCTGAAATACGGAATGACCAAAGGAATTCTACCCGATGTGGAACTTCCCTTCTTGAAAGGAAAAGAAACACTGCATCAATATTGGGACTTTATAGCCCGCTACTACTTATGTGAATATTATGAAGGCGAGTAACCATTCCGGCATAAAGCCCAAACGGAGCAACAAGGCCAAGCCAACCGGAAAACGGATTGGTAAATCCAAACCTTCGAAAGCGAATAATCAGCTTAACAGAAGGGTAAAATAATTGAAAATGGATAATGGAAAAATAAACAGTGCAGCGTATTTATTGAAACCGCATGGCAATTTTCCATTATCCATTATCAATTTTCAAAGTTCCACAATCTCTTCCTTACACAACGTCAGTTTCTCCACTCCTTCCGCTGTTACAACCCAAGAGTTTTCGATACCGACGGGACCAATGCCTGGCAAAACAATCTTCGGTTCCAAAGCAAAGACCATGCCCGGTTCCAGCTCCTGCTTCATGCGTGGAGCCAGCACCGGCATTTCATTGATTTCCAGTCCGATGCCATGACCGATAAACTTGGCTTTTTGAGTGGCTCCCATAAAGTTGTCGGCAAAGCCCGCTTTGGTGACAATATCGATAGCGAGATTGTAAAGGTCCTCACAAACAGCACCCGGTTTCGCTTTTTCTACAACAGCCTCTTGTATGTCCAGGCAAACCTGATGGGCAACATATGCCTTTTCCGGCAACTTTCCGATAGAGAATACACGGCTCATGTCTCCCATATAGCCATAGAAGTTACCCCCCATATCGACCATAAAGCTCTGGCCGGGCTGCAACAGTGCACCGTTCACACTGATAGGCAGTGACGGATCAAGTCCCTCGCCTCCCAGAGCAAAATCATAGGGGGCAGGCGCAGTAGCATTATCTCCTGCCAGCAGACTTCCCATAAAAATCTCCATACTTTGTCCGAAGGTACGGAAAATACCCAGACAACCTTCCAAACGCATCAGGCGCTCTATTTCGATGGATAACTGGCGGTCTGTCATTCCTGGTCTATAAACCGAGGGTATTTGTTCGTAAGCTTTAGCATGTGCAATGCCGGAACGGCGGAACATCTCAATCTCTATTTCAGTCTTGACACTTCGGGCCTTCCGGATAAGTGCCGTACCACAAGGAAGCACCTCCGTTTCAGGGAAACACGCAGCCAAACGGTTATATTCCGTAAAAGACAACTCATCCCCCTCCAGCATCAACCTCGCAGGTATGGGCAAACCACATTCCTTTAGTAAGTCAGGCAGTTGTTCCGGTTTACGGATAGGATGAATATGTTCCCCTTCAATATTGTTGGGACGTTTGATGAATAAACGAGCGGGAGCATTCAACGGCAGATACAAGTAACCGCTGACGACACGTCCGTACGTATAGATTAAATTTACATTGCAAGCGATAAGAGCGGCATCAATCTCTTGTTGAGCCATGAGAGAGCGTATTTTATCACGTCTCAGTTTCAATTCAGGTAGTAACATCTCTTTGTCATTTATGGTTTCTCGGATACAAAGATACAACTTTTTTAATTGAGAATAAAAAAGTACTGCCCCATACCTTCACAGGCGTAGGGCAGCACAAACCACAAATACAAATACAACTAAACAAAGTTTCTCTCTTAGATAATTCCCTGACCCATCATGGCATGAGCCACCTTCATGAAGCCGGCGATATTCGCTCCCTTCACGTAGTTGATGTAGCCATCAGGTTCTGTCCCATATTTTACGCATTGAGCATGAATTCCGTGCATGATGGCGTGGAGTTTTTCATCCACTTCGGCTGCACTCCAGCTGAGGTGCATGGCGTTCTGCGACATTTCCAGTCCGCTGGTAGCCACACCACCTGCATTGACAGCCTTACCCGGTGCATACATAATCTTATTTTCAATAAAAAGGTCGATAGCTTCGGGCGTACATCCCATATTGGAGATTTCGCCTACACATGTCACCTTGTTGTCAATGAGGTGTTGTGCATCTTCGCCGTTCAGCTCGTTCTGGGTAGCGCAAGGCAGAGCGATGTCCGCTTTCACTTCCCACGGGCGTTTGCCTGCTACGAAAGTAGAGCCGGGGAATTCGTCGGCATACGGTGCTACGATATCGTTGCCCGATGACCGGAGTTCCAGCATATAATCTATCTTTTCGCCACTGATACCGTTCGGGTCGTAGATGTAACCGTCGGGACCGGAGATGGTAACCACCTTGGCACCCAATTCGGTAGCCTTGGTAGCAGCACCCCAAGCCACATTTCCAAAACCGGAGATAGCCACGGTCTTGCCCTTGATGTCAATGCCTTTTGTTTGTAACATTTGGTTTACGAAATACAAGCCGCCGAATCCTGTTGCTTCGGGACGAATCAGCGAACCGCCAAATTCCAATCCTTTACCGGTAAATGTGCCCGTAAATTCGCGAGTCAACTTCTTATACATACCGAACATATAGCCCACTTCGCGACCGCCTACACCGATATCACCGGCAGGAACATCCATATCCGGACCGAGGTGACGCCACAATTCCAGCATGAAGGCCTGACAGAAACGCATGATTTCAGCATCGCTCTTTCCGCGCGGAGAGAAGTCGGAACCACCCTTACCACCGCCCATAGGCAATGTAGTCAAAGCATTCTTGAAAGTCTGCTCAAATCCCAGGAATTTGAGGATAGAAAGATTTACGGAAGCATGGAAACGAATACCGCCTTTGTACGGGCCAATGGCATTGTTGAACTGCACACGATAGCCGAGGTTCGTCTGAACTTCACCCTTATCATCCACCCACGTTACACGGAAAGTAAAGATACGGTCAGGTTCAACCAGACGTTCTATAATTTTCGCTTTCTCGAACTCAGGATGTTGGTTATAGATATCTTCGATGGAAAGAAGAACTTCCTTTACGGCTTGAAGATACTCAGACTCGCCGGGGTGCTTTGCCTCTAAAGAGGCCATGATACGTTCGATATTCATAATATTACGTTTTAAAGGTTATTACCTTGTTGACTTCACGCTATTCAAACAAAATGTCAATGAATAACACCGCAAATATAAGAAAACTTTTCAAAACAGCTAAATTTTACGGTTATATTTTGATTAAAGAATGATAAAATGTCAAATCCCCGGCATTCTCTATTCATACCTAAATGGTCTATTCTTTTCCTATTCTGTCAACAATTCGCCATAACGGCATAAATATAGAAAAAATTATAATAAAGAAAATAAGAAATGACGAATAATTTACGAAAAAAGACACAATCCTCACGGACTATGCCTTTCCAATTGCTAACTTTAATTCTTAAATGCTTGTATTAAATCCGCAACATAATAATTACTATGTACGGACAAGCTTCATAATTTCTTCAATCCTTTTACCTCTTCTTTTGTTGCTTCTCGAACACTGATAGCCACCCCTCCACTACTTGCCAGAGGTTGACGCAGCACACTCTTTGACGTTACTATGCCACGACGGATGTCATAGCTCTGCGGATTATCTTTCCAGTCTGCATCCCGACCATCTGCATAAACGGTAACAATATATTTCCTTCCTTCGGGTAAGAAAGAGAAAGGAATAGTTGCCGTACGAGGATGTTCGTCGGTAATAGCACCTACATACCACTCTTGTTTTCCTTTGGCTTGACGAGCCACTGTGATATAATCACCCGGTTCGGCTTCCAGATACCAAGAATTGCTCCAATCCACCGCTACATCCTTAATAAATTGAAACGCATCGGGAAAACGGCGATAATTATCCGGCAGGTCTGCTGCCATCTGTAACGGAGAGGGCATCGTTACATATAGAGCCAATTGTTTTACCAATGTAGTACCCGCCTGACCTTTAGGTTTCGAACCATTATAATACGAAAGTTTTGTCTGGAAAATACCAGGAGTGTAATCCATCGGACCACCCTTCAACCGAGTAAACGGCAAGATACAAGTATGATCCGGATCATTGCCCCCCATAGATTCAAACTCACCACCACGGGCAGATTCTTGCGCTACCCAGTTGGGCCAGGTACGGCACAAGCCGGTGGGACGAACAGCCTCGTGACTATCTACCATAATCTTATAATCAGCAGCACGCTTCACCACATGTATATAATGATTGTTCATCCATTGTGAGGAATGATATTCACTACGGGGAATGATTGAGCCCACATATCCGGTCTTTACAGAATTATAGCCATTATCTACCATAAATTGAAAGGCTACATCCAGCTGCCGCTCATAGTCGGCAGCATTAGCAGCCGTCTCATGATGCATGATAATCTTTACTCCCTTTGATTTGGCATAGGCATGTAGTACCGCAACATCAAAGTCCGGATAAGGTTTGTCAAAAAGGAACTGACGATCCTTACGATAGGATGCCCAATCTTCCCAACCTTCATTCCAGCCCTCAACCAATACCGCATCAATACCATTCTCCGCCGCAAAGTCTATGTACTCTTTCACATGTTCAGTATTGGCCGGATGATGTCCATTAGGAGTTAACTTTGAATAGTCGGTTATGCCGGGTTTAGCCTTATAATAGTCGCTATATGCCCATGTACCTCCTCCACCAGTAAACATCTCCCACCAGACACCGATAAATTTCTGTGGCTTAATCCAAGAAGTATCTTCCAGCTTACAAGGTTCATTCAGATTAAGAATCAACTGAGAAGCAAGGATGCTACGTGCATCGTCACTAACCATAATTGTACGCCACGGGGTATGCAACGGTAATTGCAGATATCCTTTCTTTCCTAATTTATCGGGAGTAAGATGAGCAGAAAAGTTAAACTCTTTATCATCCACATTCAGCAACATGGCAGAATAATCTACCAAGGCAGCTTCATGAATATTGATATAAAGTCCTTCGGTAGTCTTTATCATAAGGGGTGTTTGTACTGTGAATGAAGTCGCTTTAGCTTCATATCCTTTTTTACGTAGATTACGTTCCATAGCTTCGCGCACTTCGGAAATGGCCGCAGTAGTATAGGCAAACTCATTCGTATCATAATCACCGGGAATGCAATAGAGTGTATGATTACCGGTCAGATTGAATTCCGTCAGTTCGTCTTTTACCGTCAGATAATTCATGGTTTTCTGCTCCGGCAACTCATAACGGAATCCGAGTCCATCGTCAAACAATCGAAAACGTACAATCATCATACGGTCGTGCTTTGCCGGTTGTGAGAGAGTGACAGTAAGTTCATTGTAATGGTTACGGACTTTTTCATACTCTCCCCATACAGGCATCCAAGTTTCATCAAAAGTAGAATTTGTTGCATCAAGAATCCGGAAGCCATTTGACAAATCCGCTTCTTCCATAAGTATTCCCAAGGCAGAAGGTTCTACAACCGGCTCTCCTTTGTAATATAAGCTATAGACCGGCCCCCCCTCGGAATCAAGCACAACATTGAGTTTCAGATTCCCATTGGGAGATGACAATTCGTGTGCCATCGCCACACAAGCAATTCCCAGAAATACAACTGTTAATAATACATGTTTCATATACATCCGTTATTGTTGATATATAAAATATTGATAAGGTTCCATCGTCATTACTGTAGGCAACTCCACATCCACACCGGCAATCACATCGGTCATGGTCTTGCCAGCATGCTCCATAGGTACTTTCACTTGTACAGACTCATTGGCAGTATTCACCATGACCAACATGCCATGACTGCCTGCTGCCCGATAAAATGAAGCGACATCTCCGGTAGTATAAACTTCCAGTTCACCACCACGTACACTGCTCGTAGCTTTATAGGCTCTGATGATTTCTGCCATCTCTTGCGCAAAGACTTCATTGGACTTCAAGTCTATAACTCCGTAATTGAAAAAGTTAAGTGACCGCGGATAGGCTACTTCCTGCGAACTATAAATAAGAGGTATCCCCTCGAGCATAGTCGTCAATACAAAAGCAGACATGGCACCACGCTCACCGCCATAACATTCTATCGGTGAAGCCTCACTTGCCTGGTCATGATTAGTAGAATAGCGTAACCGTAACGTACCCTTCGGCATTCCCTCCAATTCGGAAGTATTCATAGCATAAAGGTCAGTAAGTGAGCATTTACCGGCATAATAGTCTTTCAGTTTACTATGGAAGTTCCAGCCGTAGAGCAGATTGAAACCATTGTTCATTAAAGACGTTTTTCCGCCTTCGGCAAGCATCAGCAAATTATTGTCAAGTGTACGGAGCTCGGCGATTGCTTTCTTCCAGAAAGCATCTGGTACCCCCTCGGCATAATCACAACGGTATCCATCAATACCAATTTCTGTTACCCAATACTTCATGGCATCAATCATGGCTTGCTGCATGGTTTCGTTGTCAAAATTCAAGTCAGCAACATCCGCCCAAGGCTGTTCTTGAGGTTGTACCACATTGCCATTTGCATCCTGTGTATACCAATCCGGATGCTCAGTCACCCAAGCATTGTCCCACGAAGTATGGTTGGCAACCCAGTCAAGAATCACTTTCATTCCTTTGGCATGGGCAGCATCTACCAGTTCTTTCAAGTCTTTTTTTGTTCCGTAACGTGTATTCAGCTTTTTATAATCCTTTATACAATAAGGTGAATTCACACTTTTCAGTACTCCCGGCTCATTTACAGGCATCAGCCAAAGCACGGTAGTTCCCAGGCTTTGAATACGGTCAAGCTCTGCTTTGATGGCAGAGAACGCATTTTCTTCGGCAAAAATGCGGGGATTTGCCTCATAAATCACCATATCCGAAGCCATGTATTCTTCCTGTGGGACGGGAATCGGTTCCATGTCACTCTGACTATCACTACACCCCATACAAGAATGTAGCATCGTAAAGAGCAGTGTCGCAATTATTACTTTTTTCATATTTCTACTTTTTATCTATACTTATACTCATTGGCGGAACTGATATCTGCAAAAGGAGCATCCAAACTCTCCAGTGATGGGCATTGGCAGAAAAGATACTAAGACTTAATACTAAAAATCCCGGAAGCCAATACTAAAAAACAAAAGAGCTAAGAGATAACTTCTTCCCAAGGCTTGGTTTTTCTATCCCAAGACTTGGGATAGAAAAACCAAGCCTTGGGACATATATCCGCAAGATTGAAAAGAGATATCCTATCCCCAATCTCATTCCACCAATAGGTCATTTAACATCTTCATTACTATACAAAACTCATTTCAAGAAATTATTCTGATTAGAAACAAAAGCCGCTTCAGATTCCGGTTCAGAGTCTCCGTCCGGATTGTTAGGGTCAATCTCCTCACCAGCTATGTCCGTAATACGGAAATAATAATCTCGATCAAGCGTCACTGCTGCGAGGTCAAATTGTGAGCCTCCATTGTTATTATTCATTATCAGATTGTAAGTCAATCCCTTATTTGCTTCACCTGTATCGTAATAATTATACGTGACACCTTTTATCTCAACACTACCGGTTGGTAATATTCCTGGCCAACTGCCAAAGAGTTCCGGTATATCATTTCCCCACGCATATATGGTTGTTTCTGCCCATCCGGACTGGTCTTCAATAAATATGGCATAACCATCATGGATAACCACTGCATCCGGATCTATTTCCGTCCAACCGCTTTCTGTGATTTCCAAATATATGTCACGGTCAAGAGTAAAGTTCTGTGGTCCATCAAATTGTGAACCTACTCCATTATCGTTAAATATCAAATTGTAAACCAATCCCTTATTTGCTTCACCTGTATCGAAGTATTTATAGGTAATTCCTTTTATCTCAACGCTACCAGTAGGTGAAATACCGGGCCAACCTCCAAAAAGTTCCGGCAAATCATTTCCCCACGCATAAAGTGTCAGTGCATCCCAACCTGTATTGTCCATCACGAACACAGCATAACCGTCATGAATCACTTCACTTGGGTCTTCCGGCTCCTCAAAATAAGCATTCCAGCGGGTTACCGTTATATCAGTGCGAGTACCTACCTTAGCCGAAATTTGATGTAAAGCATCCCCATTCTGCAAAGTACGCTCTATACCTTGTGTCTTAGAAACGAAATAAAAGCCATCGGCAAGTGTCTTTCCATTAACAAAATCTTCCGGATAGAGGTATATGCCCCATTTAACATCATTGTTTGCAGCTTTCTCCATCTGCCACTTAAGGTCTCCGGAAGCAGCATCCTGACCTCCATTGAAATCGCCTGCAATATAAATTATTTCATCGGCACCAGTTCCTTGGGGCATAATCACCTCCAGCAAGATAGCATCGCTACGAAGTTCAAATTGCGGCAACTCATGGTCAAACACAATTTCCTCCTTGTCACAACTACTGATGAAAGCTACAAAAAGCAACAAAAGCCATAGCGGATTACATATATATTTTTTCATTGTTACTATTATTATAGGATGATTAATAATTAGGATTCTGTACCAGTCCCGGATTTACCATAAGGGCAGACTGGGGCAAGGGATACCACTCGTATTTGCGGTCACGTTTAGCCGGATAGCTTAAACCGTCGTCCGTGGCACGGCCAAAGAACCACCATTGCCCTTGCGTAAACTTATCGAAACGACGCAAGTCTGTACGACGACGACGCCCCTCTCCCAAGAATTCAAGTCCCCATTCACTCAACATCCAATCCATATCAAAGGATGTAAAACCAGGACCGGGCTGTTCGAGAGCCGATTTATCTGTAAAATAGCGTGTTTTAACTCTATATACCAGCTCTTTAGCACCTTCTGTATCACCTGCACGCATTTTACATTCAGCAAGAGTATAGACCACTTCACTCAAACGGAATTCCACCTCATCGATGTTTTGGAAATCAATGCCTGCACTCTCCGGATAAACCGGATATCTTACCAAACGGACACCTGAATTCGTTTCACCCCAGCGAGGTGACATGACAGTCTCCAGATTACGTCCTAAATTAAGGAATGTACCCACCTGATCCACATAAACCAAATCCTGACCGTCACGGTCGGCATCTGCTTTCAAAGCCGCACCCTTACCATAGTTGGCTTTAATAGCCCCTTTCAAAAAAATGCCTTGATAGTTTCCTGTTGTTTCATTATACACATAGTTCTGCTTACGGATATCTTTATCGTGGAAACGTTCATAAACTGCTCCTAACTTATCACCGTAGTCAGTAAGAAAGCTCTTAGGATTGTCAGTACCACCATACGGCTGTACATTTCCAGAATTATCCCATGAAGGTGCCAAGCATACACAATTCCATCCGCTCTGGCTGTATGTACCTCCAAAGTAATCCCAACAATTGTAAGGCATGAAAGGCATGTTACGCATCCAACCGGTATTGACCTGACCGACTTCCATCGCCAATGCCATTACAACTTCCGGACATTCTACATTGTTTATCGAATAAATATCGCGATAGTCATCGGTAATGCTGTAAGTACCATAATCGCCATTCAGAATTTTTTGGCAAAGAGTGGCACACTCATTATAACTGTTTTGTTTGATAAACACCTCAGAATTCAGCAACAAGCGCATCTTAATCATACGATTGGCAGCTTGGTTCATGCGGTTGCGAGTCTTTCCAGAACCATCTTCTTTCATAAGATCTGTAACTGACTCATCTAATTCCTGACTGATAAAATCGTAGATAATCTTGCACCCCTTATCAAAATCAGTATCTGCAGAACCAGGGATTTCCGCACCCGAAGAAATGTTCAAGGGAAGTGCTCCACCCCAAATCTCAAAGATATTGTAGTATGCCCAAGCACGCAGGGTACGTACTTCGGCAATATAACTATTCAAAGCATCCTCAGTCATGCGTATAGATGCGGGGCTGATTGCCTGCAAATCTGTAATAAGCGTATTGCAAAGCCCAATAGTGGTCCACGCATTCTCCCAAGTTTGGCGAATAATGGTTGATTCTGACGTCCAGGTATGTGAAGACAAAGCAAACTTCAATGCCTCATCCCATCCCCAAAGTCCACCGTTCCAACTGCGCCATGCCACCTGGTCGGCAGAAAACTCCTGCAAATACCAGAAGTATTCCAAATAACTATATGCAGCTTTCGAATAGATGGCTGCCACTGCCCCCTGAACACTCGTCTCATCTTGATAATAAATTCCGGCATCCACACGATCGAACACTTCCTCGTCCAAATTAGTACAAGAGAAAAGTGAACATGACATAATCATCGCCAATAACCAACGACATTTTATATATTTCATATCTTTCATATTTTTAATAATTTGTTTCTCATTTATTTGAAGCGAAGAGTCACACCTAAACTCAATTGAGTTGCTGTAGGATAAGCACTATTACTATCTACTCCCGGCTGGATACCATTCACGTCTATAATTGAAGGGTCATTACCAGAATATCCGGTCAAGGTAAACAGATTCTTGGCAGACAGATATATGCGCATATTATCCAGTAACTTACGGTTCTTAGGAGTAAAATTATATCCCAAGGTTACATTTTCCAGTTTTATGAAGCTACCATCCTCCAGGAAATAGGAAGATATTACTCCACCACCGGTACGGATATTCTTATCTTCCAGATACGCAGAGCGAAGAACATTATCTGTACCACATCCCTGAAGCCCCATACCATATTTACGCATGTTGAATACATCAAAACCGAATGTACCGCGGAAGAATACACTCAAATCAAAGTTTCTCCAAGTCAGGTTGTTACTCCAAGACAAGAAGTGCTTGGGAGCACCATTGCCAATATAACGTTTATACTTGGCATCAGCCTGAGAAATCGGTATTTGCTCATCTTTATCATTCAAAATAAGCATATTGCCATTTTCGTCAACACCTGCATATTCATAACCGTAGAACTGCCCTATCTCTCCCCCTTCCTGCACACGGAAGAAATATTCGCTGGAACCAGTACCCGGTTTTAAGTAAAGGTCGAGATAAGATGCCTTGTAAATATCGTTAGAAAGTTTGGTCAACTTAGTCTTTCCATAAGAATAATTGATTCCGCTCGTCCACTTCACTGCTGTTTTAGTAAGGATGTCACCATCCAAAGATACTTCTATACCGGTATTTTTCGTTGTTCCAACGTTAACCAAAATAGTGGAATAGACAAAAGGCGGTTGAGGTGCCGTGTACGTATAAAGCAAGTCTTTAGAACTACGGTCAAAATACTCCACTGAACCACGTAAACGATTCCATAGAACAAAGTCAACACCCAGATTAATCGCAACGCTCTTTTCCCAAGCCAAATCCGGATTAGCATTACTGGAGGGAGCATAGCCCGTTACCCAACGCCCGTCAAAGAGATAACTACCATTGGTATTGTAAGTAGAAAGTGATTTATAAGCATCAAAATCCGAACGACCGGTAATTCCGAAAGAAACACGCGGTTTCAAACTGGTCAACACTTTCCGGGTATTCTTCATAAAGCCCATCTCCATCATTTCCCAAGCCAAAGAAGCTGCTGGGAAGTACCCCCACTTTTGGTTAGCACCAAATTTGGAAGAGCCTTCATAGCGCAACGAAGCCGATGCAAAAAGCATATCCTTCCAATTATAGTTCAACCGACCAAAGAAGCCAATAAGTGTCGATTCAGAGCGACCGCTATATAAACTTGCCAAACCATCCTTCAGATAAGAGCCACTGCCCAAATCCCAATATTTCGTATTATCAAAAGAGAAGTCGTTGTTACTACCACCAATCTGTTCCCAGATAGACTTCTCATAAGTATAGCCCACTACAGCCTTAATATTGTGGTCGCCCAAGTTCAGTGCATAATTTCCCAACCACTCCAATCGATTGGTGTACCATTTCTGATACTTCATTTCCGCACGTCCTTTATAACCATTCCAATAGGACTCCGAACCGGCAGACGAAGCATAATATTGTTGCTTCATGTCATTGTAATGCAATGAGTAACTTAATGTTGTATTCAACAAATGCTTTTCTGTCTGCAAAATATTCAGTTTAGCCTCAGCCGTACCCAACAAATACATACGCTGGCCGTTGTTATCTCTCAAAGCAAGCTCCGCAACCGGATTGGTTGCACCCGTAGGAGAAGTAGGCTGATAATACGAACCGTCTGCATTATATACCGGCATTGTAGGATTCATTGTGAGTGCCCTATCGAAGAAACCATCATTTCCCCAGGTTTCATTTACACGACGTGCACTCAACGAACCGTTGAATTGTAAGCGATTCTCCAGTACACGCTGTTCCATAGAAAAACGACCTCCAAATTCTTCACGACCACTCACGATGTCAAGTCCATTGGCACTTTTGTAATTGAAGGAAGCACCATAGAAACCATTCTTTGTGCTACCATCAATAGATATATATTGGTTTGTGTCGTATGCTACATCACGAGTAATCAGTCCATACCAGTCAGTGTCGGCTCCATAGTCTGTACCTCGTCTCGAACGACGGAATTCATCAGCCGACAGAATATCCGGAGAGGGCTTGGCTACATTAAAAGCGATGTAACTGTCATATGTGACTACCGTTTTTCCAGCTTCACCCGAGCCACGTTTCGTTGTAACTAAAATCACACCATTAGCACCTCGCGTTCCGTAAATAGCAGCTGAACCCGCATCTTTCAATACCGTAATAGATTCAATATCCTGTGCAGCGATGTTACGGATATCGCCACCTGCCACACCATCTATGACAATCAAAGGACTATTACTTGCAGAAACAGATGTTGCACCACGTACTTGTAATGAAGAACTGGAGTTAGGATTGGCAGCTGCCTGCGTATTGACATTCAAGCCCGCGACTTTTCCCGATACCATTTCCATCGGGTTATTCATAGCCCCCAAATTAAAATTTTTCTTATCCACTTGTACAATGGAACTGGAAACTTCTTTTTTACTCAATGAACCGTAACCCACTACTACAACTTCTTCCAACACCTGCTGGTCATCATGCAAGACAACATCAATCTTGTTTCTACCGGATACGTTCAGTTCCTGCGTTTGGTAACCTACATAAGAAAAAATAAGTATTGCATCAGGATTGACATTCAATAACACATAGTTACCGTCAATGTCAGTTATCACCCCCGAAGTTGTACCCTTTACCAATACACTTGCACCGATAAGACCTTCACCCGTTGCATCGGTCACCTTTCCTTGTACCTGAAGTTGTTGCGCAACAGCAACACCAGTCATCATAAGAAAACCCAGTAAAAGGATCATGCGCTTTTTAAGGCATCTCTTTAGACTTTTCTTTTTCATCTTATTAGAAATTAGTTAAACAATAAATAGATTGATGCAAATGTATTATCAAAACAAACGCACGATTTGGGCTGAGATAAAAATCTAAAGTCCTACAACAGGCAATCAACTATAATACAACGCATTACGAAAATGCTATTGCTACTAATTTCTAAATCATTTCTAGACTTTTTAAGGCAGAAGAAAGCCTCAAAAGGAGGATAAAATCAAAAAGAAGTTATTTTCATCACTCGTTCTTCAAAGTCCTCTTTACAAAGAGACTTGTTTTTTAGCTTGGAACGATAAGTATAGATGGTAGTTATGGAATAACGCAAAAATTCTGCAATACGCGCACTGTCTGTAATACCTAAACGAATCAGTGCAAATATGCGCAGTTCGGTAACAAGCAATTCTTCATTTTTAGGATGCAATTGTTCTTCAACTGGCAACAAACGATTAAATTCTTCTACAAAGTTAGGGAATATCTTAAGAAAAGATACATCGAAATTGTGATAGAACTCTTTCAACTCTTGATTTATGAAACGGTCGGACTTCAATGTACGATATAACTCCTCAAGTTTACCGGCAGCAGCCTGCTTGTTCAATATGCGGCGATATTCTTCCATCTTACTTATATAAGAGGAACTTAAACTGAGGAAACGTCCCAAATACTCTTCCTTAATATGATTGGCTTCCGTAAGAGTCTGATTAGTATGCAATAATCGTTCATTAGCCTCATGTTGAGACTTGTTCAGCTTCTTCAATTCACTATTCAATATACTCAATTGGGAATTGGCAGCAACAACTTTTTTACGGGCATAAGACAATTTTTTCATTTGCCATAGCACACACAGTACTGTCAATAGAAGGAAAACAGAAAGGATACATATGCCTGTAATAAACATTCTCTGCCGCTGTTGCTGTATTTCCTTTTCTTGCTGATAAGCACGATCTATGAGCGGAAGCATCTTGGAATTCTGCGAACTACGCAACCGAGTAGTATAATAATTAGCATCTTCCATACTAATCTTGATATAGTGATTAGCACGTTCCAAATCGCCCATTCCATAAAGTAATTCCGCTAATGCGCACAAAGAATAATTTTCTTTCACCACTGCCCTAATGTCAGCAATGGCACTGCTAATACGTGCTTCCATTTCTTTTTGCTTGTTCCCCACGACATGATAAGCAAAAGCCAGAATTGAAGTAGCTACTGCATACTCACGCGTATTGGATTTCAACCGAGGTAAAAAATTCTTCAATAAACATATAGCCTCCTGACTTTTTCCCTGGTCAATGAGCTGAGGTGCATGCACGACTACATATCTATAAGTATCTTCCGGTACTAGGCTGATTATAGAATCCCTATACAAATTTGCTATCCGAAGATAATTGTTCACGTAGTTCCGATCAGTGGCGTACTCTGCCTGATAGAGATATAGGTTTTCAAAACATACATAATAGTCCACTATATTTTCACCCTCCAACGTGTTACGAGGAAGCGATTTCAGCAATTCCATTGCTTCAACAAAAAGGCCCGAAGTATTTAGAATATGTACTTTATTTAATATAGAACTATTTATCCATTGCCTATTATTTAGCCGTGTGGCAATAAGAATATTTTCATTTATATAATGTAATGCAGAATCACTAATATAAGAATTATATTCGGCAAAAAGACGATTTTGTATCAGATAACGCTCCATGTCAGTAAGCCTCCCTTGCTTCAACTCATCCTTTATCAAAGAAATATACCGTTCTTTTTCTTCCTCGTATTGTCTACGCATTACGATAGTCTTATCCAGAACAGACAAAAGGCTATCTATTGCAGATGCATACATACCAAGCGAACATGGCAACAGCATTATTATTAAAATCAAGATACGCATCATAGGTTAACATTGTGACATAACTTCGCAAAGTTACAATTTTCTTCTGTTATGAAAATACGATTTTAGTATTTTCTTTGGCATTATAAGTCGTACATCATAGGGATTATACATCTACCGAAATTCATATTTCCTCTACTTCGGATAGCTTTTAAAGCTTTTATGGCAGTTTTCAAACCTCCTTCTGCCTAATAATGGCTAACATTGCAACCGAAACCAAAGGTTGACATCAACATGAGAAAGACATTATTATTTTTATACCTTTTATCTCTCGGCAGTATTGCCGCATACGGTCAGACACGTCTGACCCAAGACCCCAAACTGGAACGACAACTCCACGAAAGCGGACTGATACATCAACCCCTCCCCCTGGATATTGAAAACTCTTTCGAAACCAACGGATGGAAAAAGGAGGTCTTGCAAAGCGCTCCTCTCACCCGCTCGGCAGGTACAGAGGGATGGAGTCATTCCGGCGCAGGAAGCATGTCCTTCAGTACGGAAAAGACCGTTTCCGGCAAAGGCAGCATCAAACTGCAATTCCCCACATTCACCGGGAAAAGGGCGACCGGCTCTCCTTCCGACCCAGACTATGCCACCTACGGAAACAGCAGTGTTACCTATCATCTAGACGGCGCCAATCTGGAGAAGTACAACCGCATCGTATTCTCCATCTATCCCGATTGCGACGGCGCGCGCATCGTCAACATGAACCTCACGTTTCGCAATGCAGATACTCCTGCCAAGAAAGGATATAATCAGCCTTCGGGTTCACACCTCATTAACCTTATTAATAAGGAGTGGAACCAATGCTTCCTCGAAATAGACGAGTATCAGCGCGACAAGGTGATGTCCATCACCTTCAGCACAGCCCTCAAAGGCAAAGACCGGACTACAGGAGATTCAGCTATCTACTACCTGGACAATCTACAACTGCAAACGGTGAAAGCCCCTGAGAAAGTCAGCGGATGGATACCTGCCGATGGAAAAATCTCCTACTCGACAACCGGCTATGCCGTCAACCACCCCAAAACCGCCCTCATCAACACAAACCTCACCATAGACGCCGGAAAGCGCTTCCAACTGCTTACCCCAACCGGAGAAATAGCTTACGAAGGAGACATCCGAAAAGAGAAAACCACTCTCGGAGAATTTGGCCTTATTGATTTCACCTCCTTCAATAATCCCGGAGAGTATCAGCTGAAGGTCGGAACATCGCTAACTCCCACCTTCCGGATTGGAGAAAGACTTTGGGAAGATTCACAATGGAAAGTGCTGAACTTCATCTTCTGCCAGCGCTGTGGACATCCGGTTCCCGGCAAGCATTCCACCTGCCACGTAGACCTCATGTCCCGACATGACGGACGCAGCATCTCCTACTCCGGCGGATGGCACGATGCAGGAGACTTGTCCCAGCAAACCTTGCAGACGGGAGACGTGACCTTTGCTCTGCTCGAAGCCTATAATAAACAAAGAAATATCAACCCAGCCCTCGCCGCCCGCCTGCGTGAAGAGGCGGAATGGGGAGTAGAGTTCATCCTAAAGAACCGCTACGGCGATGGTTACCGCGCCAGCAGCATGGGATTGCTTATCTGGCAAGACGGTGTGTTCAATACATTGGACGACATATCTTCCGTACGTGTACAGAACATGGCATTTGACAACTTTCTCTATGCCGGATACGAAGCTTACGCCTCCATGACGCTGGACAACGACCCGATGCTGCAGGAATACCTATTGCGCGTGGCCGAAGAAGATTTCGCTTTTGCTATGGAGAAGTTCAAAAAAGATAGCTTCGACCAGTTCGTCCAGCCTTACGAACACAGTTACAACACTTCGAAAAGTCAGTATATGGCTACCATCTCCTGGTCGGCAAGCCAATTATACAAGCTGACCGGAAAACCTTCTTATGCGGACATCGCCGCCGAATACATCCGCTACACCCTCGACTGCCAGCGCACGGAACCGCTGAAAGACAAAGACGGGACACGCGGATTCTTCTACCGGGACAAATCCCGCAAATCCATCGTACATTACATACACCAGTCGCGCGAGCAGGTCTATATGCAGGCCATGGTGATGCTTTGCGAAACCCAGAAGGAGCACCCCGATTATCCTAAATGGGTGAATTCCATACAACTATATGGAGAGTATCTGAAAGGAATGATGAAGTATACCCATCCCTACGGTATGATTCCAAGCGGTGTTTACCATGCAGAGGAATATAAGGATACCACCAACTTCTACGCCCTCCATCTGTTTCCCCCTGCCAATGCCAAGGAACTGTACACGGAACAGATTAAACGAGGAGTACAACTGGACAAAGAGCACTACATGAAACGTTTCCCCGTGTGGTTCAACATTTTCAACGGCAATACCGCCATCCATCTTTCCAACGGAAAGTCCGCCGCCATCTGCGGAAACTTCCTGAAGGACAAGGAACTGCTCAACATCGGTCTGGAACAGTTGTACTGGACCGTAGGCAAGAATCCTTTCGGACAATCCTTGATTTATGGAGAAGGACACAACTATCCGCAACTGAATACCTTCTCTTCGGGAGAAATGACAGGAGAGATGCCCGTTGGTATCCGTACCCTGGGTAACGACGATGTCCCCTATTGGCCGCAAACCAACAATGCCTGTTATAAAGAGGTATGGATTACCTCGGCAGGCAAATGGCTGTCTCTGATTGCGGAATATTAGATAATGGAGAATTAATAACTTATAAATTATAAATTACAAATTATGAAACATCTGTTTATTTTATTGTTTACGGCTTGCACCCTGCTGACGTACGCACAAGTCCCCGAAGGTTATCCGGCAAACTATGCCAAAGCTCCTCGCTTCAAGGCCTTGATTTATTACACGCAACATGCGGAAGAAGCACACGTACAATTTGCAGAACAAGCAACCACTTTCTTCAAGAAGCTCAATTACGGTGACGGCTTTGTTCTGGATATTACTACCGATTTTTCAAAATACCCATACGAGAAACTGAAAGAATACAATGTCATTATCATGCTTAACACATCCCCCAACACCAAGGCCGAACGCGATGCTTTTGAGCAATACATGGAAAACGGAGGCGGTTGGGTAGGTTTCCACGCAGCAGCCTACAACGACAAAAACACGCATTGGCCCTGGTTCGTTAAGTTTCTTGGTGGTGGGGTGTTCTATTGCAACAACTGGCCTCCCCAGCCGGTATTGGTCGAAGTCGACAACGAAGAACATCCCGTTACCAAGAATCTGCCTGCATCATTCGTGGCTCCCGCCAGCGAATGGTACCAATGGACTCCCAGCCCCCGCCAGAACAAGGACGTAGAGGTACTCTTGTCCCTATCTCCCAAGAACTATCCACTGGGTATCAAGGATGTAGTGAATTTTGGCGACTTCCCCATCGTATGGTCCAACAAGAATTACAGAATGATTTACCTGAATATGGGGCATGGTGACGAAGAGTTTATCGACGGTACACAGAACCTGCTATTGGTTAATGCTTTCCGCTGGGTAGTGAGCAAAGACAAAAGCGGCAACCCGTTCCTCAAATAAAACGGTTTCCATAACAGCAATCAAGAGAATAAATAGGGGATAATTCCCCTATTTCCTATGTTAACACTACGTTTTTATGCCGAAACAGATACTTTTCCTTCGAAAAGTATCTGTTTCGGTCGTTTTATATAGATACCCTTGCCGGTTCCCAACGGGCCGGAATGACAGTTTCATATCGTTGAAACCAAAAGTTTCACTTGCTGAAACTTTTAGTTTTACGAAAGGAAACTAAAGGTTTCCCTTAATGAAACCAATTATTTTCCCAATCAAAACTTCTCGTATTTAGTCTCAAAACTAAAAGTTTCATGTTGAGAACTAAGACAATAGCCACTTTTACGATTCACCCAATAAATAGGAGGCATCATCTTTTAGAAAGATTGGAAAGCGTGATAGATGGTTGTAACGTTTTTTATCTGTCACGGGTATCTATCACGCTTTAATTGATTTATAATCAAAACAATACACCCATTTGCGTGATAGCATGACAGATGTTTTGCCAAAACAAACTTTGTGAAGGAACAAAAAATCCCCGGTATTATTCACAAGGAAATACCGGGGACTCTTCAGAAAAAAACAATCAAAACTTATAACCAGCCAGGGTTCTGTGTCAAGCCACCTTTAGCTCTATCCATTTCCGACTGGTCAATTGGAAAGTATCTGAACTTCTCCGTCCAACCTTTGTTACCTAAAATCTCTGTTCCTTTATCGAAACGCAGAATATCAAACCAACGCTGCATTTCATCCATAAACTCATACCCACGCTCTTCAAAAAGAATATCCAACAGCTCCTGCTTGCTCTTTCCGGCCAAGTTGATACGATGCTCTTTGTCTTTGAAAGCGCGGTCTCTGACCTGGTCGAACCAGCCTTGCGCATCGGCACTGGCAGTTCCGTTGATGCGTACATCAAGCTCCACAGCCAGCAGCAAAACATCGGCATAACGGTAAATACGCCAAGAGTTATAATAGTTATCCGTAGGATTCACCGTAGACGTCGTCTCCTTTCTCGGATGAATCTTATAGTGCCCCAGACCCTCGTAATTTTCCTGCTGGTCACTGACTTGGAAAGCACTTCCTGCCGGTAGTTCACCTTTGGCCACCATTTCTGCCACTTTTTTAGCCTCGTCCGCATAGACAATGACTGTTCCCTCACGGCGCGTATCACCTTCCTTAAACATGTTGTAAACAGTACTCGGCATGGTATTCTGCCCATAACCTTCGCCCAAGCCGCCCTGCTCGGCACTTCTCGGGTCAACAATGTTACGACCGCCCAAAGAACGTGCAAGCCCAAACCCTTCACCGGAGTTATTGCCGGCATAACATACCTCAAAGATAGATTCCGCACACCATTCTCCGTCTTTCACCCATAAGTTTTGATAATCAGGGTTCAACCGGTATCTTCCACTGGTGATTATTTCTTTCATGTCATTCAATGCCACCTGATATTTAGTCTCATCACGATGGAACAAAATAATTTTGGCACGAAGCAGCTTGGCAGCATCCCGGCAAACGCGTCCCTGCTGTGTAGCACTGCGCTGGGGCAGATACTTAGTCACTTCGTCATCCAAGTCACCCATCATAAACTCATAAATTTCTTCACGGGTTCCTTTGGCAACGCTATACATTTCACTGGCTGCCAGATAATGTTTGATAAGCGGGAATTGCTCATACCCCATAAACAGATGGTAATAGAAAATGGCACGGTAAAAGCGCGCTTCGGCAGAAATGGAATTGACAAAGTCTGCACTGAGGTTGCATCCGGCCAATTTGTCAATCAACAGATTGGCAGCAATGACTCCATTGAACAAGCCAAAATCCCACTCATTCCACCAAGAACCATATCCCCATGCACCGAAACAAGAAGTCGCGTCATAGGTAAAAGTATCCCATTTCGTCTTGTAAGACCCCTCACCGATACCACCGCCGGTTTCGGACTCATCACCCAGCAAAGAAGAGTAAGACCAAACCTCCGGCATACGGGTCTGCATTTCATTCATCACGGCATACAAGCCCTTCATCATATCGTCTTCCGTCTTATAGAATTCGGTTTCCGACACCTGAGTTCTCGGATTCACTTCCAGAAAATCTGAACAAGCTGTGGTCGACAAAGCCATCGCACCCAAAGCCAATACCTTTAATATCTTATTCATTGTATCTAATTTTTAGGTTAATCAAAATGTAATATTCGCACCGATAGTATAAGTACGTGCTTGCGGATATGTTCCCCCGTCAAATCCATCACGTGTTCCCACTTCAGGATCATAACCGCTGTAGTTGGTAATTGTAAACAGATTTTCGCCCTGCACAAAGAAACGCAGCCCCTTGACGCCGACACGCTGCAACATCTGTCCGGGCAGACTATAGCCAATCTGCAACACTTTCAAACGCATATACGAACCATCTTCCACAAAAAAGTTTGAAACCTGATAGTTATTGTTGTCACCATCTATCACACGTGGTACCCAATTGGAAGTTCCTTCACCGTGCCAACGGTTCAACCAGGATTTGTCGTAGTTACCAAAAGTCACGTTGGAACGTCTGTACAGTTTATAAATATCGTTTCCGATACTTCCTTGAAAGAATGCACTGAAATCCAGCCCCTTCCAATCGGCAGAGAGCGTAAATCCATATGTCCAGTCGGGATTCGGCTTACCTATCATAGTACGGTCATCGCCATTAAGACCATTTTTACCGTCCAAATCTTTAAAACGGATATCTCCGGGCTTGGCATTCGGTTGTATCAACTGAGTCTTTCCGTTAGAATCTACGTAGGTATAGCTATCTATCTCCTGCTGATTCTGGAAAATACCATCATGCAAGTAACCGTAGAAGAAGCCGTACGGACGCCCGTTCTCTCTCCAACTGACCTGGCCGCCCATACCACCGCCGATATTATTGAGACCGACACGGTCGGGGCCCTGGTCTGTTACGGTATTCTTCACATAAGAAGCATTTCCATTGATACCCAGATTCACTTCACCCACCTTAAAGCGATAGGACGCTTCGAACTCGATACCTTCGTTCTTCACTGTACCCGAATTGACCGTCATACTGCCATAACTGGTATAAAGAGGAATCGGCATGGAAAGCAGCATGTCCTTCGTCTTCTTCACGAAATAGTCGGCAGAGAATGTCAATGCACTGTTGAAGAAACGCAAGTCAATACCCAAGTCGGTCTGTTCGGAGGTCTCCCATTTCAAATCAGCATTGGCATAGCCACTGGGCAGCATGCCCGTATATACCTTTCCATTTATGACTGCATTCTTACCCTGACTCATCATACTTGTATAGGCAAAGGAGCCAATACGTTCGTTACCATTCTGTCCCCAGCTTAGACGTATCTTGGCAAAATCCAACCAGGAAGGTCTGTTTTCCATGAACTTCTCACGAGTCAACACCCAACCCAAAGAAACCGAAGGGAATGTAGCATATTGGTGCTCGCGACTGAAGTTTGACGAACCGTCCCGTCTCACTACCGCTTCGAACAAATACTTTTCATCATAATTATAATTGATACGTCCGAATATGGATGCAATGCGGTGATCTTCCGCCCCACCCCATACTTTGGACTGTTCTTCGGGCGCTGTGGCCGTGTCTATATATCCCTTGTCTATATCCACCACCAGCAGATTATAATCTTCCGCTTCCAAATTGGAGTAATGGTAGGAAGACATACTTGTACCGAACAGTGCACCTATATTATGACGGCCGAAAGACTTTGTATACGACAGTACATTTTCCCACTGCCAATAGGAAGACTCCCTTTTCTTATCCTCTACCTTGGAAGTGGCATTCTTACTGGTAGCATTTAGCTCGTAGACTGGAGTTACATTCTTAATGGAATTGAACACCCATTCCGCACCATAGGTAGTCTTGAACTTCAAGCCTGGCAACAAGTCGACATCAAGGTTAAAGTTCGCACCGAAATTCTGAGGCATAGTCCTCTGGTTATGACTGACCTGCATGGCTGCCAGCGGATTGGTTATTTCACGCATCTCGATGATATTGTATGCCAGGCCGTTGGGAGCAATGACATGATTTGGATAAGTTACGGCATATTGCTCCAGTATAGCAGGGTCGGTCTGATAAACCGGCTCGGTAGGAGGCAACATATTCATGGAAGTAATCAAGCCTGCAGCTTCACTATTGCCAATAGTATTACCAGTCTGGATTGACTTGGAATAGCTTGCAATTGCACCAAAACTAATCTTATTCAACCAATTTCGTGATTTCGTGTCCAGTAATACATTATTGTAATTCAAGCGTACATTGTAGCGTTCATAATCAGCATGTCCTTTGGCATAAATACCTTCTTGCTTTACATAACCGAAAGAAGCATAATAGGTAGAGTTGTCCGTACCTCCACTCAACGAAACCTTGTGGTTCATAATAGGAGCATTCTTGTTCTGCAGTTCCTTTTGCCAGTCGGTATTGACGCTGGAAACAGTCGGGAAATAAGGGTCCTTACCTGCGTTGGCAGCCATTTCATTCATCAACATCTGATAATCCGCACTACCCAGCAAATCCACCTTCTTGGAAGGATTCTGAATACCGTACGTAAATTCATAGTTCAAAGTAGCCTTCCCTTTAGTACCCTTCTTCGTAGTTATTAGCACAACACCGTTAGCACCACGGGCTCCGTAAATAGCGGCGGAAGCTGCGTCTTTCAACACTTCAATAGACTCAATATCAGAAGGATTCAAATGACTGATACCACTTTCAGACGGCATGCCGTCTACTATATAAAGCGGATCGGAGTTGTTGACCGTACCGGTACCCCGAATACGAATCTTTGATTCCGCACCGGGCTGACCTGAATTAGAGATAATCTGTACACCGGAAACTTTACCTTTCAAAGCATTCTGAATATTTGTAGGATTACCTTTATCCAACTCTTCACTGGTAACACGGCTCACAGCAGACGAAAGTACACTCTTCTTTTGTACACCATAGCCTACTACAACTACCTCGTCCAGCAACTCAGAAGAATCAGTAAAACGGACTTTCAGATTTGTATCTGCAGCAGTCAGTTTATACTCAATAGGCTCATAACCGATAAAGGTGAAGACCAACACATCACCCACAGAAGCTTTCAGACTGAAATTCCCATCAATATCCGTCACAGTACCCACAGCCGGATTACTTTTCATACTGACATTAGCACCCGGAACCGTTTCTCCAGAAGGATCATAAACGATACCCTGCACATTAATTTGTTGTGCGAAGAGCTGCAAAGTGCAACTGAGAATGCAAAGCAGCAAAAGGACTCTTTTTCTTTTCATGATAATAGTATTAGTTTATAAAATAGAAAGTTATTCATATTGTATTGATACAAATTCCAATACTTCGATAAGCGAAATTACGTACTAAACAAGAAATGGAAGTTGAATATTTCTCATAAGGAGTTCATTTACTAACACATCCATAAAAAACGTTTTATTTTAAACTTAAAGTGATAAAGTTTAAACCCATAAAAAAACGGATACGTTTCTGTACGTACCCGTTTTCTTCCAAATCCATTGATTATAAAAAGTATTACCTTTCTAAAGTCCAGTTAATGGCATTTCTGAACATGGTCGTAAACCCTTCCGTTTCGTACAACTTACTACTATGCCCTATCTGGAAATAAACATTGCGTGCCTTTTTGCTTTCATTGACCCAAACCACCGGATGATCGCCCATCTTGATGTCCGATGCAGGCGTGTAGCTCGATTCGTCTACATTGGCTAATACATGTACATTAGGGCGCGGACTCTTGTCATAAGTATACCACTCGTCATCGGGCACCACGAAAGAGGCCGGAACATCCTTCATTACCGGATGCTGTTTATCTTCCACAATCAGCGTACCGTCGGCCAGCGGAGCTATGTAGTTCTTGAAACGTACACCACCCATGAAATCAGAGAACCATTGCCACATGGGATAACCGTCAAACTCGCCCAGCAAAGTAGCATGATGGAAACCTATCCAGCCGCCACGGCCTTCTTCTATATACTTGACGAACGCATCTTCCGCTTCCTTCGGCCAAGTATAAGGCGGGAAATCCAATTGAATAACCAGGCTGAACTGCGACAAGTAAGCCTCCGTTATGTTCCTGGCATTGTTTATCTCGGTAATACTGAAATTCCCCTTTACACCTTCGGCCGCCAACCACCTCAAACCGGCATCCGTAAATCCTCCGTGCTGTCCGCCACGTTCCGTCAACACCAGTACCTTCGCCTTGTGCGGCTTGCCCAATAGGTTTTCTGCTACCGTACGGCGCAAATCACCCTGTTCATTGTCTCCGCTATAATCCCAATACATGCCTCCCAGCAAATCTTTATCCAGAATATACTGACACTTGATGGCAAGTGAACGGGGATTCTCAAAACCAAATACCAACGTATCATTCTTATCGGCCAGATAAGGCACTTGAGCCACCTCATCCCACTTTTCAGTATATTGGGTATCCGTATTCCCTACCTTATTATAGTCTTGGAAGCTGGGATAACCGTCACCTCCACGACCATAGAAGGGCATACCCATCACCAGCTTGGAAGGCGGTACGCCCGCTTTCAAGTGTGCAGTAACGGCACCGTCCGAAGTAATGTCACCGCTATGTCCTGACGGATAAAGCGCCGAATGGTGCTTGGGAGCAGAAGCCATGTCATAAGCCATGATATTCACAAAATCGACGGAAGGCAAGATAGCCTTGAAGTCAATGTAACGGGCAGAAGCTACGGTGGCAAGTGTCAGTTCCTTTTCATTGCCGATGGCAGCTCTGATATCCTGCATCAGAAGTGTAAAATTCTCCGTATCGTCCGGTGACGAGGATATATTTGCCATAGAGCTGGTGGGATATTCCCAATCGATGTCAATGCCATCCAAAGCGAACTCCTTCACCACACGGTCACAGTCCGCGGCAAAAGCACGGCGATATTCATCATTGGCAGCCATCTCACTGAAACGTCCGCTTCCCCAGCCGCCGATGGAAAGCAGCACTTTCAGCTCCGGCTTCTGTTTCCTCAAATCAACAATCTGTCTCAAACGTTCCTCATTATCAATCTTGACACCGTTAAAGCTCTCGTTTACATGACCGAACGCATAGTTGATATGCGTCATGTACTGCGGGTCGGGCATCACCTCACTCCACGAAGTGACATAAGCAACCACAACCTTTGAATCGCGGGAAGCCGCAACGACCTCTTCTCCCGACTTAACGCTACCGCATGAAACCAATACGCCCAAAGCGGCAGCCATCATCATTCTAATTTTTTTCATAAGTACTATCTTTAATTACAAATTATCGCAGGTCTGACGGACCCGTGAACCTATCAATGCATAATACAGCATAAACGCTTCTCCAAAAAGAACGATGAGCCATGACCATCTCCAGCCTCCAAGAACATCGGCAAGCACTCCTTGCAACAAGGGCAATATGGCACCGCCTACCACTCCAATCATGAACACACCCGAAGCCACCGAAGTGTATTTTCCCAAATGGGCAACGGACAAAGTAAAGATAGCTCCCCACATGATGGAATGGAACAGACCTACTGCCGTGAGCAGCCACGGATTATTCAGAAGAATGGCCAGTAGGGCGAGTAGTCCTGCCGATACCGTAGTAACCGTCAACTGCACGCGGGGAGAAATCCTGCTCAGGCTGCTCCCCACCAGGCGGCCCACAAGCATACCACCCCAATAGAGCGTAGCCATCAGTGCCGGAGAAGCATAATCCATCTCGATGGCATACAGATTGATATTGGCCCCGATACAGACTTCCACTCCTACATAAAAGAAGATAGCCACCACGCCCAATGTCAGATGACGGAAGGACCATACACTTTTTTCCAGCTTTTCTCCCTTCTCTACCCTGGTTCCTTGGATATCGGGCAAAGACAATTTCATCAACAACAATACAATCAAAGAAATAACAGCCATCAATGCCAGGAACGGAACCATCAGCTGGTCAATCTGAATGTCCTCCATAGACAGACCGCCGAACACGACACCGGTCACGAAATAAGGAGCAAGCGTAGTTCCCACAGAATTGGCGGAACCGCCTATAGCCAAACGCTGAATGGACTGGGTACCCTTGACATGGCAAGCCGTCAGATAAGGATTTATAACCACTTGCAGAATGGTGGCCGAAGCCCCTACCACGAAAGAACCCAGTAAGAAAATCAAGAACCCTCCAGGGATAACATTATTTCCTGCATGCCAATTCGCTTCAGGAAAGTGTACTGTGAAATAGGAAGAGGCAAAGAACAAACCAAGTCCCACAATCATCACCAGCAATCCACGCATCAATGTTCCTTTATATCCGTATTTGCTAATCCACGACGAGCCTACCCCTCCACAAACCGGATAAGCAAGGAACCAGGAGAAAGTAATCAAAGTAGCAAAAGTATTTTTTAACCCGCCCACTTCCGAAAGAAAAGTTTCTTTCAGAGGACCCTGAAACTGAGTATTGGCAGTCGTAAGGAAACCTACAATAAAGAACAAGAACACCATCGTGATGAATGGCCCCATATAGTTTATTTGTTTTTCTTGTTGTGTCATAGTATTTTGATTATTAATTCAAATAATTAGTTATCAGCCGCCTGCAAGGCGACTTAGCAGTTAAGCATGCTTGCCGCCGCCTCATCCAGCAGAAATTCACAGTTGGGATGAAGCTGAAGGATGGAAGCAGGAACATCTGTTGTCACAGGCCCTTCAAGCATCCGCTTGACAATATCCGCTTTATTAGTCCCTTTGGCAACCAGTACAATCCGGCGTGCCTGCATAATGTTCTTTATTCCCAAAGTAGCCCCTCCCAACTCTTTATCGGGAGGAGTACCCGTTTCTCTACGGATGCGTTCTTCCAGTTCCACATTCATCCGGGTCACCCATGCTTCACCGCCAAAGGGAGATTCCGGCTGGTTGAATCCCAGATGTCCGTTCTCACCCAACCCTAAAATCAGCAAATCAATGCCGCCACGGTTCGCAATTTCCTGCTGGAAATCCCTGCATGACTGTTCAAAATCACCAGAAATGGTAGGCAGCATCAAAAAATTCTCTTCCTTGATGCCCAATGTATCCATCAACTCCGTTTTCAGCATCGTGTAGCATGCTCCGGCATATTCGCGCGGCACATTCGTTACCTCATCCAATCCGAAGAAAGTAACGGTATCCACCTTAAATGGATATTTAGTATAGATTTCTCCCACCAACCGATGAAGATTGCCGGTAGTACGTCCCGTCGAAAGTCCTATCACACTCTCCGGTTCATTCAACATCTGCCCGATGATGCGCCATGCAGCCGTGCAGTCAAACTCCTTTTCATTCTTTGTTATTGTTATTTTCATATTCTTAATCATTAATTCCTAATCACATATTCATCGCCACCGCGCCGGCCCCCAGAAGCCCGATAAATCCGGGATTCAGTTTCGTAATGACAACCCCGTTGCTGACAAAACGCATGGTCGTAGGATGAAGTTTCTCCAGAATCTTCTCGTGCATATACCCGTCGGCCACAATGCCTCCACCCAACACCACCGTGTCCGGGTCAATCACACGTACCAGATTCATGATAAGATTGGCAAGCGCCTCAGCTGCATTCTCCACCAGCACCGTACAGAGAGGGTCACCTTTCTGACTAAGTGCAAACACCTCACTCACAATCACCCGTTCCCCTTTTTCAGCCGGAATATGCAGGCCGGTCTCATACTGGTTGCGGAGCAGACGGGCACAATTGTCAAAACCTATGCCGGCAGCAATCGCCTCCACACAGTCCATCCGTCCACAACCGCATTTAATGCCTATGTTCACACCTACACGCACGTGTCCCACTTCGCCGGCATTGAAATGGCTGCCACGGATTTGTCTCCCATTTATCACCGTACCCACGGCAATGCCTGTACCTACATTTACGTATATAAAGTTTTTGGAAATTTGTCCGAATCCCCAGACGCGTTCGGCTCTTGTAGCGCTCTTCACATCATTGTCTATATGGCAAGGCATGCCATATATATCCGACAGTTCCTTTGCCAACTCAATCCGCTGTGTCCTGCTCGGGTCAATCTGCAGCCAGACACCTTCGTTGGAATCTACACGCCCTATCAGGCCAACACCCATCGCTACCGGTTTCTGGTCATACCAGCCCACGGTACGGATATAATCATCGAGCGACGACTTGATGATTTCCAGCGCAGCCTGCTGATTAAAGTAACCGGAGTCATATTTCTTATACCTCAAAATGTTGCCACGGCTATCCATTTCGCCAATCAGCAACTTCGTGCCTCCTAAATCAAGACCTAAATACGTTTCCATTTTTTATATGCGTTTTTTAATATTGTTTACTGTCCACAATATTACGCACTATCAGGGAGACAAGGGTTTATTCTCTGACAAAAAAGGTTTAATACTTGTCAGCGGTGGTTCAAAAGCAGTCTTCATGGCTCTAAATTTTGCTGGGACTGGTGCCAAACTGCTTTTTGAAGCATGTACTAAAATATTTCGGGTCAGAAAATCCGACCATATTCGCCACTTCCCCTATCGAATATTTCCGGGAAACCAGCAGCTCTTTTGCCTTGTTCAAACGGACAATGCGGATGAAATCATTCGGTCCCTGCCCGGTCAGCGTCTTTATCTTATTGTAGACAGAAGTGCGGCTCATGCCCAGCATCCGGCAGAAGTCATTGATGGAGAATTCCGAATCGGACAACTCCTCCTCAATCACTTTCATAACCTTGTCCAGAAACTCCTTGTCCAACTGGCTGGTATAGTCTGTCTCTTCGGGCTGCGCATCCATCGCCAACACGGTTTCGCGCAAATGCTGCCTATTCTGAAGAATATTCCTGATACGCACTTTCAGCACAGACAAGTCGAAAGGCTTGATGATGTAGTCATTGGCACCGGCCTCCAGTCCGAAGATGATATTTTCCCTCTCACTCAGTGCGGTCAGTAATATAATAGGTATATGGCTTGTATCTACCGATGACTTCAGAATCCGGCACAATTCATCACCTTCCAGTACCGGCATCACAATGTCCGAGATAATGATATCAGGATTGATTTCCCTTGCCGTCTCCAATGCCTTTCCGCCGTCGGGCACGGCAACTACCTTATATTCGGAAGACAAGCTGTCCACCAGATACTCCCTCATATCCGCATCGTCCTCCGCCAGAAGAAGGACATTCTTCCCGGCACGTTCCGTTTCTTCATGCACAGCCCCGGTAGCGGCCTGAGCTTCTTCCCGGCCGTCAGCCTTCGCTTCCACCGCCACGCTCGCCTTTATCCTCTGCGGGAAAGTTACCGTAAACGTAGTTCCCTGCCCTTCCACGCTACTGAAAGAGATGGTGCCGTGATGCTGTTTCACAATGCGGCGCGTAATCATCAGACCGATACCCGAACCGGTTTCCTCAAAGTTCATGGCATTCTGGGCTCTATAATATTCGTGAAAAATATTGCCCTGCTCCTCTTTCGGAATGCCGATACCCGTATCCTTCACTTCAATAGTCCACTTCTTTCTTGCAGTCTTCACCAGTATGTGAATGACTCCCTTCTCTGTATACTTCAAGGCATTGGAGAGCAGATTGTCTATGATATGATCCATCTTCTCCCGGTCAATCCAAACCTTGGGCATATCCGGCTCCACCTCCAACTCTATCCCGACGCTCTTCTGCATGGCGGCTAAATGAAACTCCGCCATCTTTTCCTCCAGATAAGCCTTAATGTCGTATGGAGAAACCTTCAGACACTCCTCGGCATGCAGTTCCGTTTTCTGCAACTCAAGCAGTTGAGTAATCATTCCCATCAGTTTTTCCACATTCTTCATTGCCACCGCAACGGTTTTCTTACCCTGCTCCGGAAGTCCCTCCTGCGCTTCGAGCTCGCTCAGCGGAGCCTTTATTAAAGTAACCGGTGTACGGATATCATGGGCTATACTGATAAAGGAACGTATCTTGTCCCTTATACGCCCCTCGTTCACCTTATGCCTCCTATACTGCACAAACATGTAGACAAAGACAGACAACAAGATGAAATAGAGGAGCAGCGCCCACCACGAAACCCAGTAAGGGTTATGAATGACAATGTCCAGACTTCTTTCTCCCACCTGCTGCCCGGTGTACTTATCAAATGCCCGCAAGCGGAATACATACTTACCGGACGAGAGATTCATATAGCTCACGTTCCGCACTGAATTGGAGTGTTCCCACTCCTCATTGTGATTTTCGAGCCTATACTCATACCTGATACGATGCGGGACTGCAAAGTTGATGGCAGAGAAGGAAATAGAGAAGGAGTTTTGATTATACTTCAAATCTATTTTCCGGGTATCATTGATATTCGTTTGCAAAAGAGAGCCTTTCATTCCCGCTTTGACCGATTCGTAAAGCAGTTTAAAGTCTGTCAGAATCAGCTCAACAGACACATGGGGCCCTAAGTCCAAAGACGGGAGAAAGGAAAGAACCCCTTCTGCAGTGCCGAAAGCAAGACATCCATTCTTCAACTTAAGGGCAGCATTCGGGTTGTAATATCCCCAGCTGACATCCAAAAAATCATTGGCACTGATGATAATATCCCGGGAGCAGTCCAAGCAATACAATTCCTTCTCCGTACTGAACCAGATACGCCCTTCGTTATCCTCCAGCAGGCTGTTGATGGAATTGGAAACCAGATTGTCATCTACGGTATAGGCATGCGCCTCTTTCCCATCCGGCCCAACACGTATAAGGCCTTCCCCGTCTGTAGCCAGCCAGGTATCGCCGGATGAGGACTGCATCAGGCAACGGACAGGATAATGCAGAGAGATGTCTCCAAACGTCTGATGCCACTGCGTGTCTCCCGACTTCTTATCAAAGACGGCCAACCCGCTGCAACCGGCAATCAGTAATGAGCCCCCCTTACCCGGCTTTATGTCACCTATGCAATCAATCGGGTAATATGTATAAGTATCCGTCCGTATATCGTAACGGGTAAACTCTCCTTCAATACCACCGAACCAGACATAATCCCCTTCCGCATAAATGGCATAAACATAGTCGGTGGCCATTCCCTTCTCCGGATGTGCATTTCTTTTCTCTTTCTTCTGTACCCGTCCGGTCTGTTTATGAATACAATAGACACCGATACCATAGCCACCTACCCAGATGTTTCCCCCGGAGTCTTCGGCAAGCGCCAATACCACTTTGCCACTATATTCCGTACCGTCCAGATAGTGGGTCCATTTGCGTGACCGAGGTTGATAGAGGCTGACGCCGTTGTTTGTACCATACCAATAATCTCCCTCCGAGTCCTGAAACATCACATTTACATGGTCCGACTTCAGGGAATTATCATTATTGCGTTCGTGCCTGATTCTATAGACATCCGGCATCTCCGGATCCAGATAGCTGATGCCATTCGTAGAAGTGCCAATCCATACAACTCCGGATTCATCCACACAAATATCGGATACCGTATTACCACTCAAGCTTTTGTCATCATCCCCGTTATTCATATAATGGTTCAAAAGTTCTCCAGTAGCGACATCCATGCAAAAAACACCTGCACCGTCGGCTCCCACCAGCAGCAAATTATCCTTTGTCCTTGCAAACGAACGGATAGGTACATGAGGAATCCGGTCATTCAAGGAATGTATTTGCCCTTCGGGACCGTCAAGCACAAATACGCCGTTTGAAAAGGTACCGATGAACAGCTTCGCTCCGAAGACATAGAGCGATTCCACATGCATCTCTGTATGCAGGTCAACCGGCCTCGTCTCAAAAGACGAAGAACCTGCCGCTCCTGCCTTCGTCAGCCGGAAGACACCCTTGTCGGTGCCTGCAAAAAACACTTCATCTTCCATTTGGACCATGCAACGGACAGATTGCCCCTTCAATCCGGCAAAAGACAGTCCTGCACTTTCTTCCCAAGAATAAAGCCCCTTCGACATACACAACCACAAACGGTTTTCGTCATCAAACAGCATATTATACAATACCGGAGAAGGCAGGTAATCGGCCAAGTCCACACGCAATTGGAAAGAGTCCGTCAGTTTGTTGTATGCATAGATTTTTCCATTCTTCAATGCAACCCAGACAATACCCTCCCTATCACACATCATGGTAGTGGAAGACTGGATATTGTCCCTGGAATCAACCATTCCGTCCAACTTGTAATGCTTGATTTCATTCCCGTCATAACGATCTATCCCGACATGAGTATACACCCAGACAAATCCGGCTGAATCCTTGTTTATCTGGAATACTTGCCGACTGCCCAATCCCTCCTTGATACCCAAGGTGCGGAATGAACCGGCAAACAAGTCAGCGGACAAAAAAACGAACACCCATAACAGCAGAAATGTACATGCAACGGATTTATATGGAAACGGATATGGAGCAGACATAGGTCATATATTGTTTTTCGGATGCAATATTACGCATAAATATAAAAAAAACGGTCGAAAAACTATCCGAATAGGTTCGATTTCTATTACTTTTGCCTTCCGAAACCAACAAATCATGAGAAGCCATGCTCAGTAAGTTCAAATTAAACCAGCTCTATTTCAAGGACACACAGTTTGCCAACCTCATGACACGGCGCATTTTCAACGTCCTTCTGATAGCCAATCCTTACGATGCTTTCATGCTGGAAGATGACGGCCGCATCGACGAAAAGATATTCAATGAATACACTTCGCTCTCCTTGCGCTACCCTCCCCGTTTCACGCAGGTTTCCACTTGCGAGGAGGCGCTGACACAGCTGTCCTCCATCTCTTTCGACCTCATCATCTGCATGCCGGGCACGGGAGACAACGACAGCTTCGACGTGGCACGATACATCAAAAACCTGTATGAACAGATTCCGATGGTGATACTTACCCCTTTCAGCCACGGCATCACCAAGCGCATTGCCAATGAAGACCTCAGTCCCTTTGAGTATGTGTTCTGCTGGCTGGGAAACACCGACTTGCTGGTTTCCATCATCAAGCTGATAGAGGACAAGATGAACCTGGAGCACGACGTCAACGAAGTGGGTGTGCAGCTCATCCTGCTGGTGGAAGACGGCATCCGCTTTTACTCCTCCATCCTGCCCAATCTGTATAAATTCGTATTGAAGCAGAGCCAGGAATTCTCTACCGAAGCACTGAATGCCCACCAGCGCACACTGCGCATGAGGGGACGTCCCAAAATTGTACTGGCACGTACCTATGAAGAAGCCTTTGGCATCTACCAAAAATATAAGAATAATATATTAGGTGTCATCACCGACGTACGCTTCCCCCGCGTAGAACGGGGCGAGAAGGACGGACTGGCTGGTATCAAGCTCTGTGCCGCCATCCGCAAGGAAGACCCGTTTGTACCCCTTATCATACAGTCCAGCGAATCGGACAACGTAGCGTATGCAGCCAAATACGATGCCGCCTTCATCGACAAGAATTCCAAAAAGATGGATGTGGACTTGCGCCGTATTGTATCAGACAATTTCGGCTTCGGCGACTTTATCTTCCGCAACCCGGACACGCTGGAAGAGATTGCCCGCGTAAAGAATCTCAAAGAGCTGCAAAACATTCTTTTTGCTGTTCCGGCAGAATCATTCCTTTACCACATCAGCCGCAACCACGTCAGCCGCTGGCTCTACTCGCGTGCCATGTTTCCCGTGGCAGAGTTCCTGCGGCCCATCACCTGGAATAGCTTGCAAGACGTGGATGCCCACCGTAAAATTATCTTCGAGGCTATCGTGAAATACCGCAAGATGAAAAACCAGGGAGTAGTGGCAGTCTTCAGGCGCGACCGCTTTGACCGATACTCCAACTTTGCCCGTATTGGCGACGGTTCGCTGGGAGGCAAGGGGCGCGGACTGGCTTTCATCGACAACCTGGTGAAGCATCACCCCGAGTTCGAAGAGTTTGAGAATGCCCGTGTCGCCATCCCCAAGACCATCGTGCTCTGTACCGATGTGTTCGACGAGTTTATGGATACCAACAATCTGTATCAGATAGCCTTGTCCGATGCCGACGATGACGTCATCCTGCGCTACTTCCTCAAAGCAAAGCTGCCCGACCGCCTGGTGGAGGACTTCTTCACCTTCTTCGACGTGGTGAAGTCGCCGCTTGCCATCCGTTCGTCCTCGTTGTTGGAAGACTCGCACTACCAACCCTTCGCCGGCATCTACAACACCTACATGATTCCCTATCTGGACGACAAGTACGAGATGCTGCGCATGCTGAGCGATGCCATCAAGGGAGTATATGCTTCGGTCTACTTCCGCGACTCGAAGGCATACATGCAGGCAACGAGCAACGTTATCGACCAGGAAAAGATGGCTGTCATCCTACAAGAGGTAGTGGGCAACCAGTATGGTGACCGCTACTACCCCAGCATGTCCGGCGTGGCACGTTCGCTCAACTACTACCCCATCGGCGACGAGAAGGCGGAAGAAGGTATCGTCAATCTGGCACTCGGCTTGGGCAAATATATTGTGGACGGCGGCATGACGCTCCGCTTCTCGCCCTATCACCCCAACCAGGTGCTGCAAACCAGCGAAATGGAGATTGCCCTCAAAGAGACTCAGACCCGCTTCTATGCCCTCGACCTGCGCAATGCCGGTCACGACTTCTCCATCGACGACGGCTTCAACCTGCTGAAACTGCACGTCAAAGAAGCGGAAAAGGACGGAGCACTGAACTACATAGCCTCCACCTACGACCCTTACGACCAGATTATCCGCGACGGGCTTTATCCCGGTGGACGCAAAGTCATCACCTTTGCCAACATCCTGCAACACGACGTATTCCCCCTGCCACGCATCCTGCAACTGGCTTTGAAATACGGAGAGCAGGAGATGCGCCGTCCCGTAGAGATAGAGTTTGCCGCCACCATGAGCCGCGAGAAGGACAAAACCGGCACCTTCTACCTGCTGCAAATCCGCCCGATAGTCGACACCAAGGAGATGCTGGATGAAGACCTTACCGCCATTCCGGACGACCAGGTACTGCTCCGTTCCAACAACTCATTGGGACATGGCATCATGAACGAGATACATGACATTATCTATGTGAAGACAGACGACTATAGTGCCTCCCACAACCAGGAGATTGCCTGGGAGATAGAGAAGCTGAACCAGCAGTTCCTGGACGAAGGCCGCAACTATGTCCTTGTAGGTCCCGGACGCTGGGGTAGCAGTGACACCTGGCTCGGCATCCCCGTGAAGTGGCCGCACATCAGCGCTGCCCGCGTGATAGTGGAAGCCGGACTGACCAACTACCGGGTAGACCCCAGCCAGGGAACCCACTTCTTCCAGAACCTGACCTCCTTTGGAGTGGGATACTTTACCATCAACGCCTTTATGAATGACGGCGTATACAACCAGGAATTCCTGAATGCACAGCCTGCCGTACACGAGACGAAGTACCTGCGGCATGTACATTTCCACCAGCCAATGGTGGTAAAGATGGATGGCAAGAAGAAACTGGGAGTGGTGCTGATGCCCGAAGAATAAATCAGTCCGTCAGCCGGTGCAGCACAATCATCACCACCTCTGCGGGAGCAAACATGCGGATGGCTTTCTGCGAAGTGCCGATGCCGTTGGTGACAATCATCGGGATGTTCTTTGAGTTGTACTTCAGCCCGGAGAGGAACCGCTGCCCGTAGTGCGAGGGGACTATCGGTGCATAAAGCCCGAACAGCGTCACCTGCCCGCCATGCGTGTGTCCGGCCAGGATGAGATCGGAGTTTGTCACCGGGACGTCCTCGGCATAGTCTGGCGTATGCGTCAGCAGGATTACGAAATCGTCGGGCGAAAGGCCGAGTGTGGGCGATGTGCCGTTCTTGCCCAAGTCGAAAGGATTGCGCACGCCCGCCACAAGAATCCGCTCGCCGCCACGCCGCAGGGTGTCCACCTTATGCTCCAGCAGATGCATGCCATAATGCCTCATTTCGCGCACGATGTCGTCATAGCAAGCCTCGTAGTCATTGTTGCCAAGCACGGCATAGGTGCCCAACGGCGTCTTCACTTGCGCCAGGGCAGCCATGACGGGCGGCACGTACTGGCAGCCTTCGTGAAAGTCGCCGCCAATCAGCAGCACGTCGGCCTTCTGGTCTATGAGCAGGCGGACCAGGTCCTTCAATCCCTCCTCCTTCAGCAGGCTTTTGTAGTGCAGGTCGGAGACAAAGGCGATGCGGAAGCCCTCGAAGGCGGCAGGCACGTCGCGATGCGTGAAGTCGTACGTCTTAATGCGGCTGACGCCCTTATAGGCCGAGCCTACGTGGGTGGTTTTCGATGTGATTCTTGTACCTCGCTGCACAATTACCTTTTGTACCGGTGCCGTTTTCTTTATCTGCTGTTTCTTTACCTCGCCCTTCGCCGGCTGGCGGCGGACATTACGCAAATCAGACTGGTCAAAGGTGAACATCGGCGAAAGGCGGGCAGGCAACCCGATAGTATCGCCAAGCTGCGTGCTGTCTGCCTGCATGACTGGCTGCGGCAACGACACGGTAATCATCCGCTTGGAACGGCAGGAAGACAAGAGCAGCAGAGAAAGAATGGATATGTAGACTAACTTCTTCATCATAAGTGGGTACAAATATAGGGATTTTCAGTATTTTTGCTGGCAGATGCCGAACTAAATTGGAACTACGATGAACGAGATTAAACAGAATTCACCCTACGCATGGTTTCTCGCCGCCCGCCCCAAGACGTTGACGGGAGCCATCATCCCGGTATTGCTGGGCAGTGCCCTTGCCTTCAGCGACGGACAGTTCAAGACCGCACCCGCCCTGCTGTGCGCCCTCTTTGCCTGCGGCATGCAGATTGCCGCCAACTTTATCAACGACCTCTTCGACTTCCAGAAAGGGACCGACCGTCGGGAAGACCGGCTGGGGCCGCAGCGCGCCTGCGCCGAAGGTTGGATTACGCCGGCAGCCATGAAAACCGGCATCGGCATCGCACTGACACTGTCGTGCCTGGCAGGGCTGGCAGTGCTGTTCACCGTCTGGGGGCAGCTGCCCCACGGAGGCTGGGAACTGGTGGTGCTGGGCGTGGTGTGCATACTGTTTGCTTTCCTCTATACCACGCTGCTCTCCTATCGGGGCTGGGGCGACGTACTGGTGCTGGTGTTCTTCGGCTTCGTGCCCGTATGCGGCACCTACTACGTGCAGGCCTATACGCTGAATATGGATGTGGTGGTGCTGTCGCTCGTCAGTGGCCTCGCCATAGACACCTTGCTGATGGTGAACAACTATCGCGACCGCGAGCAGGATGCCGTGAGCGGCAAGTGTACGCTGGTGGTACGCTACGGCAAGAAGTTCGGTGAGAATATGTATCTGGCACTGGGCATCGCCGCCGTGCTGCTCTGCTTCTGGTTTGTCTACACGGGCAAGCTGACTCCGCTGGAATTTATCTGGGCTCCCTGCGTCTATCTCTATATGCACGCACTGACGTGGCGCAAAATGATACAGATAGGTAGCGGTAAAAAGCTGAACAGCATACTGGGCGAGACGTCGCGCAATATGCTGTTCTTAGGATTACTGTTAGCGGTGGCGCTGAATTGAGAGGTTAGAGGTTAAGGATTAGCGGTTAGACCCTAATCCCTAAACCTTAACCTCTACCTCCATACATCTGTTCGTAATACTTCTGATAATCACCGCTGGTCACTTCTTCCACCCACGGCTGGTTGTTCAGGTACCATTCAATGGTCTTGACGATGCCGACCTCGAACTTCGTCTCCGGATACCAGCCCAGGGCATTGGTAATCTTTGTGGGGTCGATGGCATAACGCTGGTCGTGACCTAGGCGGTCTTTGACGAAGGTGATAAGGTCTTCGTTTATCCAGCTGATGTCAATCGTGCCGTCGGCGGCTTTTACTTGTTTCTTCAGCACTGCACGGTAACGGGGTTCTTCCTCCATCAAGCGGCGGACGGTGGCAATAGTCAGCTTCACGATTTCAAGATTGGTCTTTTCGTTGTGACCGCCTACGTTGTAGACTTCGCCTTCCACACCCTCGCGGACAACCAGGTCGATAGCTTTGCAGTGGTCTTCCACGTAGAGCCAGTCACGCACGTTACTGCCGTCGCCATAGACGGGGAGGTTCTTGCCTTCGAGAATATTCTTGATGATAAGCGGAATCAGCTTTTCGGGGAAGTGATAAGGACCGTAGTTGTTGGAACAGCGGGTGATAGTGACGGGCATCTTATAGGTATCGTGATAGGCCATCACTACCATATCGGCACTCGTCTTGCTGGCGCTGTAAGGGCTGTGCGGGCAGAGCGGGGTTTGCTCTGTGAAGTAGCCTTCGGCACCAAGTGAGCCGTAAACTTCGTCGGTAGACACTTGATGGTAACGAACGCCTTTGCGCCAAGTGGGATAACCGGACTCGTCCTTACCCGTGACCCAGGCACGGCGGGCGGCATCGAGCAGGTTTTGTGTACCCAGGATGTTGGTCATCAGGAAAAGCTGGGGATTCTCTATGCTACGGTCTACGTGGCTCTCGGCAGCAAAATTCACTACGTAATCGAATTTATACTTGGCAAACAGTTCGTCGGCAAGCACGCGGTCGCAGATGTCACCTTTTACAAAAAAGCAACGTTCATCGTCAATGTCATTGGCAATGGTGCCCAGATTGCCTGCGTAGGTCAAGGCATCCAGTATCACCACTTTAATATCATTATGTTTTGCCAGGATGTATTTAATATAGTTGGCGCCGATAAAACCGGCGGCACCGGTTACGAGATAAGTCTTCATGAGAATTAAAAATTATAAATTAAAAATTAAAGTCAGCGGGCCTTTATAGGAGAACTATTCTCCTTCTCTTTTTGGGGAACAAAGAGTTCATCGCTTCGATTCAGCCAGTTCCATCAGGTATTTGCCATATTCGGTCTTGCCAAGCTGTTCACCCAAGCGATACAGCTGGTCTACATCTATCCAGCCCTTGCGCCAGGCAATCTCTTCGATACAGCTCACGCGGAAGCCTTGACGGTTCTGGATGGTGGCGACAAAATTGCTGGCTTCCAGCAGGCTGTCGCAATTGCCGGTGTCGAGCCAGGCAAAGCCACGGCCGAAGAGCTCCACTTTCAGCGTGCCCTCGTCCAGATAGAGACGGTTGAGGTCGGTAATTTCGTATTCGCCGCGAGCAGAGGGCTTCAAGGAGGCGGCTTTCTCTGTCACGGTGGAGTCGTAGAAGTACAGTCCGGGGACGGCATAGTTGCTTTTAGGATTGGCAGGCTTTTCTTCCAGCGAGACGGCTTTGCCGTTGGCATCAAACTCCACTACACCGTAGGCACGGGGGTCCTTGACGTAATAACCAAAGATGCAGGCACCCTTGTCTATGGAAGCGGCACGCTTCAGCATGGCGGAGAAGCCTTGACCGTAGAACATGTTGTCGCCCAGAATAAGGCAGCCCGGTCCGCCGTCCAAGAACTCTGCACCCAGCACAAAGGCTTGTGCCAGTCCGTTGGGATTCTCTTGTATCTTATAGGAAAAGGACATACCGAGTTCTTCACCGGTTCCCAGCAGCTCGCGGAACATGGGTAAGTCACGTGGAGTAGAGATAATAAGCACTTCGCGAATTCCCGCCAACATCAGTGTAGAGAGCGGGTAGTATATCATCGGCTTGTCGTAGACGGGCATTATCTGCTTGGAGATAGCCTTGGACAACGGATAGAGACGAGTGGCACTGCCACCTGCAAGAATAATTCCTTTCATATTTCAGTTCTTTTTCGGTGATACTTCAAAATGGAGAATAAAATAAGAAGGAGGACGATGCCCCACGGCTCTACTTGCTATTCGGGTACAAAGATAATGGAAAAATTCGATTAAGTGAAGGCTTGGTTTCATCTTTTTACTTCATTGCTTTGCTTACTCCGGTACATTGTTTTGCTTACTTCAGTGCGTAACGGCCGTCACCCCTTGATGAAACGGTCTTTACCTCAGCGTGTAACGACCTTTACCAAATAGTGTAACGGCCTTTACCCAATAGCGTAACAACCTTTACATTAGCATGTAACGGCTTTTACACTATAGCGCAAGCAATCGGTAAATACAATCCATTGAAAATAAACAAACTACATCATCGGTCAGCAAGTTCTATCACCTCCAAATCTTTAAACGTTCCCCCATCAACCGCAAAGCGTACCATCGTACGCACCTTATGGAAACCTTGAATGCCCGCAGCGCCCGGATTGATGTGGAGTACATCCAACGTCTTGTCATACTTCACCTTCAGTATATGCGAGTGCCCGCTGATGAACAGCTTTGGGGGACGCACCAGAATGCTGCCCTTGATGGAAGGGTCGTAGTTGCCGGGATAACCGCCGATATGCTTCATCAGCACCTCCGCCCCATCCACCGTGAAACGGAGAATCTGCGGATAGAGCTGCCGTATCTCCTGCCCGTCAATATTGCCATACACGGCACGGAAGGGACGGAAAGCCGCCAGCTTCTGTGCCACTTCCAGCGAACCGATGTCACCGGCATGCCATATTTCGTCACAGCCCTCAAAATATTGCAGGTACTTTTCATCCCAGTAGCCATGCGTATCCGATAATAAACCAACTTTTGTCATCTTTCCTTTGTTTATTAAGACAAAGGTAATTATATTTGGGAAGAATACAATGTGGTAATGTGCTAATATGCCACATTAACACCTTAACACCATGGACAACAGATATTTCAAACGTGACATCAGCTGGCTTTCCTTCAACTACCGCGTACTGCTGGAAGCGGAAGACGAGACATTGCCGCTATACGAACGCATCAACTTTATTTCTATATACTCTTCCAATCTGGAAGAATTCTACAAGATACGCGTAGCCGACCATAAGGCCATAGCCACCGGAGCCTCGCAAAGCGATGAAGAGACTATGCAGTCTGCCGCCGAACTGGTAGATGAAATCAACCAAGAAGTCAACCGCCAACTGGAGGAACGTATCCGCATCTACGAACAGAAGATACTGCCCGCCCTGCGGAAACATCACATCATATTCTATCAAAGCCGCAACGTAGAACCGTTTCACCGCGACTTCGTGCGCAACTTCTTCCGCGAAGAGATATTCCCTTATCTGGCCCCGGTGCCCGTAAGCAAGGACAAGGTGATTTCATTCCTGCGCGACAACCGTCTCTATCTGGCCGTACGGCTTCATCTGAAAGGAGCTCCCGCCAGTTCTCCAAACCGCATCCAGTATTTCGTGATGAAACTGCCGTACAGCAAAGTGCCGCGCTTCATCCAGCTGCCCAAGGTGGGGAAAGACTATTATCTGATGTTCATTGAAGACATCATCAAGGCCAATCTGGATACCATCTTCCCCGGTTATGAAGTGGACAGCAGTTATTGCATCAAGATTTCACGCGATGCGGATATTCTGATAGACGATGCCGCCAATACCTCCGAAATCATCGAGCAGGTGAAGAAGAAGGTAAAGAAACGCAAGATAGGCGCCGTGTGCCGTTTTGTATACGACCGCGCCATGCCCCAGGACTTCCTCGACTTTCTGGTAGATGCCTACCGCATAGACCGCCGGGAGCTGGTGCCGGGAGACAAGCACCTCAACATGGAGGATTTGCGGCATCTGCCCAATCCCAACCAAAGCGTACGTCCCATCAAGAAACCCCAGCCCATGAAGCTGACCTGCCTGGACGAACGCGAATCCATCTTCCGCTATGTGGAGAAGAAGGACCTGCTGCTGCATTATCCCTACCACTCCTTCGACCACTTCATCCATTTTCTATATGAGGCCGTCCACGAACCCACCGTGCGCGAAATCATGGTGACCCAGTATCGCGTGGCAGAGAACTCCACCGTCATCAACACCCTGATAGCCGCCGCACAGAACGGAAAGAAAGTCACCGTCTTTGTGGAACTGAAAGCCCGCTTCGACGAAGAAAACAACCTCGCCACCGCCGAGATGATGAAAGCCGCCGGCATCAACATCATTTTCAGCATACCAGGACTAAAGGTACATGCCAAAGTAGCCCTCGTGCTACGCCGCGATAAGGAAGGGCGCAAACTGACAAGCTACGCCTACATCAGCACCGGCAACTTCAACGAAAAGACCGCCACCCTCTATGCGGACAGCGGACTATTCACCTGCAACCCGGTGATTGTAAACGACCTGCACAACTTGTTCCGTACTCTGCAGGGAAAGGAAAATCCAGTGTTCCACCGCCTGCTTGTGGCCCGCTTCAACCTGATTCCTGAACTGAACCGCCTCATCAATCACGAAATAGAACTGACCCGGCAAGGCAAGCAAGGACGGATTATCCTAAAAATGAATGCCCTGCAAGACCCCGCCATGATAGACCGCCTCTACGAAGCCTCGCAAGCCGGTGTAGAGATAGACCTCATTGTCCGCGGCATCTGCTGCCTCATCCCCGGGCAGGAGTACAGCCACAACATCCGCGTGACACGCATCGTGGATACCTTTCTGGAACATGCCCGTGTGTGGTACTTCGGCAACGGCGGCGCACCCAAGCTCTTCCTCGGCTCGCCGGACTGGATGCGGCGTAACTTGTACCGCCGTATCGAAGCCGTCACCCCCATTCTGGACCCGGACTTGAAGCAAGAGCTCATCGATATGCTATCCATACAACTGTCGGACAAACGGAAAGCCTGCTTCGTGGACGACCGGTTGCGAAACCGCTGGAAGTCGTCACGACCGCAAAAGGAGAAGGTACGGTCGCAATATAGCTTTTACGAATACTTGAAACAAGGGATTAAGGATTAGCGATTAACGATAATTATCAATCGTCAATTATCAATCGTCAATTATCAATCGTCAATCGCTTTGTAACATTTCTGTAACATGTATGACATTTCTAACATATACTGTTTTACAAGCAATTACAGAGATATTATTAAATATTTGGCTTAAAACACCCCATCTAGAATTGTACAAAAATAACTTATAAAATTGAATAAACTACTATTAGGGATAGAAAAAGTTATAAGTACAATAAACAAAAAAGCCAGCTATCATCTCGATAACCGGCTTTTAATTTTACTCATCAGTAGAAGTTCTTTGAGATTGTGTGAACTGCTCGTAGAATTTGTTAAGAAGACGATTTATAATGGTCTCTTTGGTATCGCCACCTCGTTGTCCTTTGGCTTTCTCTATCTGCTCTGCTTTCTCTTTGCTCAAACTTGAAAAGAAGTCAACCAGATTGTCAATCACACTAACTTTTTGTTCATCGCCTGCTTCATCGTATTTATTGATAACCCAATCAACGAGAGTTCGACTTTTGAGAACCTCTTTAGAGAGGTGTTCTTCTGCTGCTTTTAATAATTTCTCACCTCTTTCCAATCCATTAGTTTTCCGTAATTTATCACTTATCTTACCTGCCATTGCATCTGCCATTATCTCTTTAGTAATACTCGCTTTAAACGTTCCCCATTTTGAGGCAGTTGGTAATGGATAACCTTGTTCAGTAAGCTTCACGATAAAATCAAGTAGCGGAAGTTTCTCTTTGCACGCCATTTTAGCCCCCTTAGGAAAGTCGCCTCCCTTCCAAGGATTTGTACAAATGTTAATTTCTGAAAACATTCTCGAGACTGCAATTTCTTCATTCAAAGCATAGATAAGATAGAACTCACCTTTGTACTTTTCTTCGTCTTTTAAGTCCTTGTTAGCTTCCAGAAGATTTAGATGAGCTTTGTAACGGTGGTTTGCATCCGCTAACACAACGTACCGGGCTGCATCAGCTGCGCTAATGATTTCTCCCGTTTCAAAATCTACAATTTCCAATCCGGCTTCTATAACCTTCATTGCATCCAGTATGATAGCAGGAACTAACATTCCATTTGCCTTCATGGACTTCATTTTGGCTTTAACCACCTTTTCGTCAAAGTTACGATTACCTGATAGCCTAGCTATCTTGATTCCTTTACTTGCTAGCACTGCTAGCGTTAAAACTTGAAGTGCTAATTCTTCTGTCATTTTATGGTACCCATGCCCTTGGGATTTATTTTGGTATCTAGCTCACCATGTTTTTATGGTGGCAAAGATAAGGAGCCATAAATTACTTTTCGTGAAGAATCAGATTATCTCGAAATTTCACATTTCCTCTATGAACTTTCTATATTTAGACCTTATTTTTTCAATTTCTGGATTAGGCAGTAAGATTAAGGGGAACGACTGCCCGTTTACTGTGAATAGAGAAAGTTTTATTGGAGATTTATTATAGTCGCGCATTAATGCTCTATAATTATCTGTATTTACTGGAACATTGTTCTTGAAACGACCAAACAAGTATAGGATGTATAAAACAAGCATCTTTCTGTTTGAGGACATTTTTCCACCTTTGTATTTGCTCAAGAAGGCTTGCAATTCTTGTGCAAAATAATAGTTCAAGATTCTTTTGTTTGCTATTTCATTCATAGTGGTAATCCTCTCAATTGTATAATGCTTCAAGTTATCTACTGTTACAATATCATCTTGCAGTTCTAAATAAGCTTGTTTTATTTTATTAATCAGTAGTTGACTAGAGATAGTAAACTTTTTGGTTTTAACTGGCGATTTACCTTTCTTCGTTTCTGTTGGCAACCTACTCACTACTTCAATACTAATACTTGCAACCTTCATGCCATCGTTTAGGTGGTTGAACAAGTCTAAATATTGGTCTGCTATAGATATGGATAGTTCAGCAACATTACATCCCATTATCATAGCGTACAGCAATACGGATAATCTCCATAATTTTAACGCATCCAGTTCTTCTTTTTCTAAATATTGAGCTAGAGTGCTATCGTTAACAAAGACTTCTTCACTTAGCAATAATTTTCGTTTGTTATCATCTATGATTATGGTTTCAGCGAGTTTTACAGCTTCCTCATAATTTATAGCCTTGATATTGTTCAATATAATATGTTTGCTTTTGTCATCTATGCTTGTGGCTACCTGCAAGCATCTCTGCATATAAAAATCTACATATTCATTCATGGTATTATCTTTTAAAATCAATGGCTGCAAAGAAACAAATTTATCCAATATTCCAGTTCACTGTATTATAAAAAATAAGGCAGTAAATGAAATTTCACTTACTACCTTACATTTGTCTTGTTTTTACTTTGCTATATTCTACATTCCTTATCATATCCCAGATTGTAGAACTTCTTAAAGCCTTTCCATATACAGCATGGAAATTCCACCATAACACCTATGATGATAAATGGCAGGAAAGGTAGAAAAAGGCTACTCCAACTATATCCCAAGCATAGCCCTATAATTACACCTATGACATATAAGGCTGTCATAATTCCGCAACCTATCATTACTCCTCTTCCTCCTGCCGTTGCGTATTTAATTGGAGCATTGGGAGTGAAGCACTCCGGTTGTTTATTTGGCATTAGTTCATTAGTCATATTAATTCATTTAAGGTTTATAGTTATTACGTTCTTTATCTATAATGTGAAATATATCTTTAAATGTAATTCCTATTGCAGACATATCATAGCTCTTTATATCTCCTTCATTGGAAATTACTCTTACTTGTAATACATCTTCATTTGACCTATAAGATGTCATATGGTGAGTACGTTTTTTATCAAATTCTGGGGTAAATATATCCAATTCATTCTTAAAATGAGATTGATTAATATAGTTTACGATGTAGTCATAATCGTTAATGATTTGGCATAATTTTATAAAGTCTTGACAACAATAGATAGATTTCTTATAATCTTCAAACATTAACTTAAAGCTATTCACTGTATATTCCTTATTAGCATTATAAAACTTTATTCTTGCTATAACTCCGTCTGATAAATCAGATAATTTAGTTATTCTTCTTTGTGGTTTGCTTATCCACATTTCTTCTATTAAATCCATAAGTTGTCCCTCCTATGGATGAATATATTAATAACTAAAAACTCATATCTGTAACTCCATCTGTAACTTCCCATTCTCCTTTACAATTAAACAATTCTTTTATCTCTTCACTAGTAAGTATAACACCAGTCCCATTAAAGGCTTGTAAGTCCTCATCGTAATTCTCATAAATTGGTTCTGATAATTCATTATCCATATCAATTCATTTAATGTTGAATTCTCGTTTTATTTCTTCAATCTCCTCAATAGTCTTCTCTGGCAAGTTACGTCTGGGCGGACCAGAGAATACAACGCCTTCTACCTTATTTAATTCTGCGTATACTTCCTCTGCTGTCATTTCCCCTGCCTCAAACTTATCAAACAGATTTCTACTAAAATCGCTGTACTCTTCATTTGTCATTATCATTATTTGTTCCTCCCATTATTTTTTTTAGATTTGTAGTTATTAATCCTGTATCTCCATTGCCATTAATAATAGCCACTTTAACCCTTCATCTTCTAATCTATCAATAACACCATAAGGGTCTTTAGCAAACTCTTCTGGGTCTATGTTATTCTCCTCTATTAACTTGTTTAGTGTCTTTAGTAACATAATCATTAGTTTTATTAGCTATAATTGGCGTTGCTATTATTGTAGACCATTCGGCAGGAATGTCAGCTATTGGACGTGGGTCTGCTTTGTAGTCACTGACATCAACATCGTTTATCATTTGTCTTGCTTCCTCCTCTGATAGCTCTCCTGCTTCGTATCTCTCTAAAACCTTCTCCAAGAAGTCATAATAATCATTACTTGTCATTCTTATCATAATTCTTCTTATTAATATCAAAAAGCCATTGGACTAGGAGGCATGTTTCTAAGTTCTTCTAAGCTGTTAACTCCAAACATCCTACATAGTTCCTCTAAAGTGGGTGGAGTTAAATCGCAGGGCTCAATGAAAGATTTGTCTACTGCAATTCCTAATTCCTCCATAATATCCCATATCTCACTTGCTGTCTTTGTTTCATTATCCATATTAATTCATTTAAGATTACCTTTACTAATTAATCCTTCTATAATGAACTCTCTTATTGTATCTAGATATTCATCTACTTGCTTCTCCACATACTTACGTGGAAATCCCCCTCCAAAGTTCTCGTTACCTGCTATATTAATAGTATAGCTACATTCTCCATTCTCTTCGTATGGTGGAAGTAAATGGTCCATTACAATTCTAAGAGACGCATCATATACTTCCAATACTACTTCACCGCTTTTAAATTCACGTTTCATAATTCCACTTATGCCATTTTATATGAAAAAATGTATCAATTATCAGATAACTAAATTAATATATAGTATGAGTATTGTTTTTTGGTGGCACACAGTTCCATTTACTCTTTTAATGTTCATAATTTACCTCCATTCTCACATTTAAGCCATACGGTAAAATCAAATGTTGTCACTTCAACACTCTATTATTTAGCTAACATCCATACCTAATATCTCAATAGCTTGTTTCACTGCAATTTCGTCTAATCCATTATAAGGATTGACCGTTATCAGATGCGGTAAATGATGCTCATTGAAATTATTTGCATCAAGGTCGTCAATAATGACATACTCACATTCTGTTTTGCATTCTCTAATCCATGCGTCTATCTCATCCCCACGGTGATTACTAATATTGGGTGTGGTATCTGTTATAAAGCCTGGTAGATTTCTTGCATTCCACATTTCTAAAAACTCTTCATAAGACATTAGGTATTTCCAAGAAGAAGTTACAACAATATCCGCTTTTGTTTTTCTAATTATAGTTTCTAAGTTCCTAACACATGCAGGGTCAAATAATACACCATACTCATCAACCTCTTGCAAGCCTTTACTAACAAGAACCATATCGTAATAAGCGGTATCCATTACACCGTCAAAATCCAGAAATATAATTTTCATCGCAAAAGCTATTAAAGATTTATATAATCAACTACTGCCAACATATATCACCTACACTTAAAAAATAATCAAAATGTAATAATGTCTACAAATTCTTTTGGCAAACTTATATTAGATAGATTTATGGCATTCTCAAACAACGGTGCAATGTCTTCATCCCTAAAGCCTGCAATGCCACAGCCAATCCTTGTTACCAAAAAATGAAATTCTGTATGAATTTGAGCAAATTTTATAAATTCATCAACATACGGTTTTATTGTTTTCACTCCACCTTGCATAGTAGGTATGGCATAAGACTGTCCTTGTAGCCCTACTCCTTGCCCCATGATAGCACCAAAACATTCTCTTGCTATTCGTGCCGCACCGCCACCATGTATGCCTTGCAGGTTACTTCCAAACACAAATATCTCGTTTGCTTTTAGTTCTTCTATGTATGCAAGGGTAATGCCACATTTAATAATGCTATATGGCTTTTCACTTTTAAGGACTTGTCCTTTCTTCTTATGAAACCATTTGAATATAACCCAAACGTGTTAATTTATTTCTAAATGTCTATAAATCATGCAATCAACTATTTGCCTAAACACATCACCTGCCATCAACCCACCACTAGCAGGCAAACCAGTCTTGTTAATGGAAACAATAATACTATACTTGGGATTGTCAATAGGAAAGTAGCCGCAGAACTCCACTGCATACATTGTATTGCCATCATCTGTAGAGACTATGATAGTGCCTTGTTTTCCTGCTACGGTAGTCTTATCTGACTTGGCAGGTTGCCCCAGTCCGTCTGTAACATTATATGCCAGTGCCAGTTTCAAGCTGTCGATATTAGCCTTATCTGCTATCTGGGGATTGATAACCACTACACTGTCCTTGTATAGTTGAGGCTGCACCATTTTCCCATTGTTGGCGATAGCATTGTAGAATGTAAGGACTTGAATAGGAGAAACAGACTGTCCATATCCTATGCAGTCCCAAGTGATATTTCTTTCTGTAATCCTATAAGGTTGCAGAATGCCATTGATACTGTCTGGCTTGCCATAGCTCATTTTTGACAATACATCAAAGTATGCTTGTGCATTGTTACCAAAAGCATTCTCCATAGTCTTGACTGTAGCAATGTTTGAACCACTAGCCAGTCCTTGCTTTACCGTAATTTCACCATAGCCGCCTCTATGCCAGTTATGGTCGAAAACAGTATCTCCCTTACAGACATAAATGCCATTGCCAACATTCACCCTATCACTCATTTTCACCTTTCCTGTTTCCAGTGCAGCCAATAGCGAGACACCCTGCATCAAGCCAGTAGGCTGTTGTACAGAGAAGTTCTCGCATGGTTGGTAGTCTGCACTGTCTTTCCTTTCAAGTCCAACCAGAGCCTTTATTTGCCCAGTCTGGACTTCCATAACAATTACCTGCCCAGATTGGGCATTAAGTTCAGACAACTTGCTTTCCAGTATGGCAGTGGCATTAGTTTGTAATGTACTGTCAATGGCATTATCTCTAGTTTCGTTTTCTTTATTTACACAAGCATAAAATCCAGAAACCAATGCCATCAATACTATTAATATTCTAAATATTTTCATTCTCCATTTATTAAAATGATTTTATAGACGGGTATGTTATTCCAAACAAGTCTTAAAGTGATTCTAATTGTTGATTTCACCTCATTTAATTCAATCACTTCAAAAGCATTTTATTAAGCCACCTCGTAATTTTATAATTTTTTCTTCTCATTCTTTTTTCTTGTCTTTCTCTTTCCATTCTATGCTTTTCAATTTGTTCAAAATCTCTTTGGTCTCTCTGCTTTATATACCTTCCCCATTCTTCTTCTCTCTTTCTATCTTCCTTTTCTTTTTTCTTCTTTTTAGTTTGTAAATGATTAGATATTATTCTTCTCCGTAGCCATGAAATAATTGCTTTATGAAGATAATATGATATACAGAAAACTATAAGAGGAACAATAACCCAAACCCCGTCAGTGGCGCTATTATATGTTAAAATTGTGAGTGTTACAGTTATAATTCCTATTAAATTATAGCCTAAAACTTTTGCAGCCAAAAATAATTTGTATTGTTTTAATATATCATTCTCTTTCTTGATTTCTGCAAGTTTTTCTTCTTCTCTTCTTCGCTCCTCCTCTGCTCTTCTAGCTTCCTCTTGTCGTTGTCTTTCCTGCTCTATACGATATTGTTGCTGTCTTTTATTCTCTTCCTCTATTCGTTGCTGCTCTTTCTGTTGCTGTTCAATCAGCCATCTTTTCTCTTGTTCTTTCGCTTCGTTTCTTTTACGTTCTATTCCTTCAAAATAGTTATTCAGCTCTTTAAGAGATTTAGGATAAAAAGATTCACTTTGCTCTTCACTTATCATAAAGGCAAACCTTTCTGTGCCATCTTGCTGTAAAGCGAATATGACGTTATTAATAAACGAAGGATGAAACATATATGATTGTTCCTTGAAAGAAACAACAAGAGATTTATTGGCAGGTATATATTGCCATTTAGCATTGGTAACATTACCATTTACTGATGCAATGAGAGAACCGTCTTCTTGAAAAACATATAATTCCTTGTCCCCACAATCATTGAATATCAGCCAAGGCTTATTACACAATATAGTCCTAACATCCAATTCCTCACTAAATCTTTTATATCTGTTAAAGCTGTCCAGTAAGAATGTTTTCATATTACTCTATCATGCTCTTGCTTAAAATAATCGCATAAAAAATTCCACATTCCAGACCAACCTATATTGAGGATAATCATGGAAGCAATACCATCAATATGTTGTTGAGTCAATAAATCTGGCAACCATTGTTTCATTGCCCCTGCTATAATTTTTGCTTCTGCCATATATTTATAGTTCAGAGGAACCAAGTCATATACTTCGTCTTTATCAGCAGTTTGTACAATATCCTTGTAATGGGACAAGAGGTAGTGACATCCAACATTCACTATATCAGAGATAGTATCATTTCCTCTAACCGTTCCTCCATGCCTATTACATAAGTCATTATAAGAAGAAACGGTTATTTGTTGAGCTTCTGCCCGTGTTATCATAATGTCAAGTTTACTGGATAATATTCAATATTTGTTCTTTGAAATATCTGTTGGGCAATATCCACTCTATTTACAAAATTGCCTCCCATTTTACAAATTTGCAGTAATATGGTCTTAACCATATTTTTCACATCCCTATCAAGTTCTGATACTATCTGGAATGCTTCAAATGGGTTGAATTCAGTAGCACGATTCCATAATAAATTGCCGTCCGTTGCCCCAGAGCTAGTGTTTGTATCATATCCTAACTCTTTCAGAACATAATCTACCACACAATCGTCCCTTTCTTCTATCATACCGCCATCCGCAGAAATAATCAATTGGCATACAAGCTGTAAAATTGCAGCTTTATCCTCAATTCTTAACGCTCCCATCATTTTGGCGTTTCTTTCCTTTTCAGAATTGATACTGTTCATTAAATTCTTATAAAAGTCTGTCATTGTATTAAAAATAAAGATTTATACTTACATTTGTTTAAAATCACTTAGCTTTACCCAATCATTACTAATATTAATCCATAATATACAAATTGAATATTACAATCTGCAAATCAAAATATTAGAAAGGAATAAAAATTTATCATATTATAGGTATACACACTTTAATAAGGAGCTAGCACTACATCCACATAAGGAGACATTCCTTCTTTGTCTATGGAAACTTCTGCAACACTTAAACCAAAACAGTTCATAGATGCTTGTATTTTTTTTAGATGGTCAGGTAGTCCAACGCCATATATGGCTATTGAACCAATTTTACCATTCAGAGTGGGACAAAACATATATTTAGAACAAAAGCGTCCCATGTGATAAACATCAACATGAAATGTTCCAGTACTCCAATTATCATCAGTTGTTACAATATGATAATTCTCAAATCTTCTAAAGCCATTACAGATATTCTCAATCATTTGCAGGCTTTCTGGACTTAAACGAAAAGTTGGTGCCATATAACTATATATTCATTAGATAAATTATATTTCTACTTTAGTATAGAATTCTCATTTACAGATTAGTTAAATAACCTCTTCCCTCTAAATGTAAATTTCTACTTCCTTGTCCCCTTTCAGAAGTTGTTTCACATAGTATTCAAGACACTGGAGGACTGAAATAGCCTCTATGAAAAAGGCTAATGCAATGCCTTCTTATTTGCTTTCAAAGATATTAATTAAATTACATTCCTGCACAAAGATTTTTAGATAAAAATGCCTAATCTATGAATTTGTAAAGGATTTAACATTTTACCTGCCATGCAAAGTACAAACAAGGTTGGGGACAACTGTAATGATATGTGTTTCATAATTCTTGCATTTAATTGTACATCCAGTTCCCAAAGATGCAATTTCTACATACAAGAAAGGTGTGGGAACTATCAGCATATCTGTCTCTAGGTATCGCCAAACACCCACACTACAAATACACACAAGTTGCCCACACCTAGACTATGATATACTGCCAGAAAGCAGGTATATAGCCAAGTATGGGCGTTGTGCATATCCTCGTAGTGTAAAATTTTGGCGAACTTTAGAGACAAGGATAATGCAAAACGCCTTTCGTTAAATAAATATGTTATTCCATTACTGGAACGGCACAAATATACGAAAAGCGTTTGTATTAGAACTAAACTTGTGTGTTAAAAGCTAAGGCAGTCATAAGTATTAAGTAGTTCTTCCTGCCTCAAACCTAAGTATCTTTTAGTAATGGCTACAGAACTGTGATTGAACAGTTCCATGAGTTTTACTAGGGCAAGTTCTGAATTGTCACTATTCATGTTATAAACTTGCCTGCCAAAAGTCTTTCTAAGTGAATGACAACTAAAGTTCTTGACCTTTAATTTATACTTCTTTTTCACCTCTTTTAGTATCACATTGATTCTTTGGATAGTGAAAACAGTCCCTTTCTGGCTCACTAAAATAGGTGCGTTAATCCCTATAGGCTTTATCTGTTCATAGCACTCTTTAATGTGCTGCCCAAGTTGGGCGTTTATCCTAATAGTTCTTACCTTATCTGTCTTTTTCTCTATCACTGTAAATTCACTGGTATTTAGTATCTGCTTCCAGTGTAAAGCCAGAATGTCAGATATTCTTAGACCAGTGAAACAGCCCAGAGCAACAAGAATGGAAATTCTGTAATTTCCATCTTTAGCCAGTTTTCTTATCAAGTTCATTGCTTCGCTCCATTGCAGATAATCTGCTGTGGTGCTTGAATATTTTAAACTCATAATGTTCAGTTTTGTATGTAAATAAATAAAAGTGAATATCATTTTTAAGCTGGAATATCCAACTTGCTGATAATCAAAGAAACATTCACTTTGTAAAGAAGTGAACATTTCTCCCATTAACAGTAAGAGGACACCTATACCTTATTATATAGATGTCCTCCATACTAAGCTATCCTTTAACAATGGCATAGCCCAATAGCAGGATATATCCCACCGCTATAAGTGGGAATAATGCCATTGCAATGAAGAATACCAAAGTAGCCAATAACACGTAGAATAAATTCCGTAGCATAATCTCCAGTTTTGAGAAACCAGTAATAGGATATAATTCCAGATACAGCTAAGAAAGAAACCAGCTGTATTTTTCATCACCATGCAGAGCGGATGCAATACCCGTTGCCAGTTCTGTAGCGTTGTAGGCTCTATCCAGAAAGCTGTCTATGTAGCTGCTCTTGTTGCTGCCAGTAAGCAGGTTATAGAACTTCCACATGGATAGGTCACTGCCCAGACTGCCAAAGTTATCGTCATTGATATACGCTTTAGCTACACTGTTTATCTGTGTGTCAGTAAGCAGCATTCTGGGGATAGCCTTCTGATAGCCTTGTGGCAAGCACTGATAAAGTCGCATCCTGCCAAGTAAGGTCACAAACTGGTGCTCATTTAGGC